>JBEHWY010000059.1:0-19859 GCA_048498975.1 Actinomycetota bacterium | reverse complement strand
TTCTGCGAGTAGGGGCTGAAGCATTGACGCCCCTGTGGGGGCGCGCCTGCTTCAGCCAGGGGGCGGGGCGTCCTCGTCGCGGGTTGCTTCGAGCAGCGCCAGGGTCTCGGGGTTCGGGGGCGCGGCGTGGTAGCGGACCTCGCCTTCGTCGGCGCCGCCGGCGGGGGTGTAGCCGACGGCGCCGGCGGTGGCGAGCACCTTGGCGTGGTAGCTGACGAGGCTGACGCTGGTGCCGTTGGTGGCGGCGACGAGTTCGCTCGGGCTCAGCTCCCGGTCGCTCGCGATCAGCGTCCGCAGGATCTGGCGGCGGAGGGGGTGGTTGAGGGCTTCGGTGGGGTCCACGCCCCTATCTTCGACCGAAACAGCCGCTTGGATCAGCTTGATTGAAACAAACGGGTCTGTGTATACATACAGCGGTACCGCTGGGTAGGAATCAAGCCGCAGAATCGTCGATCAGGCGTGCCAGGCGGAGCGCCATCCGCAGCTCCAGCTGGCGCTCGCCGACCGGGTGGCCGAGCAGCTCCTCGGCGCGGCGCACGCGGTAGGTGACGGTGTTGGTGTGGACGCCGAGGCGGCGGGCGGCGCGGACGAAGCTGGCGCCCTCGTCGAGGAAGACGGCGAGGGTCGAGGCGAGGCGCATCGTCGCGTCATCGCGCGCGGCTAGCGGGCCGAGCTCGCGGGCGGCGAAGCGCTGGGCGGCCTCGGCGTCGTCGACCATCAGCGCCTCCAGCGCGACGTCGGGGAAGGCGACGCGGGCGGCGCGGTCGCCGCGCAGGTGGGCGACGCGCCGCGCCGCCAGCGCCTCGCGATGGCTCAGCACGAAGCCCTCGACCCCGGCCGCCGGCGTCCCCGCCGCGACCGAGATGCCGCGGCCGGCGCCGCGCGGCACGCGCAGGTCGGCGAGGTGCTGGGGCTCGCGCCGGCCCGCCCAGCAGGCCAGGTGCCGGCCCTGGGCGACGGTCAGCGGCGCTCGCGCGCCGAGGCTCTCGGCGACCGCCGCCGCGACCTGCTCCATCTCGCCGAACAGCGCCTGGCCTTCGCCCGGCGAGTCGATCGCGGTCTCGTTCCAGACTACGTAGCCGACGTGGAAGCGGTCGAGCTCGTAGCCGAGCCGGCGGCTCGCGGCGGCCACGTCGACCGGCGCGCCGGCGAGGATCGCCCGCACCTCGGCCGCCCGCATCGCCGCCGCGCCGCGCACCCACTGCTCGCGCTCGGCCATGTAGACGTCGGTCAGCTGGCGCTCGATCGTCTCGATCCAGGCGAAGATCCAGGCGTTGAAGTAGCCCATCGCGTCGGCCAGGTGGTCGGCGTCGTCGGTGATCTGGCGCAGGCGCTCGAGGATCATCCCCGAGTAGACCCCCTGGGCGGTGCGGTAGGCGCGCTGCAGGAGGACGAAGTCGAGGCCGCGGACGACGTACTCCTTGGCGTAGCCGAGCGCCTCCGGCGGCGCCGTCGCCGAGCGCGGGTCGTCCCCTTCGCGCAGCAGCGAGACCATCACGCCGAGGTTGGCGCGGGTGCTCTGCAGGGTCCAGGTCCGCATGTCCTCGTCGAGCTCCTCGAGGTGCTGGTGGATCGTGTCGGCGAGGGCGGCGGCGATCGCGTCGAGTTCGGCGCTGACCGTCTCGACGATCGTCTCGATCTCGGCCCGGCTGCGGGCGGGGGCGGCGATCGCGCTCGGCGGGTTCACCTCCCGAAGCTAGTCGCTTTGTGGTCTCACCACAAAGAGCGATTCCGTGATCGGTTGGGGAAACCGACGACACGGCGGCGGGCTCGGCGTACGGTCGGCACATGGGACAGAGAGAGCACGATCCACGCGTGCTGGCGATTGATGCCGGCGGAACCATGACCGACACCTTCATCGTCGACGACAGCGGTGCCTTCGTCGTCGGCAAGGCGCAGACCACCCCGCAGGACGAGTCGGTGGGCCTGATGGCTTCGGCCGACGACGCGATGCGCCAGTGGGACTCGACGCCCGAGGAGGCCTTCCCCCGCATCCAGTCCGCGGTGTTCAGCGGCACCGCGATGCTGAACCGGCTGCTGACCCGCAAGGGCCGCCGCGTCGGCGTCCTCGTCACCGCCGGCCAGGAGGACAGCCTGCAGATGGAGCGCGGGATCCAGACCTACCTCGGCTTCTCCTACGCCGACCGCCTCCACATCGCCACCCACCACCACAACGACCCGCTGGTCCCCCGCGAGCGCGTCCACGGCGTCCGCGGCCGCATCGACCTCTTCGGCAACGAGGTCCTGCCGCTGCGCGAGGAGGACGTCCGCGAAGGCGTCGCCCAGCTGCTCGACGACGACGTCGAGGGCATCGTCGTCTCGCTGATCTTCAGCTACCGCAACCCCGCCCACGAGCAGCGGGTGAAGGAGATCGTCGAGGAGGAGAAGGCCAAGCGCGGCGTCAACGGCAACTGCCCGGTCTTCGTCTCCTCCGAGCTCTACCCCAGCCGCCGCGACTTCCCGCGCCTCAACACGACGGTGATCGAGGCCTACGCCGCCGAGCCCTCGCGCGGCACCCTGCGCGCCGTCCGCGACCGCACCAAGGAGCGCGGTGCCGCCTTCGAGCTGCGGGTGATGGCGAGCCACGGCGGCACGATCTCGATCGACGCCGACCAGCTGGCGACGACGCTCGTCTCCGGCCCGATCGGCGGCGTCGTCGGCGCCCGCTGGCTCGCCGACCGGATCGGCCTCAACAACGTGCTGTGCACGGACATCGGCGGCACCTCGTTCGACATCGCGCTGCTGACCGGCAAGCGCTACGAGGTGACGACGACGCCGGACATGGCGAAATTCCTGCTCAACATGCCGCTGGTCCAGATCGACTCGGTCGGCGCCGGCTGCGGCAGCTTCGTCCGCATCGACCCCAACGCGCGCCGGCCCGAGATCGGCCCGGATTCCGCCGGGGCGATGATCGGCACCGCCTGGCCCGAGGGCGGCGTCGAGACCGCCTCGATCACCGACCTCAACCTGGTCCTCGGCCGGCTCAACCCCGAGTACTTCCTCGGCGGCCAGGTCCAGCTCGACGTCGAGCGCGCCCGCCACGAGGTCAAGCGCCAGGTCGCCGACCCGCTCGGCCTCGGCGTCGAGCAGGCGGCCTCCGGGGTGATCGAGCTGTTCGAGACCAGCCTCCGCAACGAGGCCGTCGGCCGCATCCTCGGCAAGGGCTACAGCCCCGCCGACTACACCCTGCTCTGCTACGGCGGCGGCGGCCCCCTGCACGTCGCCGGCTACACCAAAGGCGTCCCCTACCAGCAGGTGCTGGTGCCCGAGTGGGCGGCCGGCTTCTCCGCCTTCGGCTGCGCCTGCGCGGACTTCGAGTACCGCTTCGACCGCCAGGTCGACCTGCCGCTGCTGCCGACCGCCGCCGACGAGGAAAAGGTGGCGATGGGCGGGATGCTGACCCAGGCCTGGCGGGCGCTGGAGGACCGCGTCCGCGACGAGTTCGCCAAGTCCGGCTACGCTGCCGAGGACGTCGCCTTCACCCACATGGTGCGGATGCAGTACTACGGCCAGCTGGTCGACATCGAGGTCGACGCGCCGAAGGCGGCGATCGAGTCGATCGAGGACGTCAAGGCGCTGATCGAGACCTTCGAGACGACCTACACGCGGATGTACGCGCGGGCCGCCTCCTCGCCGGAGCTCGGCTACCTGGTCGCGCAGGCGATCGTCAAGGGCTCGGTGCCGATCGAGCAGCCGACCCTGCCGACCCTCACTAGCGCGGAATCTGGCTCGCCGCCGGTCAAGGAGACGCGCGAGGTCTGGTGGCACGACGGCTACGCGACGACCGACGTCTACGAGATGGACGACGTCCGCAACGGTCACACGATCGAGGGCCCCGCGGTCCTGGAGGCCGAGTCGACCACCTTCCCGATCCCACCTGACCGCCGCGCCTGGCTCGACGAGCACGGCATCTTCCATCTCGAGAACAAGGAGGCCTGAACCGATGGCCACGATCGACAAGACCCGCGTCCTCGAGCCCGAGCAGAGCCCGCCGATCGGCTGGGACGGCCAGACCCTGGCCGAGATGCTGGCGGCGTCGGAGAGCGCCTTCGAGCAGACCGGTCACTACCACGGCCTGCGCGAGCTGGCGATGAAGGACTCCGATCCGCTGCACTTCGAGAAGCTCTTCTCGCGGGTACGCGGCGGCATGGTCACCGCGCGCGAGACGGCACTCAACATCAGCGCCTCGCCGATCGTCCGCGAGCTCGGCGAGATCTGCTTCGCCCTCTACACGCCGGAGGGGGACAACGTCGCCCTCTCGACCGGGATCATCGTCCACGTCCACACGATGTCGGAGGCGATCAAGTTCATGGTCCGCAACGGCTGGGAGGACAACCCGGGGATCAAACCGGGCGACATCTTCGCCAACAACCAGCCGACGATCGGCGACGTCCACAACGCCGACGTGCAGACCTTCGTCCCGATCTTCAACCCCAACGACGAGGGCGAGCTGCTCGGCTGGGCCGGCGGCGTCATCCACGTGATGGACATCGGCGCCAGCACCCCGGGCGGCGTCCCGGTGGGCCCGACGACCCGCTTCGACGACGGCATCGACCTGCACTGCATGAAGATCGGCGAAGCCGACACGATCGCCCAGTGGCACACCAAACGCGTCTCGATGCAGAGCCGCGCCCCCGGCCTCTACCTGCTCGACGAGCGCACCCGCCTCGCCGGCTGCCACATGATCCGCGACGCGGTCGAGCGCCTCGTCCTCGAAGAAGGCGACGCGCCGTTCAAGCAGTTCATGCGCGAGGCGATCGAGGACGGCCGGCGGGACTTCAAGTCGCGCGTCCGCGGCCTGCTCGTGCCGGGCCGCTACCGCGCGGTCGGCTTCAACGAGGCGCGCTACGCGAACAAGGCGAACCTGCCGAAACGCGCCCAGCGCGACATGATCATGCACGGCTCCTACGAGGCCGTCGTCGACCGCGACGGGCGCTGGACCACCGACCTGCGCGGCAGCTCCGCCTGGGGCTGGCACTCCTTCAACGCGACCCCGTCGGCGCAGCAGGGGATGCAGTGGATCCTCTTCACGCAGACGCTGATCTGCAACGACAAGATCAACGACGGCGCCTACTACGCGACCGAGCTGAAGCTGACCGAGGGCAGCTGGGCGGACCTGGGCGAAGCGCCCTGCTCCTCCTCCTTCCCCTGGATGCCGATGTTCACCACCTCGGTCGGCTACCTGCGGGCGGTTTCGCGGGCGCTGCAGTCGCGCGGCTACATCGAGGAGATCGTCTCCACGTACACGGTCCCCGGCAACGTCGCCCAGGGCGGCGGGCTCGACCAGTACGGCCAGATCTCCGGCTTCATGAATTTCGAGATCGGCGCCCAGGGCCAGGGCGCGAAGTACGTCCTCGACGGGCTCGACTACGGCGCTGCCGTGTTCAACCCCGAGGGGGACATGGGTGACATCGAGATGTGGGAGCTGGTCAAGCCGATGGTCTACCTCGGCCGCCGGATCAAGCCAAACACCGGCGGTTGGGGCCGCCACCGCGGCGGCTCCTCGTTCGAGACCCTGTTGCTCGTCAACGGCACCCAGGACTTCGAGATCGAGAACATCGGCGCCGGTGGCATGCTGACTTCGCCGGGCCTGTTCGGCGGCTACCCGGCGCCGAGTGCTTACGTCCACAACGTGTTCGGCTCCGACGTCTTCGAGCAGGCGGCGGCCGGCGAGGCCTACCCCGTCGGCGACGTCTCCGGCGAGGAGGCGGCGCTGCAGGCCTTCGCCGGCGAGCACCAGCTCGAACAGGACCCCTACACGATGATGATCGCGGTCAAGACCGGCGATCTCTACCTCTCCAGCGGCCGCGGCGGCGGCGGTCTCGGCGACCCGCTGCTGCGCCCGGTGGAGCGGGTCGAGGAGGACGTCGCCGGCGGCCACCTGCAGCGGCGCTGGGCCGAGCGCGCCTACGGCGTCGAGAACCGCGAAGGCCTGATGCACGCCCGCCTGCAGCGCGCCTGGCCGGCGCCGGAGTGGTGGGCCGAGCAGCGCCAGCGGATCCTCGACGAAGACCTGGTCGAAGCGGTGAAGGTGATGTTCGCCGAGTCGATGCGGCTCGAACCGCGCTGGGCGGCCGAGTTCCGCGGCTTCTGGGACCTGCCCGAGGACTTCGACTTCAAGGTGGTCACGCCGACCACGGCCACCCAGGAGGCGGCGCCGGGCAAGGTGACGCCGGAGGAGTCGGTGCGCGCCTTCCTCGCCGCCTCGGAGGTCTTCCTGCCCGAGGACCAGGTCGAGGTGCCGATCACCTCGACGGTGACGCCGGAGACCCTCGCCGACCTGCTCGACGAGAAGCTCTCCCGCCGCGCCGTCAAGGACATCCAGTCGGGGATCAAGGACCCCGACCGCTTCGACAAGTGGATCGCCCTGCTGCAGTCACGGGTCGACTACGACGACCCGATCGTGCTCCCCTACGGCGAGGGCATGAACATCGTCCGCCGCCGCACCGACGGCGAACTCGTGATCCGCACCGACGCCGGCGCCGACCTCTGCCGCTGGGACCAGAACTGGAAGATGCACGTCCCCATGTTCGTCCGCGACAGCGACGAGCTCTACGAGGAGATCTACCCCGAGCTCGGCCACCCCGACGGCGACTGGCAGGAGCTGCGCGAGTACTACTGCCCGCTCTCCGGCCGCCTCCTGGAGACCGAAGCCGTCCCGCCCGGCTACCCCGTCATGCACGAGTACCTGCCCGACATCGAGGGCTTCTACAAGGGCTGGCTGGGCCGCGACGTTCCCGCCTGAGCGCGGGCCGGGCGGCGCTAGGCGGCGATCACTTCGACCGTCGGGTCGCCCATGAAGTAGCTGGAGTGGGTCTTCTTGATCGTCTCCAGCGAGTCGGAGCCGAGCAGGACGATGTTGGGATTTTCGCGCCACCCGGCGGCTCGCTCGGCCTCGCCGTAGTCGGCACACGCTTGAGCCGCTGGCCGATCGCCGGATCGCCAAGGTCGGCCAGGTGGCGACGAAGAGTCGTCACGGCTCGTAGAAGCGGAACCTCGTGTTGGTCCCGCCACCACTCGACGATCCGAACCGCATCGAGTGTGTCGCGCGGCGGGGCGCTATCGAGGCCCGTCACGGTTTGCCCCGACCATCCGGCGAGCGCCCGCCCGGCGCGATCGACCTGGCCCTTGCTGTACGGGGGTTCTGAGTCGGAGCCTGGAGTCATCTACAAGGCCCCTCCAAGGACTCGCCCTGAGCCCGTTCTCCCCCGGCTAGGTTCGGTGCGGGAATGGCTGGAGAGCTGAAAGGCAACGCGCTCATCACCGGCGGCTCGCGCGGGATCGGGCGGTCCTGCGCGCTGGCGGCGGCGCGGCGCGGGGCCGATGTCGCGATCACCTACGTGACGAACCGCGAGGCGGCGGAGGCGACGGCGGCGGAGATCCGCGCCCTCGGCCGCCGCGCCGCGGTGATCCAGGGCGACGTCGGCGTCGCCGAGGACAACGTCCGCGCGGTCGAGGAGGCGATCGAGGCGCTCGGGCCGCTGCGCTACCTCGTCGCCAACGCCGCCGCCGGCACCTTCGGCCTCACCGCCGACCTCACAGTGCAGGAGTGGGACTACACGATGAACGCACACGTGCGCTCGCTGCTGGTCCTGGCGCAGGCGGCTTCCCCCTCGATGGCCGACAACGGCGGCGGCGCGATCGTCGCCATCTCCAGCCTCGGCGCCCACCGCGTCTACGACGCCTACGCCGCCTTCGGCACCGCCAAGGCGGCGATCGAGACGCTGGTCCGCTACCTCGCGGTCGAGGGCGGGCCGAAGGGGATCCGCGCCAACTGCATCTGCGGCGGCGTCGTCCTTACCGACCTCTTCAAAGAAATCCCGGAGTGGGAAGCGATCGCCGCCGCGGCGGGGGAGAGGGCGCCGCTGGGCCGGGCGCTCGACCCCGACGAGATCGGCGAACCGGCCGCCTTCTTCCTCTCCGAGGAAGCACGCATGGTCACCGGCCAGACGCTCTGCGTCGACGCCGGCTTCACCCTCCCCGGCTGACCCGACCCGTCCCCAGAAGAGAGGAAGCAATGGACTTCACCGCCCCCAAGACCGCCCAGACCAACGGGATCACGATGGAGTACTTCGAGCAGGGCGAGGGCCCGGCCGTCCTCCTCCTGCACGGTTTCCCCGAGCACCCCTTCTCCTGGCGCAACCAGGTCGACCCGATCGCCGCGGCCGGCTTCCGCGTGATCGTGCCGAGCCAGCGCGGCTACGCCGGCACCGACGCGCCCGCCGACGCCTCGACCTACAGCGTCAAGAACCTGGTCGCCGACGTCAGCGGCCTGCTCGACGCGCTCGGCATCGAGCAGGCGGTCTGGTTCGGCCACGACTGGGGCTCGATGCCGGCCTGGTACTCGGGCGTCTTCGAGCCCGAGCGCGTGCTCGGCCTCGGCAGCCTCTGCACCCCGTACTTCACCTGGGAAGCGCCCCAGGACATGATCGAAATCTACGACGAGGTGCGCGGCCCCAACCACTACATGGCCACCTTCCAGGAGCCCGGCGTGGGGGAGGGCATCCTCGGCGCCGACGTCGAGCACACCTTCCGCTCGATGCTGCGCGGCCGCGGCTGCACGATGGACCAGTTCGAGGCGGCGCCGAAAGAGGTCACCGAAGTCCCGGTCGGCGTCTTCGTCGGCGACCCCCAGCTGTTCGGCGAGCCGATCGTCTCCGAGGAGGAGCTGGCCTTCTACGTCGACGTCTACGAGCGCTCCGGCTTTACCGGCGGCCTCAACTGGTACCGCGCCCTGCGCAAGGACTTCGAAGAGGCCCAGGGCTCCAACTACACGATCGACAAGCCGGCGCTGATGATCACCGCCGAGGACGACTGGTTCTTCGCCCGCGGCTCGACCGACGGGATGGAGGACCTCCTCCCCCAGGTCGAGAAGCACGTCATCCCCGCCGCCGCCCACTGGCTGCAGCAGGAGAAGCCCGAGGAGGTCAACGCGATCCTGGTGCCGTGGCTGACGGCGAACTTCGCGGCCTGATCCGCAGCGCGCTACGCCGCGCTTGACCGCCGCGACCAAATCGAGTCCGACATTTACCACGTATAGCGTGGTGAATGTCGCAGTCACTCCGCACAAGAGCGTCACGATATGGCGCAGCGGTGAAGGGCCCCGTCAGCTGGTCGGGGAGCTATCCCTTGGCTGCCGGCCGGCTCCGTAGCAGGAGGGAGCTGAGGGCGCCGAGGGCGATCAGGGCGGCGAGGATGCCGAAGGAGAGGGCGAAGCCGGAGGTGGTTTCGCTGAAGGGGTCGGTGGCGTTGAGCAGGAGGCGGCCGAGGACGCCGCCGGCGAGGCCGCCGAGCAGGCCGATCATCAGCCGCCGGGGGCGCCAGACGACTCCGAGCAGGGCGCCGATGCCGGCGCCGGCGATGGCGAGGGAGAGGATGCCCCAGCCGGGCTGCTGGTCGTTGGGGATCCGGGGGTCCGGCAGCTTGTGGGGAAGGGCGAAGGCGAGGCCGCTGAGCAGGCCGGTGATCAAGCCGAGGAGCAGGCCGAGCACGGCGAGGTAGCCGAGGTCGGTGCGGCCGAGGCGCCAGCCGAGCCACGGGGCCAGCGCCAGGCCGAGCAACCCCCAGATCGGCAGCCGCTGCAGGACGAGTTCGGCGATGACGCCGGCGGTGCCGTCCTGGTCGGGCGCGCCGTCGCCGATCCAGCGGCCGAGCCAGCCGGCGAGGGCGGCGAGCACCGCGCCCTCGATCAGCAGGCGGCCGGGCGTCACTCGCGCCTGCCCCGCTGCGGTCGTCTTCTCCGTTCTGCCCGCCGGCGCCTCGCGTGCCTCGCGCGTCGCGGGCGTCCCATGGGCAAGCGCCGCTCCGGTGCCCTCCGCCGCCGGCTTCTCCTCGGTGACCGGTCGCAGGTGGGTGAACCCGGTCAGCCCGGCGAGCAGCTCCTCCAGCCGCGCCGTCAGCCGGCCGACGTCGTAGCGCCAGCGGCCATCGCTCAGCTCCAGCGCGTTGCGGCGGGCCAGCGGCTGCAGTTCCTCGGGCAGCTCCGCGGCGCGCGGCATCGTCGCCTTGTTGACGAGGACCGGGATCACGGTCACGTCGGCGCGGCGGATGGCGGCGCCGACCTCGCGGCGGACGAAGTCGGCGGGGTCGTGCAGGCGGGGCGTGCCGTCGCCGTCGGCGGCGCTCGCCCAGTTCGGCCCGATCACCACGACCAGCGCCGCGCAGCCGGAGACCACCTCGGTGATCCGCTCGACGAAGTCGACGCCGGGCTCGAGCTCGACGTCCATGAAGACGTTGTCCTCGCCGAAGCAGGCGACGATCGCGTCGTAGATCCGCCCCGCGTAGGCGGCGGAGTCCTCGCGTCGGTAGGAGATGAAGACCTTCTGCGCGGCCGCGCCGCCCGCTGCCTGCTCGCCGCTCACCCCGCCGCCCCCATCTTCTTCGCGACCTCCTCCTGCTGGGAGGCCCAGGCGGCGTGCTCCTGGGAGACGAGGCTCTCGACCCGTTCGGCGAGCAGCGCATCGGGGCGGTCGGCCCCCGCGTAGGGGCCCGCCTCGGCCTGGAATAGGTAGCGCTCGTGCTTGAGGCGCTCGCAGGTCGAGCGGTAGCTGCTCCAGTTCTGCTGGTACTGCATCAGCTGCTGGAGGCCCTCGAGGACGACGATCAGGGCGCCGGCGGAGCCGACCAGCCAGGCCGGCGCCGAGTTGCCCGCCAGCACCGGGATCGCCGCGGCGACGACGAGCTGGCAGATCTTCAGCCGCTTGAACCAGTTCTGGTTCTGGGCGCTCTTGCGGTCATACCAACCGATCTGTTCCTCCAGCCGCGCCCAGGTCGGCGACGGCGCCGGGGCGACCGGGGTGGTGGGTTGCACCGCCATCAGGAATCGGTCTACCCGACGCCCCTTGTTAAGTCAAGGAATCTCTAGCAAACTGCCGTGTCAGCGGGGAAGGGCCTTGTCCGCCGCCCAGCTGCGCAGGAATATCTCGGTCTCGGCCGCGTCGAGGGGCCGGGCGAAGAGGAAGCCCTGGCCGCTGTCGCATTCCTCGGCGCGCAGCAGCGAGAGCTCCTCGTGGCCCTCGATTCCCTCGGCGAAGGTCTCGATCGAGAGCGCCTTGCCGAGCTGGACCAGGGAGTGGATCAGGGTGCCGCCCTCGCGGTTGTCGCGCAGGCCGGTGATGAAGGAGCGGTCGATCTTCAGCGCGTCGACCGGGAAGCGCTGCAGGTGGGCGAGGGAGGAGTAGCCGGTGCCGAAGTCGTCGATCGCGATGCGGACGCCGAGCTGTTTGATCGTCGTCAGGCGGCGGGCGGTCTCCTCGACGTTGCGCATCAGCGAGGTCTCGGTGACCTCGACGGTCAGCATCGCGGGATCGAGCCCGCTGTGCTCGAGCGCCGCTTCGACGTCGGTCGCGATCCGGTCGTCGTCGAGCTGGCGGCCGGAGACGTTGACGGCGACCGCAAGGGGGAAGCCGGACGCGTGCCAGGCGGCCGCCTGCCGGCAGGCCTCCTCCAGGACCCAGGCGCCGACCTCGGTGATCAGCCCCGTCTCCTCCAGTAGCGGGATGAAGGATTCCGGCTCCAGCGTGCCGCGCGCCGGGTGCTGCCAGCGCAGCAGCGCCTCGACCCCGGTCGGGCGCAGGTCGCCGAGGTCGAGCGTCGGCTGGTAGGCGAGCCGGTACTGGCCCTGCTCGAGCGCGCCGCGCAGGTCCATCTCCAGTTCGACCCGGTTGCGCACCCGCTCGCCCATCCCCGACTCGAAGACGGCGAAGCGGTTGCGCCCTTCCCACTTCGCCCGGTACATCGCGATGTCGGCGTTGCGCAGCAGGTCCTCGGCGTTGCCGGCGTCGGCGACGGCGACGCCGACGCTGGCGCTGACGACGACCGGCGTCTTCGCGGTCTCGAGCTGGAAGGGGTGCTGGAGGGCGTCGAGCAGGCGTTCGGCGACGAGCTCGGGGCCGGCGTCGAGCGCCAGCGCCTCGGTGATGACGACGAACTCGTCGCCGCCGAGCCGGCCGAGCGCGTCGGTCTCGCGGATCACGCCGTCGAGGCGGGCGGCGACGCCGCGCAGCAGTTCGTCGCCGGCGCCGTGGCCGAGCGTGTCGTTGATGTCCTTGAAGTTGTCGAGGTCGACGAACAGCGCCGCCGCCGGGGTCTGGTTGCGGCGCGAGCGGGCCAGCATCTGCTTGGCGCGGTCGAGGATCAGCGTCCGGTTCGGCAGGCCGGTGAGGGCATCGTGGGTGGCGAGGAAGGAGAGCTCCTGCTCGCGGCGGCTCAGTTCCTCGTCGGTCCGCTGCCGCTCGATCTCGAAGCACTCGCACATCCGCAGCAGGTTGAACTCGACGCTGAGCTGCAGCAGGTTCTTCGCCTGCAGCGCCACCGCGGGTGCGATCCCGAGCTCGGTCGCGCTCTCCTCGATCACCTCGGCCATCACGTTGCGCCACCAAAAACAGCGCCAGACGACCTCGTTGAGGAGGGCCGCCCGGTGCACCGCCAGCTCGCTGAAGATCTCCCAGGTTTCGCGCCCCGCCTGGATCGCCGCGCCGATGCTGCTGCCGCCGATCCAGCGCGCCACCGCGCCGGTCGCGGTGCGGCTGACCCGTTCGAAGCTCTGCTGCACTGTCGCGTCGATCTCGTGGCCGGCGACGTTGGTCCGCAGCGCCGTCAGCTCCAGCACCTCGTCGACGCGCTCCCCCAGCCGCTCGCCGAGCCGACGCAATTCGTCGCTCGGGTCCTCCCCGGGCGGGGAGGGCGGCAGCAGGCTCACGACCGCCTCGCTCTGTCGTCGCGCTTTGACGCCATCAAGCCGAAAATCGACCGCGCGCCGCCGGTCTTGAGACCGATACAGAGTTTCGTGCAGACGTTCAGGCGGCCGCCGGCTCGGTGGCGCGCCGGTCAGCGCGAGGACAGGTGCTCGGCTTCGTACTCGAGCCGGAAGCCGTAGCTGCCCTCGTCCAGGCCCTCGACCTCGGGAAAGGTCTCGGGGTTCTCCTTGCCCTTGTCGTGGATGCAGGCTCGCTGGTGCAGCAGGTACTCGCCGTCGAGGGCGACCACGTTGTAGATGCCGCTGATCGGGACCCGGTCGCCCGGCTCGTAGATGGTCTCGTCCAGGATCCGCAGTGGCCGCAGGTGCAGGGCCTCGTAGGCGAGCCGGTAGCGGAAGTGGTGGATCACGTCCGTCACCTCGCCGTCCGGCCCCAGGACCAGCTCGTCCAGTTCGCGTGCGAAGTGGCTCTTGGTGATCGGGAAGGTCTCGTGTTCGTGGCAGGTGATCTGGGAGTTGAGGTAATCCCCCTCCTCGTCGACCAGGTCGTAGACGCCGCTGACCGGCACTTCCTCACCCCGCTCGTACAGCCTTTCCCGCTGGCGCCTGGTCGCCCGCGCTCGGCCGACCAGGCGCCTCAGGCTGGGCACCCGGGGGCCGGTCAGCTGGATGTCGCCGGAGACCGATTCGAGCTGCGCTTCGCCATGGCCGGGCTGCCGGCTGGGCGGGCCGCTGAAGGGTAGGCGATGGTTCGGGGAGATCATGCGGTCTCGATTCCGAAGGCGGCCAGCAGCAGGATCAGCCCCGCGGCGATCGCCGCGGTCGCGGCGCTCAGCCACCACTCGGCCTGCTTGTTGGCGCGGCGGATCCCGTTCGTCGCTTTGACGAAGCTGTTGGTGAGATCGAAGGTGTGGGTGACGACATCGGTCAGCCAGAACCGTTCGGAGGTCCAGTTGGTCAGCTCAAGGCGGCTGACCCGCTCGCCGGGGCGGACGTGGATCAGGAGCGCGACCGCAACGAAGCCGATCGCGACGAGGAAGGAGACGACCGCCCCCAGCAGCAGCCAGCGGCTCCAGCCGTCGAGGCCCGAGCCGTCGAGCGTGGGGGTGGCAACGATCGCCGCCAGCGCCGCCGCCAGGGCCGCGATCGCGGTCGCTTTCGTCATCGCCGCTTCGCGCTTGCGCTCGGCCGATTCGTGCTCTTTCTCGGCCCGGGCGAGGAAGAAGGGGCCGGCCGCCGCGAGCAGCTCGTCCCGGTCCGGGCCGGCGACGGTCTCCCGCAGGCGGCGCTCGGCGATCGCTCCCGGACTGTCGACCCGCTCGTTCACCTTGCTCCACCGAACCTGATCGATCGAGTTATTTCGCGCTTCCGTAGTTGCCCACACGTGCGGCGTGGGGGTGTCGCTTCTCCTACATCCGGAACACGGGCGCCGCCGGCTCGGCCAGCGGGGCGTTGGCGCAGGCGCCGAGGGCGAGGCCGAGGACGCGGCGGGTGTCGAGCGGGTCGATCACGCCGTCGTCCCAGAGGCGGGCGGTGGAGTAGTAGGGGTTGCCCTGGCGCTCGTACTGGTCGCGGAGCTGGGCGCCGGTCTCGGGCTGGCCGACCTCGGTCATCACCGTCGCCGCCTGCTCGCCGCCCATCACCGAGATCCGCGCGTTGGGCCACATCCAGAGGAAGCGCGGCGAGTAGGCGCGGCCGCACATGCCGTAGTTGCCGGCGCCGAAGGAGCCGCCGACGATCACGGTCAGCTTCGGCACCCGGGCGGTGGAGACGGCGGCGACCATCTTCGCCCCGTCCTTGGCGATGCCGCCGGCCTCGTACTCGGGGCCGACCATGAAGCCGGTGATGTTCTGCAGGAAGAGGAGGGGGATGCGGCGCTGGTCGCAGAGCTCGATGAAGTGGGCGGCCTTCAGCGCGCTCTCGCTGAAGAGGATGCCCTGGTTGGCGACGATCCCCACCGGGTGTCCATATATATGGGCGAAGCCGGTGACGACGGTGGTGCCGTACTCGGCCTTGAACTCGTGCAGGAGGCTGCCGTCGACGAGGCGGGCGATGATCTCGCGCGGGTCGTAGGGGGTGCGGCTGTCGGGCGGCACGGCGCCGTAGAGGGTGGCCGGGTCGACCGCCGGCTCGGCGACGGGCTGGCGCGGCCAGGGCGGCGGTGGCTTCGGCGCCAGGGTGGCGACGATCGAGCGCACGATCGCCAGCGCCTCGGCGTCGTCCTCGGCGAGGTGGTCGACGACGCCCGAGGTGCGGGCGTGCAGCTCGCCGCCGCCGAGCTCCTCGGCGCTCACCTCCTGGCCGGTCGCCGCCTTCACCAGCGGCGGGCCGCCGAGGAAGATCGTGCCCTGCTCGCGGACGATCACGGTCTCGTCGCTCATCGCCGGCACGTAGGCGCCGCCGGCGGTGCAGGAGCCCATCACGGCGGCGATCTGGGGGATGCCGCGCGCCGACATCGTCGCCTGGTTGAAGAAGATGCGGCCGAAGTGCTCGCGGTCGGGGAAGACTTCGTCCTGCATCGGCAGGAAGGCGCCGCCGGAGTCGACCAGGTAGACGCACGGCAGGTTGTTGTGGAGCGCCACCTCCTGCGCCCGCAGGTGCTTCTTCACCGTCATCGGGTAGTAGGTGCCGCCTTTGACGGTGGCGTCGTTGGCGGCGACGACGACCTCGCGGCCTTCGACGCGGGCGATGCCGGCGATCATCCCGGCGCCCGGCGCGGCGCCGTCGTAGAGGTCCTCGGCGGCGAGGGGGGAGAGCTCGAGGAAGGGCGAGCCGGGGTCGCAGAGGCGCTCGACCCGCTCGCGCGGCAGCAGCTTGCCGCGGGCGACGTGGCGCTCGCGGGCTTTCTCGCCGCCGCCGGCGTGGGCGCGGGCCAGCCGCTCGGCGAGCTCGGCGGCGAGGCGGCGGTGCTCGGCCTCGTTGGCTTCGAACTCCGGCGTGCCGGGGTGGGCGTGGGTGGTCAGGCGAGTGCTCATGCCTCCTCCTCTGCATCCTCGGCCGCGCCGGGCGCGGCGGTGTCGGCCAGCGCGACCAGGACCTGGCCGCGGGCGATCTGGTCGCCGACCGCGACCGCGACCTCGGCGACGACGCCGTCGCGCGGGCTCTGGATCGAGAGCTCCATCTTCATCGACTCGAGCACGACCAGCACGTCGCCCTCGGCGACCTCCTCGCCGGCGGCGGCGCGGACGTCGATCACGACCCCCGGCATCGGCGCCTCCAGCGAGCCGCTGCCGACCGCCCCCGCCGCGGCGCTGGTCGCCGCCGCCAGCTCGAACCGCTGGGGCTCAGCGCCGTCCTCGACCAGCCAGACCGCGCCCGAGCGCGCTCCGATGCCGCCCGGCCCAGCAGCGCGCTGCGGCTCCTCGTCCTCCCAGAAGACCTCAACCGACCGCGCCTCCCCGTCCGCCGCCAGCGAGCGCCCGTCCCACGAAAACTCCCCGGACTCCCCACCGAGCTCCCACTCCCAACTCCCGTGGCAGTCATTTTCCGTAGATAGTCCGGAAAAGGACTGCCACACCGGGGGGGAGGTGGGGCGGATGGCGACCTCGGCGTCGCCGGCGGGGCCGGAGAGGCGGGCGCGGGCCCAGGCGGGGGTGCCGCCCTGGCGCCAGCCGTCGCGGGCGTCCCAGGGGTCGTCGCTCGGCGGTGGGCCGAGCAGCAGGGCGAGGGCGAGCGCCGGTAGGGCGGGGCTCGGGGCCGGCGGCGCCACCGCGGCGCCGAGGCGCTCGATCGTGCCGGTGTCGAAGTCGGCGGCGCGCACCTCGGGTCGCGCCAGCAGCGCGCCCAGGTAGGCGGCGTTGGTCACCGGCCCCAGCGCCACCAGCTCGCCGAGGCCGCCACGCAGGTGCGCCAGCGCCTCCGCGCGGCTCGCGCCGTGGGCGATCACCTTGGCCAGCATCGGGTCGTAGTCGGTGCCGACATCGGTCCCCTGCTCGATCCCGCTGTCGACCCGGATCGCGCCCGCCGGCCCGCCCGGCCCGCCGACCGCGCCGGCCGGCTCGCGGTAGGCGACGACGCGCCCGGCCGAGGGCAGGAAGCCGTGGGCGGGGTCCTCGGCGTAGAGCCGCGCCTCGATCGCGTGGCCGTCCATCCGCACCTCGTCCTGGGAGAAGCCGAGCTCCTCGCCGGCGGCGACCCGCAGCTGCAGCTCGACCAGGTCGAACCCGGTCACCGCCTCGGTCACCGGGTGCTCGACCTGCAGCCGCGTGTTGACCTCGAGGAAGTAGAAGCGCTCCGGGTCCTCGCGCTCGGCGATCAGCTCGACCGTGCCGGCGTTGACGTAGCCGGCAGCGCGCGCCAGCGCCACCGCGGCGGCGCCCATCCGCTCGCGCAACTCGGGCCCGACGACCGGCGAGGGCGACTCCTCGACCACCTTCTGGTGGCGGCGCTGCAGGCTGCACTCGCGCTCGCCGAGGTGGACGACGTTGCCGTGGCCGTCGGCCAGGACCTGGACCTCGATGTGGCGCGAGGCCTCGACGTAGCGCTCGGCGAACAGCCGGTCGTCGCCGAAGGCGCCCTTCGCCTCGCGCCGCGCCGCGGCGATCGCCTCCGGCAGCTCGGCCAGCTCGCTCACCACCCGCATCCCCTTGCCGCCGCCGCCCGCCGCCGCCTTCAGCAGCAGCGGCAGCTCGGCGTCAGCCGCCCAGGCGACGATCTCCTCGTCGCTCAGCGCCTCGCCGCTCAGCCCGGGGAGGACCGGCACGCCGGCCGCCGCCGCGGCGGCTTTGGCCGCGACCTTGTCGCCGAGCAGCGCCATCGCCTCGGCGCCGGGCCCGACGAAGACGATCCCCGCCTCCTCGCAGGCGCGCACCAGGTCGGGGCTCTCGGAGAGGAAGCCGTAGCCGGGGTGGATCGCCTCGGCGCCCACCTTGCGCGCCGCGCCGATCACGCGCTCGACGTCGAGGTAGGACTGCGCCGCCGGCGTCGGCCCGATCCACTCGGCCCGGTCGGCCGCCCGCACGTGCGGCGCCCCCGCATCAGCGTCGCTGTAAACGGCCACGGACTCGATCCCCAACCGCCGCAGCGTCCCCACCACCCGCACCGCCACCTCCCCGCGGTTGGCCACCAGCACCCGCGAGAACAACCGGGGGGCCGACGGGCCGATTTGTCCACCTATGGGCGACATTTCGTCCCGTCGGACCCCGGGGTCAGGCGCCTAGGGCGCGGGCGATCACCATTTGCTGGACCTCGTCGGTGCCCTCGCCGATGGTGAGGATCTTGGCGTCGCGGTAGAAGCGGCAGACGGGGTACTCCTCGATGTAGCCGTAGCCGCCGTGGATCTGGACCGCCTCCTCGGCGCAGCGCACCGCCAGCCGGCCGGTCTTCAGCTTCGCCTGCGCCGCGGTCAGGGTGAAGTTTTCGCCGCGGTCCTTCTGCAGCGCCGCCTTGTAGACGAGCAGCCGCCCGGCTTCGATCTCGGTCGCCATGTCGGCCAGCTTCATCTGGATCGCCTGGTACTTGGAGATCGGCTTGCCGAACGCCTGCCGCTCCTTGGCGTAGGCGAGCGCCTGGTCGAGCGCCCCCTGCGCCAGCCCGACGCCCATCGCGGCGACACCGATGCGGCCGATGTCGAGCACCTGCAGGAACTGGCGGAAGCCCATCCCGCGCGGCCCGAGCAGGTTCGCCGCCGGCACCCGCGCTTCCTCGAAGGTCAGCGGCCGCGTGTCCGAGGCGTTCCAGCCCATCTTGCGGTACGGCTCGCCCTGCTCGTAGCCGGGGGTGCCGTTGGGGACGATCAGGTTGGAGATCTCGTCCTCGCCGGTGCGGGCGGTGATGCAGACGACGCCGGAGATGTCGGTGCCGGCGTTGGTGATGAACTGCTTGGTGCCGTCGATCACCCATTCCTCGCCGTCGAGGCGCGCCCGGGTGTGGACGTTGCCGGCGTCCGAGCCCGCTTCCGGCTCGGTCAGGCCGAAGGCGCCGAGCTTGCGGCCCGAGCAGAGCTGCGGCAGCCACTCCCGTTTCTGCTCCTCGTCGCCGAACAGGTAGATCGGCTGGGTGCCGAGCGAGGTGTGGGCGCAGAGCGTGATCGCCACCGAGGAGTCGACGCGGGTCAGCTCCTCGACGGCGATCGCGTAGGCGAGCGAGTCGCCGCCCCCGCCGCCGTAGCGCTCGGGGAAGGGGATGCCCATCAGGCCGAGGTCGCCGAGCTTGGCGACGATCTCGTAGGGGAAGCGCTTCTCGCGGTCCAGCTCCTCGGCGGCCGGGGCCACCTCCTGCTGGGCGAAGTCGCGGACGGTGTTCTGGATCAGGCGGTGCTCGTTTGAGAGATCGAAGTCCATGCCGGCACTTATACCGAACAAGCCCTCTAATTTCGAGGGGTCGTTCGGTTTTGCATAGAATTTCCGCGATGGCAGGCGCGCCTCCCCCCACCCGACCGGCCCTGCGCGAGCGCTACGAGCGCAAACGCAGCGAGGTGATCGCGACCGCCGCCCACCTCTTCGCCGAGCGCGGATACCAGGAGACCTCGATGGGGGACCTGACCGAGGCGACCGGCCTCGCCGCCGGCGGCCTCTACCACTACATCGAGAGCAAGGACGAGCTGCTGATCAGCATCTGCGACGAGCTGCTCGACCCGCTGCTGCGCCGCGCGCGGGAGATCGTCGCCTCCGCGCCGCCGCCCGCCGACCAACTGCGCCAGCTGCTCCACGCCTGGCTCGAGCAGATCGCGACCCACCGCGACCACATGCTCGTCTTCGCCCAGGAGCGCCACGTGATCGAGCGCGAGCCGCAGTGGCGCCAGGTCCGCGCCCAGCGCAAGGAGTTCGAGAAGCTGCTCGACGACGTCCTCGCCCGCGGCGAACGCGAGGGCGCCTGGCACTTCGAGGACCGCGCCTTCACCCTGCTCAGCCTGCTCGGGATGGTCAACTACACGCCGCAGTGGCTGCGCCCCCGCGGCCGCCTCACCCCCGCCCAGATCGCCGACGGCTACTGCGACCTGATCCTCGCCGCGGGCTGACGCCAAGCGCGCCGGGGAGGGTGCTCGCCACCCTCCGTGGGCAGGTAGGGCGGCGAGCACCCTCCCCCTCCCCAGACCCAGGCGTGCGAATCGCGTGCGCGCGGATCCCGTGGTTCCTTTGTCGCCCCGGGCGCGCGTAGGCGGCGGGACGGCAACAGGGCGGTCCATTCCGTAGCGCCTCCGCGTCGTTGTAGCTTCCGCGTC
>JBEHWY010000058.1:0-19920 GCA_048498975.1 Actinomycetota bacterium | reverse complement strand
CCTGTGGGTGCGCCGGGCCGCCCGCGCCAACAGCGCGCAAGCAACTCCGTGCAGTCCGTTGCAGAGCCGTTACTGGTTCGGGATCGGCGAGCCGGCGAGGAGGAAGAACCAGACGGTGAGGGCGAGGGCGGCGAGCATCACCGAGCCCATCAGGCAGGCCTCGACGACGGTGACCGTGCTGGCGGTCGGGGAGGTGTCGCGCATGCTGCGCAGCCAGGTGGGTCGCATCGGGCCGAGCCGGTTGGTGCCGGTGATGCGGATGTAGAGCTGGTTGAGGCGGCCGATCAGCCAGGCGACGACGAGGACCGAGACGAGGATGCCGACGGCGACTACCGCGTAGGGGCCGCCGCTGGGGAACTGGGTGTGGGAGACCTTGGAGGCGATGTAGACCCAGGTCAGCGGGATCGCGGTCCAGAGCGAGAAGGCGGCGAGCAGCATCGCCACGAAGACGACCGCGGCCGCCACCCCCCGGAACTGCTCGTGCCTGTGGCTCACGTTCGCGTCCATCTCCCTGCAAATAGAATGACACCTCTATGTCCGGACATTCGAAGTGGCACTCGATCAAACACAAGAAGGGCGCGGCCGACGCGAAACGCGGCAAGCTCTTCAGCAAGCTGGCGCGCGCGATCACCGTCGCCGCCCGTGACGGCGGCGGCGACCCCAGCGGCAACGCGACGCTGGCGACGGCGATCCAGAAGGCCAAAGAAGCCTCGATGCCGAAAGACAAAATCCAGAAGGCGATCGACGTCGGGACCGGCGCCGGCAGCGACGGCGCCGCGATCGAACGGGTCCTCTACGAGGGCTACGGCCCGGCCGGCGTCGCCGTCCTGGTCGGGGCGCTGACCGACAACCGCAACCGCGCCAGCGCCGAGATCCGCCACGCCTTCTCCAAGCACGGCGGCAACCTCGGCGAGCCGGGCTCGGTCGCCTGGATCTTCGAGAAAAAGGGGTCGATCACGGTCGATGCCGGCCGCTACGGCGAGGACGACCTGATCGCCGCGATCGACGCCGGCGCCGAGGACGTGCGCGAGGATGGCGACCAGTGGCGGGTGATCTGCGAGCCCACCGACCTGACCGCCGTCCGCGAAGTGCTCGAGGAGTCCGGCGTCGAGTACGTCGCCGCCGGACTCGTCACCGAGCCGAAAAGCACGGTCGAGGTCAAAGGCCACGACGCCGAACGGCTGCTGAAGCTGATCGACGAGCTCGAAGAGCAGGACGACGTCGACGAGGTCGAGGCCAACTTCGACATCCCCGAGGACGTCCTGGAAAAGCTGGCCGCCGCCTGAGGCGGCCTCGGGAAGGCATCCGACCCCGCTCCCAGAATCACTACCCATGCAGGTAGTGATGGGGATCGACCCCGGCGCAGCGAATCTCGGTTTCGGCATCGTCCGGGTCGAGGGCAACCACATGGTCGCGCTCGACGGCGGCGTCGTCGAGACGACGCCCGAGCAGCCGATGGAGCGCCGCCTGGCGCGGATCCACGCCGAGCTGAGCGAGCTGATCTCCTGGCACGAGCCGAAGGCGATGGCGATCGAGGCGGTCTACTTCGGCAAGAACGTGCACTCGGCGATGGCCGTCGGCCAGGCAAGCGGCGTCGCGATGCTGGCCGCCGCCCAGGCCGGCATCAGCTGCTTCGCCTACACGCCGCAGGCGATCAAGATGGCGGTCTGCGGCTCCGGCGGCGCCGGCAAGAGCCAGGTGCAGCGCATGGTCGGCACCCTGCTGCGGCTGCCCGAGCCGCCGACCCCCGACCACGCCGCCGACGCGCTCGCGGTGGCGATCTGCCACGGCGGCGGCAACGGCCACCGCGACGCCGTCGCCGGGGCGCGAGCCGCGACGCCGGTCCGGGAGCGGATCGCCGGATGATCGCCGCGGTCCGGGGTGAGGTGATGGTGCGGCGCGCCGACCACGTCGTGATCGACGCCGCCGGCGTCGGCTACCGGCTGGCGGTCTCGGCCGAGACCCTGAAAGCGGTGCCGGCCGCCGGCAGCGAGACCTTCCTGCACGCCGAGCTGATCTCGCGCGACGATTCGCTCGCCCTCTACGGCTTCGCCGCCGAGGAGGAGCGCGACCTCTTCCGCCTGCTGATCTCGGTCAGCGGCATCGGCCCCAAAGTCGCCCTCGCCGCGCTCTCGGGCGGCAGCTCCCGGGTCCTCCTGCAGGCGATCGCCGCCGGCGACGCCAAACGCTTCCAGGCGGTCCCCGGGATCGGCAAGCGGACCTCGGAGCGGATCATCGTCGAGCTGCGCGAGAAGGTCGCCGGGACGCTGGAGGAGGAGGTGGCGCTGGCGGTGGCCGAGAGCGGCGACGCCCGCGCCCTCGCCCGCGACGGCCTCGTCAACCTCGGCTACGCGCCGCTGGAGGCCGAGCAGCTGCTCGACGGCGTCGAGGGCGAGGATCCGCAGGAGCTGCTGGCCGGCGCCCTGCGCAAGGCGGGGAGCGCGCGATGAGCGAACGCAAGCGGATCCGCACGCCCGGCATCGACGACGACGACTTCCCCGGCATCGACGCCGAGGTCCGGGTGCACGACGCCCGTGCCGACGTCCCCGACGACGACCTCGACCGCTCGCTGCGGCCGCCGACCCTGGCGGACTTCGTCAACCAGGAGCAGGTGACCGAGCAGCTGGCGATCTTCATCGAGGCCGCCCGCCGCCGCGGCGAGCCGCTCGACCACGTGCTGCTGGCCGGGCCGCCCGGCCTCGGCAAGACCTCGCTGGCCCACATCGTCGCCGCCGAGCTCGGCGTGCCGATGGTCCAGACCGCCGGCCCGGCGCTGGAGCGCAAGGCCGACGTCGCCTCGTTCCTCACCGCGCTGGAGCCGGGTTCGGTCTTCTTCATCGACGAGATCCATCGCCTCGGCCGCGCCGTCGAGGAGACCCTCTACCCGGCGATGGAGGACGGCGAGCTGCCGGTCGTGCTCGGCCAGGGGGCCGGCGCCCGCACCGTGACGCTGCCGCTGCCGCCGTTCACGCTGATCGGCGCCACCACCCGCGCCGGCCTGCTGACGACGCCGCTGCGCGACCGCTTCGGCGTCTCGCACCGGCTCGAGCACTACAGCGACGAGCACCTGGCGCTGATCGTCGAGCGCTCGGCGCGGATCCTCGAGGTCGAGATCGACGCCGAGGGTGCGCGCACGATCGCCTCCCGCTCGCGCGGCACCCCGCGCGTCGCCAACCGCCTGCTGAAGCGGGTCCGCGACTTCGCCGAGGTGAAGGGGTCGGGGGAGATCGGGGCGGCGGTCGCCGCCGATGCGCTGGAGATGCTCGAGGTCGACGCCGGGGGCCTCGATCGCGCCGACCGCGCCCTGCTCGATACGGTCGCGACCAAGTTCGGCGGCGGCCCGGTCGGCCTCTCGACCCTGGCGATCGCGATCGGCGAGGAGCCGGACACGATCGAGGACGTGCTCGAGCCCTATCTCCTCCAGCAGGGGATGCTGAAGCGCACCCCGCGCGGCCGGGTCCTGACCCAGCGAGCCTACGATCACCTCGGCCTGGCGGCGCCCGAAGGCGCGGCGAGCCTCTTCTAGGCGCGCTCGTCTAGCCTGTCGGCCATGGCCTTCTTCATCTGCCCGAATTGCGGTCACCGGGAATCCGGCAGCGACCGCACCGCAGGCTTCAGCACCCGGCCCAAAGGGTGCTCGAAATGCGGATTCGGGTTCGTATTTGAATTACTCGACGATTATTATCCGGCTCCTAATGCGGCGTTCTTCGTTTGTGATCAGCAGGGGCGGATTCTCGAGGCCGGGAAGGGCAGCTACGAGTTGACCGGTTTGACCGATGAAGACGTGATCGGGCGACCGGTCGGCGAAGTGCTCGGGCTCAACTGGGTCGACGGCGGCGACGGCGGCGGCACGGCCGACACCAACCGCGACGGCGTCACCGACCCGATCGAGACCTCGCTGGAGTGGGGCGTGCGCTCGCTCGGCAAGCGCGTCTCGGTCAACGCCGAAGGCGACCTGCCGGCGCAGGCGGTGGCCGACGTCTTCCCCGCCTACGACGACGACGGCGGGCTGCTGCTCGTCCTCACCCCGGAGGGCTAGCTTCAAATGGGCTCCCGGCGCCGGCACCTCTTCGTCCTGCTCTTCGTCGTCGCCCTGGTCGCCGTCTCGGGGATCGTCATCGCCTCGAAGGAAACGCAGCTCGGCCTCGACCTGCAGGGCGGGCTCGAGCTCGTCTACGAAGGCCAGCCGACGGGGACGACGACCGAAGTCTCCAGTGGCGACATCGAAGACTCGATCTCGATCATCGAAAAGCGGGTCAACGAGCTCGGCGTCTCGGAGTCCGAAGTCGCCCGCCTCGGCACCAAGAACATCACCGTCTCGCTGCCGGGGATCACCGACCCCGAACGCGCTGCCGAACAGGTCGGCACCACCGCCCAGCTCTACTTCTACGACTGGGAGGAAAACCTGATCGGGCCGGAGAAGGCGATCGGGGGCACGCCGGGGCGCGAACCGCCGAAAAAACAGCTCGAAGAATCCGAACAGCGGTGGACCACGGCCGGGCGACTGCCGAAAAAGCCCGGCAACCAGCGCCTGATCAACGAAGGCGCCTTCCCGACGGCCTATGAAGCCGCGAAACTGGCCTCCGAACAGGAACCGGTCGAAAACTGCGACCAGGTCAACTGCTCGGTCTCCAAGCCGCGCTACTACCTGTTCAGCAACGACGTGAAGCATGAACTGCTGGCCGGGCCCGAGCTGAGGGAAAAGGACCTCTACGTCAGCCCGACCGGGAAACGGATCCCGAAAAACGGGATCGTGGTCGAAGTCCCGGCCGGCTACGTGCTGGTCTCCGAATACCCGGTCAACGAAAACGGCAGCTTCGAAACCAGCGAAGAGCCGGGCTGGTGGGTGCTGAAGGACCGGCCGGCGCTTTCGGGCAGCGACATCACCAACCCCGAACAGACCTACGCGCCCGGCTCCAACGAACCGATCGTCAGCTTCGAATTCTCCGACAAGGGCCGCGAAGCGTTCCACGAAGTCACGCGGCGGATCGCCCAGCGCGGCCAGGCAGGCGCGGTCGGCGTGGTCAGCAACGAAGAAGCGGCCGCGCTCTCCGGCCACTTCGCGGTCGTCCTCGACAACGAAGTCCAGTCGCGGCCGATCATCAACTTCAAGGAAAACCCCGACGGCATCGACGGCCGCGGCGGCGCCCAGATCTCGGGCGGCTTCAACAACTCCGAAGGGCTGAGCCAGGCGCAGGAACTGGCGACGACGCTGCAGATCGGCGCCCTGCCGATCAACCTGAAACTGATCAGCGAGTCGCAGGTCTCGGCGACCCTCGGGACGCAGGCGCTCCATGACGGCGTCAAGGCCGGGATCATCGGCCTCGCCCTCGTCGTCATCTTCCTCCTCGTCTACTACCGCTTCCTCGGCCTGATCGCTTCGATCGCGCTGGCCGCCTACGGGGTGATCTTCTTCGCCCTGATCAACCTGATCCCGATCACGCTCACCCTGCCGGGGATCGCGGGTCTGGTGCTGACGATCGGCGTCGCCGCCGACTCCAACATCGTCATCTTCGAGCGAATAAAGGAGGAGGTGCGGGCTGGGCGCTCGATGTCGAGCGCGATCGCCGCTGGCTACAAACGCGGAATCGCGACGATCATCGACGCGAACGTCGTCACCCTCCTGACCGCCTTCATCCTCTTCGTCCTGGCGACGGCCGGGGTCAAGGGCTTCGCCTTCACGCTCGGCGTCGGCACCTTGGTCTCGCTGCTGACCGCCGTCGTCTTCACCCAGGCGCTGCTCGGCAGCATGAGCCGTTCGCGGCTGCTGCGCTCGCCGAACGCGCTCGGCGCCGGCGGCAAGGGCAAACAGTGGCGCTTCGATTTCATGGGCGCCAGCCGCTGGTTCTTCACCGTCTCCGGCGTGATCCTGCTCGTCGGCGCTCTGGCGCTGGCGACGAAGCAGCTCAACTTCGGCATCGACTTCGAGTCGGGGACGCGGATCACGGTCGCGCTGCAGCAGCCGACCGACGAGGAAGGGGTGCGCGAAAGCCTCGACGCGGCGGGCGTCGCCGGCGAGGAGGTCCAGCAGGTCTCCGACCCGGTGCTCGGCGACAACGTCTTCCAGATCCAGTCCAACGAGCTCGAACCGGAAGAGGTCAAAGACGCCAGGCGGGCCCTTGCCAAGGACTACGGCATCGTCGAGAACGGCTTCGAAAGCACCAGCGTCGGTCCGACCTTCGGCGAACAGGTCGCCAACAACGCGCTGAAGGCGCTGATCTTCTCGCTGCTGGTGATCTGCGGCTACATCGCGCTGCGGTTCGACCCGAAGTTCGCGGTGCCGGTGCTGATCGCGATCTTCCACGACATCCTGATCACGGCCGGTGTCTACTCGCTGACGGGGAAAGAGGTGAGCAGCGGAACCGTCGCCGCCTTCCTCACCATCCTGGGTTACTCCATATACGACACGATCATCGTCTTCGACCGAATACGAGAGAACGTGCCGCGGATGCCGCGCGCGGCGTTCTCGCAGATCGTCAACCGCTCGATGAGCGAGGTCCTGACCCGGTCGCTGGCGACCAGCTTCTCGACCCTGCTCGCGATCACCTCGCTGCTCGTCTTCGGTGGCACGACCCTGCAGGACTTCGCCTTCGCGATGCTGGTCGGGATCATCTCCGGTACCTACTCCTCGATCTTCATCGCCTCGCCGGTGCTGACCGCCTGGAAGGAACTGGAGCCGGGCTTCATCCGCCGCCGGCTGCGGATCGCCGAAGTCGAGGGCGGGGTCGTCCCCGCCTACGCCGACGACGTGCAGTCGGCGCTCCTGGCTGAGGACGCCCAGGCCGAAGGGGACGACGAGCCCGAAGAGGTCGACATGGCCGCCGAGGTCGCGGCCGACACGCGGGCCGAGGCCGTCGCCACCGCCGGGCGCACCAGCAAAGGCAACGGCAGCGACCCGGCGAGCGCCGCCGAGGAAGCCTCGGCCGAGCGCCGCGCGCGCAACGAGGAGCGCCGTGCCCGCCGCCAGCAGCGCCGCAAACACGGGAGGAATCGCTGACGATGGCCCTGCTGGTCTTCTTCATCATGGGCATCGCCCTCTGGCACTTCACCGTCTTCCTGCCCGAGCACTTCTGGCAGGGGATCATCGGCGCCTTCATCGGCGCCGTCCTCGGCTCCGTGATCTTCGGCCTGATCGTGCAGGAGATCAGCGGCAAAGGCCTCGGCGACACCGACATCAGCACGGCGCTGATCGCGATCCCCGGCACCGCGATCGGGCTCGCGGTCGTCTACGCGCTCGGCGTCCGCCAGCGTCGCCGGCTGGTCGAGTAGCGCCGCTCGCCGGCGGTTCGCCTGCACTTTCCGCGCTTGCGTGCAGGGAAATCGATCCGCGGCTCCGCCTAGCCTGATCGTGTGGCGGAATCCCCCCTGAAAGCCTTCGCCGTCGAGCCCTACGAGTACGCCGACGTGCGCGCCGTCGCCGACGGGCTCGAGCTCTCCGAGCCGGTCGCCGTGACCCTGGTCCGGCGCGGCTACCGGACCCCCGAGCAGGCGCGCGCCTTCCTCGCCGCCGACGAGACGCACCCGCCGGGTGCCTTCGATTCGATCGCGGAGGTGGTCGAGCTGATCGGGGTGGCGATCGAGGCCGGTGAGCGGATCACGGTCCACGGCGACTTCGACGTCGACGGCGTCTGCGCGACGGCGCTGACCGTCGCGACGCTGCGCGAGCTGGGCGCCGACTGCGACTGGTTCATCCCCGACCGGATCGCCGACGGCTACGGCCTGACGCCGGAGAACGTGGCGCGGCTGGCGGAGCGGGGGACCGGGCTGCTGCTGACGGTCGACTGCGGCATCACCGCGGTGGCGGAGGTGCGGCTGGCGCAGGAGCTGGGGATGGAGGTCGTCGTCACCGACCACCACCAGCCGGGAGAGGAGCTGCCGGAGTGCCTGATCCTGCACCCCGAGATCTCCGGGTATCCGTTCGCATCGCTGTGTGGAACCGCAGTGGCCTGGAAGTTGGCTTGCGCGTTGCGGGAGGGGGCGGAATCCGCGGCGGATCTGGATCTCGTGGCGCTGGCGACCGTGGCCGATGTCGTGCCGCTGGTGGGCGAGAACCGGGCGCTGGTGAAGCGCGGGCTGGCGGAGATGCGGCGGGGGAGACGAGTGGGGCTGCGGGCGCTGATGACCGCGGCCAAATGTGACCCCTCGACCTTGGACGAGAGCGACTTGGGCTTCCGGCTGGCGCCGCGGATCAACGCGGCGGGGCGGCTGTACCGGGCCGACGCGGGGGTCGAGCTGCTGCTGACCGAGGAGCCGGGGCGGGCGGAGCAGATCGCGGTCGAGCTGAGCCGGGCGAACTCCGAGCGGCGGGCGACCGAGCGCGAGGTCGACAACGCCGCCGAGGCCTGCCTGCGCGAGCTGCCGGAGCACCTGCGCGCGGCGCCGGGGTTTGTGCTGGCCGGTGAGGACTGGCACCCGGGAGTGGTCGGGATCGTCGCCTCGCGGTTGGTCGAGCGCCACCACCGGCCGGTGGTCGTCGTCTCGCTCGACGGCGAGGGGGGAGGCCGCGGCTCGGGGCGCAGCATCCCCGGCTTCGACCTGCTGGCGGCGCTGGAGGCCTGCGCCGAGCACCTGGAGGGTTTCGGCGGGCACCGCGCCGCCGCCGGCCTCAATCTGCGCGCCGAGAAGCTCGACGCCTTCCGCGAGGCCTTCGCCGCCCATGCGGCCGCGGTCCTCGGTCCCGAGGACCTGCTTCGGACCGAGCGGGTCGACGCCCTGGTCGGCGGCGTCGGCCTCGGCCTCGAGCTGGCCGAGGAACTGGGCAGGCTGGCGCCGTTCGGAATGGGCAACCCGGGCCCGCGGCTGCTGGTCCCCTCGGCGCAGGTCAGCGACGTGCGCAAGATGGGGGAGGAGGGCAAGCACGCCCGCTTCAGCCTCCATAGCGGCTCGCACCGCGCCCTCGGCGTCGCCTTCGGCCGCTCCAGCCTCGGCGTCGGCGAGGGCGAGCCGATCGACGCCACGGTGCGGCTCGAGGTCAACCACTGGAACGGCTCGGTCGAGCCACGGGTGGTGCTGCGCGAGGTGTACCGACTGCAGGAGGACGAGGGCCGCGCCGGGGCGGACGGTGCCCCCGCGGTGGCGAACGCCGCCACGGCGTCTGTCCACGCCTGCGAATGCGAAGAATCCGAGTGGTGGGGTCGCTTCGAAGTCGAGCGCACGAGGGACCTGTCGAGTTTGTCAACCACAGGTGGACAAACTCGACACGCGGCGCGGACCGTGGTGGCGGGACGGGGCTCGCCGCTCGTCGCGATCGCCGAGCTCGTGTCGAGCGGGGCGGGGGTCCTGGGCGTTTGCGCCGACGCCTCGCGCCGGGCGGAGCTCGCTGCGGGGGCCGCCGGCCTGGCGCGCTTCAACGGCGGCAGCGGCCGCGTCGCCTGCATGCGCTGCGGCGCGGCGGCGCTCGACGGCGTCGCCGCCAAGGCGGGCGGCGGCCTGGCGCTGGTCGACTACGCAACTCTCGCTCGCGCCGGCGGGGAGGTTGCCGCCGGGTTCGAGCACGTCGTCCTCGTCGACCCGCCGCCGCGCGCGGTCAGCTTCGACGGCGGCGGCTACCTGCATCGGCTCCACGGCGCGGCCGAGCAGCAGTTCGCGCTCAAGGTCGCCGCCGAGCTGGCGCCTTCCCGCGAAACGATCGCCGCCGTCTTCCGCGCGCTGCGCGAGCGGGGCGAGGCAAGCGGCGACGGCCTGCGCGAGGCGCTCGGCGGCGGCGGCCAGAGGCCGCTCTCGCCCGAGACCGCGGCGCGCTGCTTCCGCGTCCTGCGCGAGCTCGATCTCCTTGCCGGGGAGCCAAATCGAGGCGAAGGACGGGTCGGGGTCGTATCCTCAAAGGGCACCGATCTGGAGCGCTCGCCCGCGTTCCGCGCGTACAACGAAGAATTCGCGGAGGCACAGTCATTTCTCGCAAGCCACAAACTGCCGTAGAGCACTCGGAGCTGCTCGGCGACCTGTTCGCCGTCGTCGAGGAGTTCGACTCTGCGCCGAGCGACGGCAACGGCGGCACCGCCGTGGCGGTGGCGACGATCGACCGCGCCAAAGTCGAGCGCGCCTTCGACTTCGCCTGCGAGCGCCACGCCGACCAGCTGCGGTACTCGGGCGATGAGTTCATCACCCACCCGGTCGGGGTGGCGCAGATCTGCGCCGGCATGCGGCTCGACACCGAGACCCTCTGCGCGGCGCTGCTGCACGACACCGTCGAGGACACCAGCGCCAGCCTCGAGGAGATCGACGAGGAGTTCGGCGAGGAGATCGCCCAGCTGGTCGACGGCGTCACCAAGTTGACGGGGATGACCTTCGAGAGCCGCGACGAGCGCCAGGCGGAGAACTACCGCAAGATGATGGTGGCGATGGCCACCGACGTCAGGGTGATCCTGATCAAGCTGGCCGACCGCCTTCACAACATGCGCACTCTGGGGGCGCTGCCGAAGCAGAAGCAGACGGTGAAGTCGCACGAGACGCTCGAGATCTACGCCCCGCTCGCGCACCGGCTCGGGATCCACGCGATCAAGTGGGAGCTCGAGGACCTCGCCTTCGCCACCCTGCACCCGCGCAAGTACGCCGAAATCAAGCAGCTGGTCGCCCAGCAGCGCGACGAGCGCGAGTCGTATGTCTCCAAGGCGGGCGAGTTCCTCGCCGAGGAGCTGGAGGCGGTCGGGATCGAGGCCGAGATCTCCGGCCGCGCCAAGCACTTCTACTCGATCTACACGAAGATGGCGAAGAAGGGCCGCGAGTTCAACGAGATCTTCGACCTCACCGCGATGCGGGTGATCGTCGGCTCGGTGAAGGACTGCTACGGCGCGATCGGCGTCATCCACTCGCTCTGGAAGCCGCTGCCCGGTCGCTTCAAGGACTTCGTCGCGATGCCGAAGGCCAACATGTACCAGGCGCTGCACACGACGGTGATCGGGCCCGAGGGCAAGCCGCTGGAGATCCAGATCCGCACCGAGGAGATGCACAAGCTCGCCGAGTACGGGATCGCCGCCCACGTCACCTACAAAGAGGGCGGCGGCGGCGACCCGAAGCGGGAGAAGATGACCTGGCTGCGGCAGCTGGTCGAGTCCGAGGGCGAACAGGACCCGGCGGAGTTCCTCGAGTCGCTGAAGGTCGACCTCTTCGAGGACGAGGTCTTCGTCTTCACGCCGAAGGGCGAAGTGAAGAACCTCTCGGCCGGTTCGACGCCGCTGGACTTCGCCTACGCGGTCCACACCGACGTCGGCCACAGCTGCGTCGGCGCCAAGGTCAACGGCAACATCGTGCCGCTGCACTACCAGCTGCGCTCGGGCGACATCGTCGAGGTGCTGACGGCGAAGCAGAAACGGGCGCCGTCGATGGATTGGCTGAAGCTGGTGCGCACCAGTCGCGCCCGCAACAAGATCCGGGCCTGGTTCAAAGAGGAGCGCCGCGAGGACGCCGAGCGCGACGGCCGCGAGGGGCTGGAGGAGGCGCTGCGCAAGCGCGGGCTGCCGATGCAGAAGGTGGCCGGCTCGCCGCTGCTCGCGGACGTGATCCGCGAGATGGGCTTCCAGAAGGCGACCGAGTTCTACATCGCCCTCGGCCAGGGCAAGATCTCGACCAAGACCGCCGCCAACAAGGTGATGCAGCGGCTGAAGGCGGGCGAGGCCGTCGACGAGCACCCCAGCGGGCTGGTCGGCCCGCGCGAGGACCGCGCCCGTCGCACCAAAGACGCCGCCAACTACGGGATCACGGTCAAGGGTGCCGACAACGTCGCCGTGCGGCTCGCCAAGTGCTGCCGGCCGGTGCCCGGCGACGAGATCGCCGGCTACGTCAGCCTCGGCCGCGGGATCACGATCCACCGCGGCGACTGCAAGAACGTGAAGGCGCTGAAACGCTCCCCCGAGCGCTTCGTCGACGTCAGTTGGGAAGGCGAAAACGAGGCCTCCTACAGGGTCGAGCTGCAGATCGACGCCTACGATCGCACCCGCCTGCTCGAGGACCTCTCGCGGACGTTCTCGGAGGGCGGCATCAACATCATCGGCGCGACCTGTACGACCAACCCGCCGATGGTGAAAAACAGGTTTGTGATCGAGGTCGGAGATACCGAGCAGTTGAAGCACTGCATTTCGCGGCTTCGGAACATCGAGAGCGTGTTTGACGCCTATCGCATCACCCCGGCCGCCTGAGGGCGGGGGATGCCTCGGCGGACACCGCTCGCCTATGGCTCGCGGTTGAGTGTCCGGCGAGTCATCCCCCGCCCTCAGGGGCAAGGGCTCATGGGTAGGCGCCTAACATGAGCCCATGGCTCTGACGGTCGCAATTACTGGGCCCACCGGTGAGATTGGCCTCGCTCTCTTGGCGGAGCTCGAGCGGCGGGACGAGGTCGGTGAGGTTCGGGGGATGGCGCGGCGGGCGTTTGACCCGGGGGGCGAGGGGTGGGAGAAGGTCTCCTATCGGCGGGGGGACATCCTCGATCGGGGGTCGCTGGCGGCGCTGTTCGACGGGGCCGACGTGGCGGTGCACCTCGCTTTCGCGATCTTCGGCGGGCGCGAGGCGACGCACCGGGTCAACCTCGAGGGCTCGCGCAACGTCTTCGAAGCCGCCGTCACCGCCGGGGTGAAGCGGCTCGTCTACACCTCCTCGGTCGCCGCCTACGGCTTCCACGCCGACAACCCACAGCCGCTGACCGAGGCGGTCCCCGCCCGCGGCAACGACGACTTCTACTACTCGGCGCAGAAGGCCGAGCTGGAGGCGGTGCTGACCGAGGCGATCGCCGGCAGCGAGGTCGAGGCCTACGTCTTCCGTCCCTGCGTCGTCGCCGGACCGCGGGCGACGATGCTGATCCGCCAGATCGTCGGCGCCGCCCGCCTCGGCGACCCGCTGCCGCGCCTGCGCCGCGGGCTCGGCCGCCTGCCGTTGGCCAAGCCGGTCCTGCCCGACGTCGGCAGCGTCCTGCAGGTCGTCCACCACGACGACGTCGCCGCGGCACTGGCGACGGCGATCGCCGGCGAAGGCCCGCCGGGCGCCTACAACCTGGCCGGACCGGGTCAGATCCGGATCCCCGACATCGCCCGCGCGATCGGCTGGCGCTCGGTCCGCGTCCCCGGCCCGCTCGCCGGGCTCGGCACCAGCGCCGCCGGTCGCCTCAGCTTCGCCCTGCCGGAGCTGGAGTGGGCGACGGCGTTGCGCACCCCGGTGCTGATGGACGCCGGCAAGGCCCGCCGCGACCTCGGCTGGGCGCCGCGCTTCGACGCCGCCGAGACCCTGCGCCAAACGGCCGCGGCGGCCCGCGCCGGCGGCCTGCTTGCCTAAAGATCCCGCTTGACAGCGCGAAGTATGATTGCGGTAAGTGTCTGAAGATCGGGTCTCGCGGCCAGAGGCGCGAGAGAGTTCGTTGAAGCTCACCGCATCCGTCACCCTCAATCAGCTCGCCTGGGAAGCCCTCGTCTCGATCGATGCGCTCAGCGCTGTCGACGTTCCCGTGCGCCTCGTGGGCGCGCTGCGTACCTACCTCGACGACAAGAGCCCCGAGCGCCCCGGGTGGCGCTTCCCCGCGTTTGCGAAAGACGCCGCCGGCGGCAACGGGCAGGTCGCGGTCGAGATCGAGGTCGAGGGGGACACCTGGCGCGCCTTCGAGGCCGAGGCCGCGAGCCAGGGCGTGACGACCGATGAGCTGGCGGCCCAGGCGGCTTTCTACCTGGCGGCCCAGGTCGATGCCGGGCGGTTGTTGCCTCGCATCCTCAGCGAAATCGAGAGCGACTGAGGAAGGGCGCCTACTCGGCGGCGGCGCGCGGCACCACCGGCGCCAGGCCGCGTTCGACCAGTCCCGCCTGCAGCGCCCGGCGGCCGCGATGGTGCAGCCCGTGCACCGAGCTCTCGGTCTTGTCCAGCATTCCCGCGATCTCGACCGGCGAGAGCCCGACTATGTGGCGCAGCACCATGACCTCGCGCTGGTCCTTGGGCAGGTCGTCGAGCGCCTCGCGGAAGGCCGCTCCGGATCCGTCGGGGCTGCCGCGGGTCGTACCTGGATCGGCCAGTCGCAGGTCGTCGGTCGGCAGCGGCCGTTTCGCGCGCAGGTGATCGAGCGCCGCGTTGCGGGCAACGCGCAGGATCCAGGCGTCGAAGGGGACGTCACGCTGCTCGTACTTGCCGATCACCCTGATCAGCTTGGCGAAGACGTCCTGGGTGATGTCTTCGGCCTCGTCGCGATCGCGGACGAAGCTGCCGATGTACCGCAGCACGTCCTCCGCATAACGTACGTAGAGGTAGTGCAGCCCCTCCAGGTCTCCCGCCTTTGCCCGTGCGACTGCTCTTTGGGTAAGCCAAGTGGCGCGCTGAGAGCTGACACCATCGTGCGTACCGCCCATTTTCTGTCTCCTGCATGCTCACCGCATGCAATGCAACCGGGTTTCCACATACACATCGGTTCGTCAGGAGGCGGAGGTCGAGTAAGCGTTGTGAGCTTGGCGAGTGGAGCCAGGGAAGACTCCCGCCAAGCCGCTTGTCAAGCCGCCTGAACGCTTGGTGCAGAGACCTGGTGCGTTCCTGAGTAAAACGAATAGCTTCAGCCTTAACGAATGCCCTTGGCGTGTCAATGCTCACTTTTCGGCCTATTTTGCGGTGTGAAGGTTTGCTCACATGAAACTCTCTGTTACAAACAGGTGGGTTTCTCGGCTGTGTGACCCTTGCCAGGACGGCTGACGTTCGTATGGTCTTGCCCGCACCGGCGAAAGAACTCACTCGCCTGGGGCAGTTCTTGTTGCGATGGTGACGGTGAGACTGGGAGCGTTCGCTCGGGCTGGGGTCGAAAGTTGCTTCGGCGACGATCTCGCGGTGGGGGTCCGCGCTGCGCTGGAACACCACTCGACAAGGTGGGGACGGCAGCCCCAGCAGGGCGGGTTCCTGTTTCAGCTGGGCGAGGCCGACGGGGCCACTGTGCTCGATCTCGCCCTCCCGACGGCGCACGAGCGGGCGCTCGAGGCGCAGGCGCGGCGCGCCGGGACGACGGTGTCCAGCCTGGCCGTGCACGCGGTGCTCAGCTACCTGGCCCAGCTCGAGTGGCTCGGCGCGATGCCGCGCCCGCAGGCGGAGCCGGGCCTCAGTCAGAGCCACGAGCCGCGCCGGCCCGACTGAGCAGCGACTCCGCCGAGCGCACCGCGACCGGAGCGCCCCCTTCGGCCAGCGAGCGCTCCAGCGCCTCCAGGCCGAGGACCACCTGCAGGCCGAGGCGACTGTCGGAGGTCGGGGTCGAGCCTTCGCGGATCGCGGCCGCGAAGTCGCGCAGCTCCAGTCCCAGCGGCTCCAGCGCCTCGATCCGCGGTGCCACCATGTCGCCGGTGCGGTAGGTGAGGCGGTACTCGCCGAAGTTGGCAGGCGGCTCGGTGAACTCCAGGCCTCGGTCGTAGATGCGGACCGAGTCGTCGGCGGCGGTGTCGTCGTACTGGACCATGCGCCGGCTGCCGATCAGCACCATCTGGCGCATCTTGCGCGGGGCCAGCCAGGAGAGCTGGACGTTGGCCTGGGTGCCGCCGGCGAACCGCAGGGTGAGGAAGGCGGTCTCGTGGACGCCCTCCTGGAAGACCGAGCGGCCGTTGGCGGCGACCTCCTCCAGCGGCTCGCCGAGCCAGTGGAGGAGGATCGAGAGGTCGTGCGGCGCGAGGTCGAGGACGACGCCGTCCTTCTGGTAGAGGCCGAGGTTCATCCGCGAGGAGGTGACGAAGTAGATCTCGCCCAGCTCGTCGGCGCGGATCAGCTCGCGGACGGCGTTGACCGAGGGGCTGTAGAGGAAGGTGTGCCCCGGCATCATCACCAGCCCGGAGCGGTCGGCGAGCTCGATCAGCGCCGCCGCCTCCTCGGCGGTACGGGCCAGCGGCTTCTCGACCAGGACGTGCTTGCCCGCCTCCAGCGCGCGCCGCACCAGGTTGTAGTGGGTGTGGGGAGGGGTGGCGATCGCGACCGCTTCGATCCGCGGGTCTTCGAGGGCGGCGTCCAGGTCCCGCTCGATCCAGATTCCCGGGTGCCGGCGGCGGAAGTCGGCGGCGCGCGCCTCGTCCAGCTCGCAGATCCCCATCAGCCTGAACTCGGGGCGCTCGATCACGTTGCGGACCACGTTGGGGCCCCAGTAGCCGTAGCCGACGACCATCGTTCCGATCACGCCTGCTGGGTTCACTCTGCTCCCTTTCTGCTGAGGACGACCCAGGGGGTCTTGGTCAGGATGGTGAGGTCGAGGCCGAGCGAGCGGCGTTCGACGTACTCGACGTCGAGGCGGACCATTTCCTCGTAGGTGCGGTGGTTGCGGCCGCTGACCTGCCAGTACCCGGTCAGGCCGGGCTTGACGGCGAAGCGCCGCAGGTACCAGCTCGGGTACTCGGCGACCTCGTAGGGGATCGCCGGTCGCGGGCCGACCAGGCTCATCTGGCCGAGCACGACGTTGATCAGCTGCGGCAGCTCGTCGACGCTCCAGCGGCGGATCCAGCGGCCGACCGGGGTGATGCGGTCGTCGACGGCAAGCTTGTAGAGGTCCCGGCGCCCGCCGTCGGGGGCCTCGGCGGCGCCCTTGATCAGCGCCGTCACGTACTCGCGGTGGCCGCGCGGGTCGGCGTCGACGCGCATGCTGCGGAACTTGAACAGGGTGAACTCGCGCTGGTCGAGGCCGACGCGGCGCTGGCGGAACAGCGCCGGGCCGCGGCTGTCGAGCCGGATCGCGACGGCGATGGCGAGCAACAGCGGCATCAGGAGAACGATCAGGCCGCCGGCGAGGAACAGGTCGAGGCCACGGCGCAGCCAAGCGACCGGGCGAGGGTCTGCTCGGACTGAACCCTGGACGTGTTCGCGGGCGAGTCGGTGAGCCTCCATCTAGGAAGAACAACGGTCGCCGGCCTCGATCACTTGCAGCTTCGCACGCGCGCAAAAGGCGCGGCGGCTCCGCATCGTTGTTCTGCCATGGTCCCCCGGATCCTCTCCATCATCGGCTCGCGACCGGAGATCGTCCAGGCCGCGCCGCTCTCGCTCGCTTTCTCGAGCTGCGTCGAGGAGATCCTGGTCCACACCGGGCAGCACTACGACCCGGGCATGTCGGACCTGCAGATCGCCGACCTGCGGCTGCCGCTGCCCGAGTTCAACCTCGGCGTCGGCTCGCTGCCTCAGGGACAAGCCGTCGCGGTCGCCGAGGAGCGGATCGCGCGGGTGATCGCTCAGCATGAGCCCGACGCGGTCCTCGTCCGCGGCGACACCAACGCGACGATCGCCGGCGCCCGCGCCGCCGTCGCGGCCGGGACGCCGCTGCTTCACGTCGAGGCCGGGTTGCGCAGCTACCGCGCCGACATGCCCGAGGAGGCGAACCGGATCGAGACCGACCGCCTCTCGGACCTGCTCTTCGCGCCCTGCGAGCACGCTCGCGAGGTGCTCGTGCGCGAGGGGGTCGCGGGCGTCGTGCAGGTGACCGGCGACGTCCTCGCCGACGTCCTGCTCGCGACCCGCGCGCGGCTGCCGGAAGCCGGCGAGCGCGGCGAGTACGTGCTGGCCACCGCCCACCGCAACTACAACACCGATTCCGCCGCGCGTCTGCGAGCGCTGCTCGACTGCCTCGGCGCCGCCGAGTGCCGGGTGATCTTCCCGCTCCACCCCCGTACCCGCGCCCGGATCGAGGCCTGGAGCCTGTCGATCCCGGCCAACGTCGAGCTGCGCGAGCCCCTCACCTACACCGAGATGCTGACGCTGGAGCGGGACGCCAGCGCGATCGCGACCGACTCGGGCGGAGTCCAGCGGGAGGCCTACCTGTGGGGCGTTCCCTGCATCACGATGCGCGAGGAGACGGAGTGGATCGAGACCGTCGCGACCGGCTGGAACACGCTGGTTGGGGTCGACCGGGACCTCTTCGTCGCGGCGCTGGCCAGGCCGCGGCCCGCGACCCGGCCGCCGATCTTCGGCGACGGCCACGCCGCCGAGCGGATCGCGGCGCTGACCGTCGCCCACCTCGATCGCGCCCTGGAGCGCTCCGTTGCCTGAGCAGCTGCGAGTCGGGGTGGTCGGCTGCGGCAGGATGGGGTCCTTCCACGTCCGCACCTACGAGCAGCTCGAGTGCGCGCGCCTGGTCGCGATCGCCGACCCCGACGAGGACTGCCGCCGCCGCGCGGCCCGCGGTGGCCAGGCGATCGAGTTCGCCGACTGGCGCGACCTGATCGAGTTCGGCGCCTCGGGCCTGGATGCGGTCTCGGTCGCCTGCCCGTCGGACAAGCACGCGACGGTGGCATTGGAGGCCCTCGCGGCCGGTCTCCACGTCCTCGTCGAGAAGCCGATCGCGACGACCCTGCCGGATGCGCTGCGGATGCGCGGCGCGGCGATCGAAGCCGGCCGCAAGCTGATGGTCGGCCACGTCGAGCGCTTCAACCCGGCGGTGACGAAACTGCGCGAGCTGACCGCCAGCGGCCACCTCGGCAACGTCTACCGCGCGCACGCGACGCGGGTCGGGCCGCTGCCCACCCGGATCCAGGACACCGGCGTCGCAATCGACCTCGCGACCCACGACCTCGACGTGATCCAGCACGTCCTCGGCCACTCGATCGGCGAGATCTACGCCGATGGCGGCCGCTTCATGCACGCCAGCCAGGAGGACCTGCTGACCTGTCTGGTGCGCTTCAACGGCCCCGGCGGGCAGGACACCCTGGGGCTGCTCGACGTCAACTGGCTGACGCCGGAGAAGGTGCGCGAGGTGGTGCTGATCGGCGAGGCCGGGCTGTTGCGGGCGAGCTACCTGACCCAGGACGTCTGGTTCGTCGAGTCCCCGAGCACGTCCCTGCAGTGGGACAAGCTGGCGATGCTGCGCGGCGACGGCGAGGGGGCCGCGGTGCGCTTCTCGCTGGCCAAGACCGAGCCGCTGGCGGCGGAGCTGGAGTCCTTCTGCCGCTGCGTCCTCGATGACACGCCGGAGCCGATCAGCGCCCACGACGGGGTCAAGGCGCTGGCCGCGGCGCTGGCGATGCGCGAGTCGGCCGCCGTGCGCAGGCCGGTCGAGCTGCTCGACATCCCCGCCCCGCAACCGCTGGCGGTGGCGGCGTGATCCGCTTCGTGATCCCCGCCTACAACGAGGTCGAGAACATCCCGCGCCTGCTCGCGGACCTGGCCCCGGTCGCCCGCGAGCTGGGGGCCCGGGTGATCGTCGTCGACGACGGCTCCACCGACGGCACCGGCGAGATGGTCCGCCGCCACGCGCGCGACCTGCACCTGGCGATCGTCACCCACAGCGTCAACCGCGGCCTCGGCACCGCGATCAACACCGGGATCCGGGCGGCCCTCGGCGAGGCCTCCGACGACGACGCGATCGTCACCCTCGAGGCCGACACGACCTCCGACCTCTCCGACCTGCCGCGGATGCTGGCCGAGTTCGACGCCGGCGCCGACGTCGTGCTCGCCTCGGTCTATGCGCCGGGGGGCAAGATCGTCGGGGTCGCCGGCTGGCGCCTGCTGGCGAGCAAGGCGGTCTCCAACAGCTTCCGCGTCCTCGGCGGCCTGCGCGAGATCCACACGCTGTCCTCGCTGTACCGCGTCTACCGGGCCGGCACGCTGCGGCGGGCGGCGGACACCTACGGCTACCTGCTGGTCCGCGAGCCGGGGTTCGCCGCCAACGTCGAGCTGCTGCTGAAGCTCTACAACGCCGGTGCCAAGGTGGCGGAGGTGCCGACGGTCAACGACTGGAGGACCCGCAAAGGCCAGTCGAAGATGCAGCTGAAGCCCACGGTCGTCGCCTACATGCGGTTGATGGCGGCCCACCTGGTCGGCCGGATCCAGCCGCCGCCGGTCTCGCCGCTGGCGGAGGCGACGGCGCCGCCGGCCGTGGCCGGAGAGGAGAGCGAGCCGCGCCCGGTCGTGCCCGTGGGATGAGACGTCCTGTGTCAACCCCCCACGGTTTGAAGCCTTCGGAAGTTGCCGTGAAGAGCGGGGTCATAGGGCACTCCGTCCTGCCAGCAGCGCCAG
>JBEHWY010000057.1:0-20049 GCA_048498975.1 Actinomycetota bacterium | reverse complement strand
CCCTACCTACATGGGGAGTACAACCACCCCCCCCCCCGGCAAGCTCCTGATCTACCGCTAGTTCGCCATTTCCCGGGTCGACGTGCTGGCGTGCCAGGCGTCGGGCCGGGAGGTGAGTTCGTCGACGATCGGGGGAAGCTCGCCGCTGACCAGGTCGGCCAGCGTCACCTCCTCCAGCACCGAGCGCAGGCTGGCGCGGACCGCCACCCAGACGTCGCGCAGCGGTTCGGCGGTGCCGCGGTATTCGATCGCCTCCGGCGGCGTCGACTGGACGTCGGCGATCGGGCCCTCGACGGCGCGGACGACGTCGGCGATCGTCACCTCGTTGGCCGGCCGCGCCAGCCAGTAGCCGCCCTTGGCGCCGCGGCGGGCGCGGACGATGCCGCTGTGCTTCAGCTCGAGCAGGATGTGCTCGAGGAACTGGAGCGGGATGTCCTGGGCGTCGGCGAGCCGCTCGCCCTTGACGGGACCCTCGTCGGCGGCGGCGAGCTCGACCGCCGCTCGCACCGCGTAGTCGGCCTTGGCGGAGACGCGCATGCTTCTAGTTAATCAGTCGGCCGGGAGCGTGCGGGAGAGGGCCTCGGCGCGGGCGGCCTCTTGCTCGCGCTGGCGGTGGCGGCGCTTGTTGAGGTAATGGGGGGCGTAGAGGACGGCGCCGAGGCCGACGGCGGCGATCGCGGCGGCGACCGGCCAGACGTTCGGATCGCCCTTTTGGATCGTGACCAGGCCGGAGCCGATCAGGACGACTCCGAGCGCGGTGCGGAGGAAGCCCTGCGGCGCCTTGTCGGAAAGGGCGGCGCCGACGATCACGCCCGGGATCGAGCCGATCAGGATGTTGGCGGCGAGGCCGAAGTCGATGTTGCCCCCGACCCAGTGCGCGATCGCGGCGGCGGAGAGCAGGATCGCGGCATGGACGATGTCGGTGCCGACGACTTTCTTCGGCGAGAGCCGGTAGACGGCGATCAGCAGGATCGCGATCACCGTGCCCGAGCCGGCCGAGGTGATGCCGATGACGAAGCCGGTGGTGGCGCCGATCACGATCGCCGCGACCTTGTGCCGGGTCTCGACGTCGAAGCGATCGCGCTCGTCGATCAGGTTGCGCAGGATCAGGGCGCGGGCGAGGGTGATGATCCCGACCATCAGCAGGGTGCCGCCGAGCACCGCGTAGACGAGCGAGTCGAGCCGGTCTTCGCTGATGTGCTGCTCGAGCACCGAGACGAGGGCGACGCCGGAGACGGCAGCCGGGACGCTGCCGATGGCCAGCCATTTGACCAGCTCCATGTTGACCGTGCCGAGCTTCAGGTGGCGCCAGCTGCCGAACATCTTCGTGATCGCCGAGTAGAAGATGTCGGTGCCGATCGCGGTCGTCGGCTGGGTGCCGAAGATCAGGATCAGCAGCGGGGTCATCAGCGAGCCACCGCCCATGCCGGTCATGCCGACCAGCAGGCCGATGCCCAATCCGAATAGGACGATTGCCGGGTCCATGGAGTTCAAAGGTGCAGCGCCCTCGACGCGCCGCGAATTCGACTATCTCGACCTCCTGACTTTCCTGACTGCCTAGGTCGGGAGTGCCGAGTACGCCAGGATAACAGCGATGACTTCCCATGTGGGCGGAAACGGCACCGCCGCCGTAGCGGGCGAGGTTTCCGCGGCGGGCGGCGCCGGCGTCGCGGTGACTGCCCTGGAGCACGCCTTCGGCGAGCTGCGCACGCTCGACCGGCTCGATCTCGGCATCGAGCCGGGCGGGGTCCTGGGCCTCGTCGGCCCCTCCGGCTGCGGCAAGTCGACCCTGCTCGAACTGATCTGCGGGCTGCGCGAGCCGAGCGCCGGCACGGTCGCCGTCGGCGGCGCCACGGAGGCGGCGGCGCGCCTTGCGCGCTGCGCCTACATGCCCCAGCGCGACCTCCTCCCCCCCTGGTACTCGGCGCTCGACAACGCGGCGCTGGCGCCGCGCAACCGCGGCGCCTCCAAGGCGCAGGCGCGGGCGCGGGCGGCGGCGCTGTTCGAGCGCTTCGGCCTCGGCGGCTTCGAGACGGCGGCACCGGCCGAGCTCTCGGGCGGCATGCGCCAGCGCGTCGCCTTCCTCCGCACCCTGCTCGCCGACAAGCCGGTGCTGGCGCTGGACGAGCCGTTCGCGGCGCTCGACGCGATCACCCGGGCGGAGATGCAGGAGTGGCTGGCGCAGGCGCTGGCGGCCGAGCCGCGCACCGTCGTCCTGGTCAGCCACGACGTCGAGGAGGCGCTCTACCTCTGCGACCGCGTCGCCGTGCTCTCGGCGCGGCCGGCGCGGATCGTCGCCGAGCTGGCGGCACCGGCGCCGCGCGCCGCCGACCGCGACGCCGCCGTCACCGCGCCGGAGTTCGTCGCCGCCCGCGAGCGGGCGCTGCGGGCGCTGCACGAGGGCGCGCGATGAAGCGCTGGCTGTACCCGGCGCTGCTGTTGGCGGCGCTGATCGGCGCCTGGCAGGTGGCGGCTTCGAGCGGGTTCCTCGCCGAAGTCCTCAACGTCGAAAGCTACCTCGCGCCCTCGCCCGCGGAAATCGCCTCGACGCTCTGGGAGAGCCGCTCGCTGTTGCTCGAAAACGCCTGGGTGACGCTGAAGGAGATCCTGCTCGGCTTCCTCTGCGCGCTGGTCGCCGGCCTCGCCTTCGCGGTGGCGATGCACCTCTCGGAGATCGTGCGGCTGGCCAGCTACCCGCTGGCGATCGCCTCCCAGACGATCCCGATCATCGCGATCGCGCCGATTCTGGTGATCTGGTTCGGCTACGGGCTTGGCCCGAAGCTGGTGATCGTCGCCCTGATCTGCTTCTTCCCGATCACGGTCAACGCACTCGACGGCCTGCGCTCGACGGATCCCGCCGCGGTCCGGATGATGCGCGGACTCGACGCCTCACGCTGGCAGATCTTCCGCCGGGTCGAGGCGCCGGGAGCGCTGCCGCAGACCTTCACCGGCGCCAAGATCGCCGCCGCCGTGACTGCAATCGCCGCGGTGTTCGCCGAGTGGTCCGGTTCGGGCTCGGGCCTCGGCTACCTGATCATCAACTACAACGCGAATTACCAGGCCGTCGGGATCTTCGCCTGCGTCTTCCTGCTCTCGGTCCTCGCCCTCTCCCTCTTCGCCCTGGTCGCCCTCGTAGAGCGACGCGTCGTCACTTGGCGATAGAACACCGAGGATGAAGCCACCCCGATTGCTCGCGCTGACCCTTGCCGTCGCCCTCCTCGCCGCCGCCTTCGGCCTCGCCGCCTGCGGCGAGAAGTCCGAGGACACGACCGGCGAACGACAGGCGCTCTCGCTGACGCTCGACTTCTACCCCAACCCCGATCACGCCGGGATCTACATGGCGCAGAAGCTCGGCTACTTCGAAGAAGCCGGGCTCGACGTCAGCATCCAGGCCCCTTCCGATCCGGCGGCGCCGCTGCAACTGGTCGCCGCGGGCAAGACGGACCTGGCGATCTCCTACGAGCCCGAGGTCGTCCTCGCCCACGAAAAGGGGCTGCCGGTGGTGGCCGTGGCGGCGATCGTCAACCGGCCGCTGACCTCGCTGATCTGGCTGGCGAAATCGGGGATCAAAGGCGTCGCCGACCTCAGGGGCAAGACCGTCGCCTACGCCGGGATCCCCTACCAGGAAGCGTTCCTGAAGACGATCCTCGAACGGGCCAAGCTCTCGCTCTCCGACGTCAAGGCGGTCAACGTCGGCTTCGGCCTGCTGCCGGCGCTGGTCGGCGGCAGCGCCCAGGCGATGCTCGGCGGCTACAGCAACGTCGAGGGCGTCGACCTGCGCGAACGCGGCAAACAGCCGGTCATCACCCCCGTCGACGAACTCGGCGTCCCGACCTACGACGAGCTGGTGCTGGTCGCCAACCGCAAGGCGCTCGAAGCCGAACCCGAATCGATCCGGCTCTTCATCGCCGCCCTCGCCCGCGGCACCGTCGCCGCCGCCGAACGCCCGAACGAAGCGACGCAGGCGGTGCTCGAAGCCAACAGCGCCCTGGAACCGAAACTGACCAAGGCCGAGGTCGAAGCGACGCTGCCGCTGCTGCACCCGAGCGTGCCGCCGGGCCAGCCCTTCGGCTTCATGAATCCGGAAGAGTGGACGACGTTCGCCGGCTGGATGCGCGACAACGAACTGATCGACGGCCTGCCGACCGCCGCCGAACTGCTGACCAACGACTACCTGCCGGGCGAAATCCCCGAATAGCGCAGCTCGCCCTTGCTCAGCATGAGGCTGACCTCGGTGTCCGGCATCGCCGGGTTGAAGAGGTGGCCCTGGGCGTAGTCGCAGCCGAGCCGGCGCAGCTCGGCGAGCTGGACCTCGTTCTCGACCCCCTCGGCGATGACGTCGAGTGAGAGCGCGCGGGCCATGCCGATGATCGCCTCGACGATCGCGGTGCGCTCCTGTTCGATGCCGAGCGCGTCGACGAAGGAGCGGTCGATCTTCAGCGCGTGGAAGGGGAAGCGGTTGAGGTAGGCGAGCGAGGAGTAGCCGGTGCCGAAGTCGTCGAGGACGAGGCGGACGCCGATCTCGTTCAGCGCCTCCAGCGAGGCGATCGCCGTCGCCGACTCGTCGACGAGCACGCTCTCGGTGATCTCCAGCCGCAGGTTGACCGGGTCGAGGCCGGTGCGGGCGATGATCTCGGCCACCGTCGTCGGCAGGTCGCGGTGGGCGACCTGGCGGGCGGAGAGGTTGACGGCGACGTCGAGCGGGCGCGCGTCGGGGCGCATCTCCTGCCAGGCCAGCACCTGGCGACAGGCGGCCTCCTGGACCCAGCGGCCGATCGGCTCGATCAGGCCGCTGTCCTCGGCGATCGAGACGAACTCGGCCGGGTCGAGCAGGCCGCGCTTGGGGTGCTGCCAGCGGACCAGCGCCTCCAGGCCCGTGACCTCGCCACTGCGCAGGTTGACGACCGGCTGGTAGTGGAGCGCGAGCTCGTCGCGGTCGAGCGCGTGGCGCAGCTCGCGTTCGACCTCGAGCCGCAGCATCGCCCCCGCCCGCATCTCGGCGTCGAAGAGGACGCAGCGGGCGCGGCCGGACTCCTTGGCCCGGTACATCGCGGCGTCGGCGTCGCGGATCAGCAGTTCGGCGTTGGCGGCGCGCTGGTCGGAGGAGCGGGCGACGGCGACCCCGATGCTGGCGCTGACGAAGTGCTCGACCCCCTCCATCGAGAAGGGCTGGGCGAAGGCGGCGGAGACGCGGTCGGCGATCGCGATCGCCTCCTCCTCGTCGGCGAGGCGGTCGATCAGGATCCCGAACTCGTCGCCGCCGAAACGGGCGACGACGTCGCCGGGCCGCAGGTGGGAGCGCAGCCGCGGCGCCACCGCGCGCAGCAGGGCGTCGCCGGCGTGGTGGCCGAGGCTGTCGTTGATCAGCTTGAAGTGGTCGAGGTCGAGGAAGAGGATGCCGACCGGCGAGCCGGACATCGTCGCCCGCTTCAGCGCCTCGCCGAGCGCGTCGACGAAGCTGAGCCGGTTGGGCAGGCCGGTGAGGGCGTCGTGGAGGACGCGATGGCGCAGCGCCTGGTCGGCGGCGTGGCGCTCGAAGGCGTCGGCGAGGACGTTGGCGGCGGCCTGCAGGAAGGGGACGTCCTTGGGCGAGAAGACTTCCGGCTCGGTGCCGTGGACGTCGAGGACGCCGAACGGGTGGTCCTTGCCGTCGATCATCACGGCGAGGCTGCTGGCGGCGCCGAAGGTGCGGAGGATCGGCGGCATCGAGAAGCGCTCCTCGCGCGACCAGTCGGGGACGATCGTCGCCGCGCCGGAGTCCAGGGCGGTGCCGGCGTGGGAGTCGCGGGCGGCGGAGACGCGGCGGCCGGCGCCGACGATCTGTTCCTCGAGGCCGGCGCGCAGGTTGAGGCGGCGGCCGTCGCGGCCGACCTCCCAGATGCAGGCGCTGGCGAGGCCGTCGATCTCACCGATCAGCTTCACCGCCGCCGCCATCAGCGACTCCGGATCGCTGTTGCGCAGGGCCAGCTCGCCGAGCTTGGCGACGACCGCCTGCTGGGCGAGCGCCCGCTGCAGGTCGGCCTCGGCGTTCTTGCGCTGGCTGATGTCGTAGAGCACCCCGTGCCAGACCGGGACGCCGTCGGCGTCGGCCTCGAGCACGGCCTCGTCGATCATCCAGACGGTGCCGCCGTCGCGGGTCCGCAGCCGGTATTCGACCGGGCTGGTGTTGCGGTTGCCGAGGAAGTCGCGGCTTTCGACCTCGAGCGCGCGCAGGCGGTCGTCCGGGTGCAGCAGCCGCGCCCAGAGGCCGGGATCGGCCTTGAACTCCTCCGCGGTGTAGCCGAGGATGTCTTTGACCTGGGGGCTGACGTAGCGCCAGCGCCCGTGCTCGCCGAGCTCGGAGGCGTAGACGATGACCGGCAGGCGCTCGACCAGGCGGCGGTAGTCCTGCCCGCCCGCGGCGATCTGGTCGAGGAATTCGTCCACCTCGTGCTCAGGCCAGTTTCTTTCGCCGCTGTCGCGCATTCGCTTCCCTATCGGTCGTCGCGGGCGCACGCTTGAACCGTGCCTGGCGGGACTTCGCGATCAGCTCGCCTAAACCTGCGGCGCTCGCTGCCGATCACCGGGAGCGCAGCCCCGATGAGCGTCCTCGACTCCACTCAACTGATCCTGCAGCGGGCGATCTCCGGCGCGACCCTGCGCGGCACGGTCCTCGCCGACAACGTCGCCAACGCCGACACGCCCGGCTTCCAGCCCAGCGACGTCGACTTCCACGCGGCGCTGCGGGGCGCGATCGCGGGCGGGCCGGGCGCCGTCGCCCGAGTCGGCTTCGAGCCCCAGCAGGGGCCGACGCAGGCGCTGCGGGCCGACGGCAACGGGGTCGACACCGAAGCCGAATCGGCGAAGCTGGCCGAGAACGGGCTCGAACTGAGCGCTCTGGTCGAGGTCGCCGGCGCCCGGGTGCAGATCCTGCGGACCGCGATGGGGGTCGCCTGATGGGCCTGTTCGACGCGATCGACATCGCCGCCAGCGGCCTCACCGCCGAGCGCCTGCGGATGGACGTCACCGCCGAAAACCTCGCCAACGCGCAGACCACGCGCACGCCGGAAGGCGGGCCCTACCGGCGCAAGGCGGTCGTCCTGCAGCAGGCGGGCAGCGGCTTCGCCGGCCAGCTGACCGCCGCGGTCGGCTCCGGCGCCGCCCAGCCGACGGGGGTCGAAGTCGCCGGCGTCGTCACCGACGGCACGCCGCTGCGGCGGGTCTACGACCCCGGCCACCCCGATGCCGACGCGCAGGGCTACGTGACGATGCCCAACGTCAACTCCGTCACCGAGATGGTCGACCTGATCGACGCCTCGCGCGCCTACGAGGCGAACGTGACCGCGATGCAGACCGCCAAGACCGCGTTCACGAAGACGCTGGAACTGCTGCGATGACGGTGCCGATCTCAGCCCTCACCTCTGCCCTCGGCGAATGGGCGGTGCCGAAAGCGGCCGGCGGCGAGTGGTCGGTCGGCGGCGCCGGCGCGGCGGGCGGTGCCGGCGGCGCCCAGCAGGCGGCGGCCGCCAGCGACCCCGGCGGCGGCTTCGGCTCGATGCTGACCAACGCGATCGGCGACCTGCAGCAGACCCAGGACAACGCCGCCGCCCAGGCCCGCGCGCTCGCCACCGGCGAAACCCAGGACATCAGCTCGGTGGTCGCCGCGGTGCAGGAAGCGAGCCTCTCGATGCAGCTCGCCGCGCAGGTGCGCAACAAGGCCGTCGAAGCGTATACCGAGATCTTCCACACCCAGATCTGATCCGTGCAGTCCGTCCGCTCAGTCCTCGCCAGACTCTCTCCCCGGGGGCGGATCGCCCTGGGCGGCGCCGCGATTGCCCTCATCCTGCTCGTCTTCGTCCTCTTCCAGCTGGCGACCAAGCAGAGCCAGACGACGCTGGCCTCCGGCGTCGACCCGGCCGAAACCGGCGACATCACCAAGGTGCTCGAAGACAAGGGGATCGGCTACTCGGTCGGCGACGGCGGCACCTCGGTCGCGGTCGCCAGCGGCGACGTCGCCAAAGCGCGGATCGCGCTCGCCGAAAGCGACGTCGTCGGCGGCAACAAGCCGGGCTTCGAGCTGTTCGACAAGCAGCAGTTCGGCGCCAGCGACTTCCAGCAGAAGGTCACCTACCAGCGGGCGCTGGAGGGCGAACTGCAGCGCACGATCTCCCAGGTCGACGGCGTCTCCGCCGCCACCGTGCAGCTCACCCTGCCCGAAGACCAGCTGTTCGCCGCCGAAGCGGTGAAGCCGACGGCGGCGGTGCTGATCAGCAGCGACTCGGGCGCGCTCAGCGCCGGCGCCGTGCGCGGGATCGCCCAGCTCGTCTCCTCCAGCGTCGAAGGCCTCGACCCCAAGCAGGTGACGATCACCGACGGCAGCGGCGCCCTGCTCTGGCCGGCCGGCGAAGGCGGCGCCGCGGGCGGCGGCGGCGCCTCCAAGCAGGTCGCCGAGCAGAAGTACGAGCGCGGGCTGGAAGCGCAGCTCGACGCGCTGCTGGTGCGCACGGTCGGGCCCGAAAAGGGCCGGGTCCAGGTGCAGGCCGACCTCGACGCCAACCACACGACCGAAAGCAAGCTCGAATACGCGAAGAAGGGCACGCCGCTGGACCGCAACACCGAAAACGAGACGCTGAAAGGGTCCGGCAGCGGCGCTGCCGGCGGGGCGGCGGGGACCGCGACCAACATCCCCAGCTACGCCGGCGGCGGCACCGGCGCCAGCGGCAACCAGAACTACCAGCGGACCAGCGAAGAAGCGAAATTCGGCGTCGACAAGACGATCGTCCACACCCAGGTGGCGCCGGGCAGCGTCAACCAGCAGACCGTCTCGCTGGTGCTCGCCAAAACGATCCCGCGGGCGGAAGCGATGGAAATCAAGAACGCGGTCGCCGCCGCCGCCGGGATCGAACCGAAACGCGGCGACACGATCACGCTGAGCCAGATCTCCTTCGCCAAGCCGCCGGTGCCGCCGGCGCCGAGCCCGGTCGGCGGCATCCTCGACATCCTCAAGTACGTCGTCCTCGGCCTCGCCGGGCTCGGCTTCCTCTTCTTCGTCGGCCGCCAGCTGAAACGGCGCCAGGAGGACGTGCTCGACGCCGAACCGGTCTGGCTGCGGGAACTGAACGCGCCGACCTCGCTCGCCGAGCTGGAGCTGGCCGACCGCGATCGCGAACGGGAATGGGAGGACGACGGCCCTCGCCACGGCGAGGACGTGGCGGCGATGGAGTCCGACCGGGTCGCGCAGCAGCTGCGGGCCTGGATCAAGGAGGGCTAGCGTGAGCTCCGGGGGCGCGTTGTGAACGCGGCGCCGAACGAACTGGTGCCGGTCGGCGAGGCGGCGGGGCTGCCGGGCGGGCCGTCGCTGCGGGGCCGGCGCAAGGCCGCGATCCTCCTGGTCACGCTGGGGCCGAAAAAGGCGGCGGAGGTCTTCTCCCACCTGAGCGAGGCCGAGATCGAGGAGCTCTCGCTGGAGATGGCGAAGACCGGCGAGATCCCGGCCGACCAGGTCGAGGCGGTGCTGGCCGAGGTGGCGGAGAACTCGCTGGCGCTGAGCTCGATCGCCGAGGGCGGCGTCGCCTACGCGCGCGAGGTGCTGGAGCGGGCGCTCGGCGCCGAGAAAGCGGCGGAGATCACCGGCCGGCTCTCGGCGGTGATCGAGATGCGCCCCTTCGAGTTCCTGCACCGCACGCCGCCCGAGCAGATCAACGCCTTCCTGCGCAACGAGGCGCCGCAGACCAAGGCGCTGGTGATCTCCAGCCTGCACACGACGCTGGCGGCCGAAGTGCTGTCGCTGCTCGACGAGGACCAGCAGGCCGACGTCTCGCTGCGGATCGCGCGGATGAGCGAGACCAGCCCGGCCGTGATCCGCGAGGTGGAGACGGTGATGCGGCAGAAACTGTCGAACGTGCTCTCCGAGGAGTACGCCGCCTCGGGCGGGGTCAAGTCGCTGGCCGACATCCTCAACCACGCCGACCGGCCGACCGAGCGCAACGTGCTCGACACGCTGGCCGAGTCCGACGAGGAGCTGGCGGAAGAGATCCGCGCCCTGCTCTTCGTCTTCGAGGACATCGTCAAGCTCGACGACCGCGCGATCCAGGCCGTGCTCAAGGACGTCGACGACGCCGACCTGGCGCTGGCGCTGCGCGGGGTCGCCGAGGAGGTCAAGGAGAAGGTGCTCGACAACATGTCCGAGCGGCGGGCGGAAATGCTGGTCGAGGAGATCGAGTACCAGCCGCCGCAGCGCAAGAGCGTGGTCGAGGACGCGCAGGGACGGATCGTCGCCCAGATCCGGCGGCTCGAGGACTCCGGCGAGATCACGATGAGCAGGCGCGGGAACGATGAGCTCGTCGTTTGAGTTCCCCGAACTGGAGGCGCCGCCAGCCCCGGCGCAGCTGCTGGCGGCGGCGGAGAGCGAGCGGCGCGAGGCCGAGGAGGCCGAGCGGCTGGCGGCGGCGCGAGCCGCGGGAATGGCCGAGGGCATGGCCGCCGGCCGGGCCGAGATCGAGCCGGCGCTGCGGGCGCTGGGCGCGGCGGCCGAGGCGCTGGGCGAGGAGCGGGTGGCGGCGGCCGAAGCGGCGGAGCGGGCGGCGGCGGAGCTGGCGCTGCGGATCGCCGAGAAGGTGCTGGGGGCGGCGCTCGAGGTGCGGCCGGAGCTGGTCCTGGAGGTGACGCGGGGGGCGCTGCGGCGGCTGGTCGAGCCGCGCGAGGCGACGCTGCTGGTCAACCCCGACGACGTCGAGGCGATGCGGGCCGCGGTCGAGGAGCTGGGCGCCGAGCACGGCGCGCCGCTGACGGTGCGGGCGGAGCGGCGGGTGCCGCGCGGCGGCTGCATCGTGCGCACCGATGCGGGCGAGGTCGACGCCCGCATCGCCGGCCAGCTGGAGCGGGCGGCGAAGGTCATCGCCGCGGAGCTGGCCGGTGAGTGAGCCTTTGGCCGGGGCGGCGGCGGCGCTGCACCGGGCCGACCTGATCGAGCGCCGCGGCCGCGTCCGCGACGTGATCGGGCTGGTGGTCGAGGCGACCGGGCTCGACGCCGAGGTCGGCGAGGTCTGCCTGATCGACACCGGCCGCGACGGCGAGCCGGTGCCGGCGGAGGTGGTCGGCTTCCGCGACGCGGGGACGCTCTTGATGCCGCTCGGCGAGATGCACGGGATCGGCCCCGGCAAGCCGGTGGCGGCGAGCGGCGAGACCTTCCGCGTGCCGGTCGGCCCAGCGCTGCTGGGACGCGTCGTCGACGCCTTCGGCCGGCCGCTCGACGGCGAGGCGCTCGGCCTGGCGGGGCGGCGGCCGGCGCAGGCGGCGCCGCCGGACCCGCTGGGGCGGCCGCGGATCGAGCGGCGGCTGGCGCTCGGGGTGCGGGCGCTCGACGCCTTCGTCCCCTGCGGCGTCGGCCAGCGGCTCGGGATCTTCGCCGGCTCTGGCGTCGGCAAGTCCTCGCTGCTGGGGATGATCGCCCGCTCGACCTCCGCCGACGTCAACGTCATCGCCCTGGTCGGCGAGCGCGGCCGCGAGGTGCGCGAGTTCGTCGAGCGCGACCTCGGCGAGGCGCTGGCGCGCAGCGTCGTCGTCGTCGCCACCTCCGACCAGCCGGCGCTGGTACGGATCAAGGCCGCCTTCGCGGCGACCGCGATCGCCGAGCACTTCCGCGACGGCGGCGCCGACGTGCTGCTGATGATGGACTCGGTGACCCGCTTCGCGATGGCCCAGCGCGAGGTCGGCCTCGCGATCGGCGAGCCGCCCGCGACCCGCGGCTACACGCCGAGCGTCTTCGCCCTGCTGCCGCGGCTGCTGGAGCGGGCCGGGACCAGCCCGGCCGGCAGCATCACCGGCCTCTACACGGTGCTGGTCGACGGCGACGACATGAACGAGCCGGTCGCCGACGCCGTGCGCTCGATCCTCGACGGCCACGCCGTCCTCACCCGCGAGCTCGCCCACGCCGGCCACTACCCCGCGGTCGACGTGCTGCAGAGCGTCTCCCGCCTGGCGACCGAGATCGCGCCGCCGCAGACGCAGGCCGCCGCAAGCGAGGTCCGCCGCCTGATCGCCGCCCACCGCGACAAGGAGGACCTGATCGCGATCGGCGCCTACCAGTCCGGCGCCGACCCGACCGTCGACACCGCGATCGCCCTGCGCGGCCGCATCGACTCCTTCCTGCGCCAGGGCCCCGAGGAGCGCAGCGGCCTGGAGGACGCCGACGCGGGTCTGGCGGAGCTCGCCGCTGCGGCCGCGCAGCCGGCCGCCGCGATGGTCGAGCCCGAGGAGCCGGGCGCGGCAGGCGATGCGCAGCCGCTCGGCGGCGCCGTCGGCCCCAGCGCGATCCCCCCGCTCCACCTCAGCGTCTGAGGCGCCTGAAGCATTGGCGAGCCGATGGCACCGCCAATGCTTCAGCGACGGGCTAAAGACGGCGGCGGTGCGGGCGATTACCGGGGGCGTGAGAGACCCCGGCTTCAGGTTCCGGCTCGAGCGCGTCCACTGGCTGCGCAAGCAGAGCGAGCGCAGCGCGCAGGAGGCGCTGGCGGCGTCGCTGGAGCGCCAGCTGGATAGCGAGCGGGCGGTCGACTCGCTCGACGAGCGGATCGAGGCCGCGCACGGATCGCAGCGGTCGACCGCGAGCGCGAGCGGCGAGGAGCTGGTCGCGATGGACGCCTACCTGGGCCGGCTCGAGGGCTCGCGGGCGGCGGCGGCGCAGGCGCTGCGGCTGCGGCAGGGCGAGGTCGAGGAGGAGCGGCGGCGGCTGCTCGCCGCGGCCAGCGCCCGGCAGGCGCTCGACCGGCTGCGCGGACGGCGGCTCGGCGAGCACCGGCTGGCGGCGGCGCGGGCCGAAGGCGCCCAGCTCGACGAGCTGGCGCTGGCCGCGCACCGGCGCGGGAGGGCGGCATGAGCACGGCGCCGGCAATCGGCGGGATCGGCCCGCGCAGCGCGGCCGAACAGGGCGGCCTCGGCGCCGCCAGCGCGGCGGCCGCCCGGGTCGCGGAACTTCAGCAGCTGATCGCCCAGGTCGAAGCGGGGCCGGCGGTCGCGATGCGCGGCGGCTTCGCCGCCCAGCTCTCGGCCGCGACCGGGGTCAGCGAAGCCAGCGCGGTCGGCGCGAGCGCGACGACGACGCCGGCCACCGCGACCGCGACCGGCAGCGGCAGCCTCAACCCCTCCGTCCCCTTCGCCGCCGAAATCGAAGCCGCCGCCGCCAAATACGGGCTCGACCCGGCGCTGCTGGCGGGGCTGATCAAAGCCGAGTCGAACTTCAACCCGACCGTCGGCAGCGGCGCCGGCGCCCAGGGCCTGACCGAGCTGATGCCGGCGACGGCGGAAAGCGTCGGCGTCAAGGACCCCCACAACCCGGCCGAATCGATCGAGGGCGGCGCCCACGTCCTGCGCGAAATGCTCGACAAGTTCGGCGGCAACGTCGAACTGGCGCTGGCCGCCTACAACGCCGGCCCCGGCGCGGTCGAACAGTACGGCGGCATCCCGCCCTACTCGGAGACGCAGGCCTACGTGCCGCGCGTGCTCGGCTTCGCCGGCGAATTCCGCCAGGGAGCGGCGCGCTGAGCATGGCCTACCAGCACCCCCGCACCTCCCCCCTGCCGCACCCTCCCTGGCCACCTGACGCACCGCCGGGCCCGGCACCGCCGCCGGAACCGACGGGACCGCCGTTCGCGGCGCTCCTGCAGCCAACTCCCACCGCCCGGACCGCACCTGCGGAAGGCGACAAGAAAGGCCCCGAGGAGACGACCGCCGGGGCCGCCGAAGACGCGAGCGCCGGCGCCACGGCCGCGACGCCCACCCAGGCGACGCCCGCGGCGGACCTGACCGCCCGCGTCCTCGCCGCCGCCGAGGCGAGCGAACTGGGCGGGGCGACGCCCGCGATCAATGCGCCGGCAGCCGACGCACCGGCGGCCACTGCGGTGGCGGGCGACGTCGCGCCCGCAGGGACCGCTGTGCCCGCCCAGGCCTCCGCCCCACTCCCCGCTGCCGGCACGATCCCCACCCCCGCCGAGTCTCCGGTCGCCCCGACCGACCCCACCCTCGATCCCGCGGTTCCTTTGTCGCCCCAGGCGCAACCAACGAACCGCGAGGTGGGAGGGACCCCCCCGGTCCCGGATCCCGCGGTTCCTTCGTCGCCTGAGGAGCAACAAAGGAACCACGCGATCGAGGGGCAGGCTCCGGCCGGGGGAGCGACCGGGACGATGCCGGCCGGGTCGGCGAACCCTCCCGCACCCGGCACCCCCGGGGCGAGCCCGGCGCCGGAGGAGCCGCTGGTGCGGATCTTCGACCCCGCGGCGGCCGATGCTCCGAACGCGACGCCGCCCCTGGACCCCCGCACCCCTGCTCCGGGCATCTCCGATCCCGCGGTTCCTTTGTCGCCCCAGGCGCAACCAACGAACCGCGATGTGGGAGGGACCCCCCCGGTCCCGGATCCCGCGGTTCCTTCGTCGCCTGAGGAGCAACAAAGGAACCACGCGATCGAGGGGGCTCGTGGGGGCTCGCCGGCCGAGACGCCGGGCTCGCCGGCCGGCGTCTCGTCGGCGCCTCCGGGCGCCAACACGCCTTTGACCTTTGCGCCGGCCGGCGTGCCGGCGGCCGCAGGACCGGGGCCGTCCGGGCAGATCTCCGGCCCCTCCGCCAACGGCCCGCTGCCGCCCTCCCCCGCCGCCTCGCTGCAGGAGACGATCCGGCTCGCGACGCAGCACGGGTTCTCGCGGGCGCGGCTGACCCTGCGGCCGGCCGAGCTCGGCGCCGTCGACGTCGTCCTCAAAGCCAGCGAAGGCGGCGTCGCCGCCAGCGTCATTGCCGATACGCCGCAGGCGGCGAAGTCGCTCGAACTGGCCGGCCACGAGCTGAAGCGGCGGCTCGAGGCGCAGGGCGTGCAGCTGCAGGAGCTGACGATCTCGGTCGCCGGCGACGCGGCCGACGGCGCCGGCCGCGAGCGCGGCTCACAGGCTCCCGCAGGCCTTGTCCCCAGCGCGCCCGGCAGCCCCGCGGCGAGCGACTCGACCAACCCACTTCCCACCCCGACTCGACAGATCGAGCTCGGCGGCGGCGTCCTCCTCGACGTCCTCGCCTGAGCGGAAGGAGAGAGATGACGACCCCGATCCAGACCTACGGCAGCGGCGCCACCGGAGCGACCGGCGGCACCGGCGAGCGCACGCCGAGCAGCTCGCTCGGCAAGGACGACTTCCTCAAGCTGCTGGTCGGCCAGCTGCAGAACCAGGACCCGATGAACCCCGTCGGCGACCAGGAATTCATGGGCCAGATGGCGGCCTTCTCGACCCTCGAGCAGATCACCAACCTGGCGGCGACGACCGAACAGATGAGCCAGACCTCGGCCGCCGACCAGTCGCTGGCGCTGATCGGGCACGAAGTCACCTACACCAAGGAAGACGGCACCAGCGCCGAGGGCAAAGTCGAACAGGTCAGCTTCGGCGAGGAAGGCTTCACGCTGACGATCGGCGGCGAAGCCGGCGTCGAGCCGGGGCTGGTGACGGAGGTCCGATGAGCCTGCCGATCGACAGGGTCGGCGGCCTCTCGCCGCTGCCGCCCAGCACCCAGCCGGCGCCGCGCCGCAGCCCCAACGGCGCCGGCGGCGTCGCCGCGCCCTCCTTCGCCGACCAGCTCGCCAAGCAGTCCTCGCCGCGCAGCGGCGGCGTCGAATTCTCCAAGCACGCGCTCGAACGGCTGCAGCGGCGCGGCATCGCGAGCGACCCGGCGACGATGCGGCGCCTCGAGCACGGCGTCGACCTCGCCGCCGGCAAGAACGCGCGCGACGCGGTGGTGATGGTCGACGACAACGCCTTCGTCGTCTCGGTCCGCAACCGGACCGTGATCACCGCGATCGACGCCGCGCACATGCGCGACCACGTCTTCACCAACATCGACAGCGCCGTGCTCGCATGACTCGCACGGCCATGACAGCGAGCGCCACGAGCGTTCGAATCACCCACGGCTGGACCCCACTGGGGAGGCCGCGAAAGGAAGTGACGCAACCATGATGCGAGCGATGTTCGCCGCGATCAGCGGCCTCAAATCGCACCAGACGATGCTCGACGTGACGGCGAACAACATCGCCAACGTCAACACCGTCGGCTACAAGGCGAGCCGGGCGACGTTCAAGGACTCGCTCAGCCAGATGCAGATCGGCGCCGCGGCGCAGGGCGCCGGCAAAGGCGGCCGCAACGCGGCACAAGTCGGGCTCAGGGTACAGATCAACTCGATCGACAACCTGATGGGCTCCGGCACCCTGCAGGCGACCGGCAACGTCACCGACGTCGCGATCCAGGGCCCGGGCATGTTCATCATCGGCGGCGGCACCCCGCCGGCGCTGCCGACCAACTTCGAATACACCCGCGGCGGCAACTTCACCTTCGACTCCGAAGGCTTTCTCACCACCCAGGACGGCAACTTCGTCATGGGCCGCACCGCCGCCGGCGCCGGCGCCCCCAACTCCTACATCCAGGTGCCGGCCGGGGCGACCGACGTCTCGATCGGCCAGGACGGCTCGGTCACCTACGTCCCGGCCGGCGGCGGCGCCCGCGAAACGGCGGGCTACCTCTCGATCGCGACCTTCGCCAACGAAGCCGGCCTGGTCCGCACCTCGGGCAACCGCTGGATCGAAAGCGCCGCCTCCGGCGCCGCCAACGACGGCACCCCGGGCGGCGAATTCGGGCTGACGATCAGCGGCACGCTGGAGATGTCGAACGTCGACCTCGCCACCGAATTCACCGACATGATCGCCGCCCAGCGCGGCTTCCAGGCGAACTCGCGGGTGATCTCGACCGCCGACGAAATGCTGCAGGACCTGGTGAACCTGAAGCGATGATCCGCCTGCACCGCCTCGGAGGCGAGAACCACGAGTTCGACCTCAACCCCGACCTCGTCCTCACGGTCGAGTCGACCCCGGACACCGTCGTCACCCTGACCACCGGCTCGAAGCTGGTCGTCGCCGAGTCGCCCGACTCGGTCACGGCGGCGGTGCGCGAGTGGCGCGTCGGCATCCTCGAGCGCGCCCTGAAGCGCACGCGGATGGCTGAAGCGCCCCTGCACGCGGCCGATTACCTGACGGACAACTAGGAGACGGAGAAGCACGACCATGAAGGCCTCGACCGCGATCGGAATCGCAGCCGCCATCGGCGGCCTGCTGCTCGGCGCCCTGATGGAGGGCAGCGCGGTCGGTGCCTTCTTCAACATCCCGGCGATGCTGATCGTGCTCGGCGGCACCTTCGGCGCCACCCTCGCCTCGACCTCGATGGAGGCGATGAAGCGGATCCCCTCCCTCTACAAGAAGGCGATGTCGGCCGAGAAACCGGACCTCGCCGGCCGCGTCGAGCTGCTCGTCTCGCTCGCCGACCGCGCCCGCCGCGACGGCCTGCTGGCACTGGAGGGCGAGATCGAGAAGCTCGACGACGACTTCACCCGCAAGGGCCTGCAGCTGGTCGTCGACGGCACCGAACCGGAGCTGGTCCTGCAGGTGCTGGAGAACGAGATCGACGGCACCAGCGCCCGCCACGCCGAGGGCCGCTCGGTCTTCGAGAAGGCGGGCGGCTTCGCGCCGACGATGGGGATCATCGGCACCGTGATGGGGCTCGTGCACGTGCTCGAGAACCTCGACAAACCGGAGACGCTGGGGCCGGCGATCTCCGGCGCCTTCATCGCGACGCTGTACGGCGTCGCCTCGGCCAACGTCATCTTCCTGCCCGTCGGCAACCGGCTGAAGCACATCTCCGAAGCCGAGATGGCGCTGCGCGAACTGACGATCGAGGGGGTGCTGGCGATCCAGGCCGGCGACAACCCGCGGATCGTCGCCGACAAGCTGATCGCCTTCGTCCCGCCCGAGCAGCGCGAGGCGGCCCAGCCCAGCCCCGAACGCTCGCGGCCCGCCCGCGACCCCGAGCCCGACCCGGTGCGGGTGCCGGCATGAGCTCCGCCCGCGCCACCCGCAGCCGGCGCCGCGGCCGCAAACGCCGCGGCGGCGACGAGGGCCACGCCGACGGCGAGCGCTGGCTGCTCACCTACGCCGACATGATCACGCTGCTGATGGCGCTGTTCATGGTGCTGTTCTCGATCTCCTCGGTGAACGTCTCCAAGTTCCACACGCTGAAGGAGGTGCTGCAGAACGCGTTCACGCCGAAGGTGCTCAGCGGCGGCGGCTCGATCCTGCCCGAGGGCGGCGCCCAGAAGTCGGCCGCGCCGCCGACCCAGCAGCCGGTCCCCGCGGCGCTCGCCAGCCCCTCGACCTCGCCCAGCGTCGAACAGGACGAGTTCCTGCGGCTGAAGCGCGAACTCGACTCCTACGCGCAGCGCCACGGCTTCTCGGCCTCGATCGAGACGATGGTGACCTCGCGCGGGCTGGTCATCCGCCTGCTCACCGACCAGGTCCTCTTCGACTCCGGCAGCGCCGTGGTCAAGGCCGAGGCCGACCCGCTGCTGAGCAAGATCTCCGACCTCGTCGACGTCGACCCCAGCCACCCGATCTCGGTCGAGGGCAACACCGACGACGTCCCGATCTCGACCGGCCAGTACCCGAGCAACTGGGAGCTCTCGACCGCCCGCGCCGCCGCCGTCGTCCGCTACATGGCGAGCCACGGCGTCGCCGCCCGGCGCCTGGAAGCGACCGGCGTCGCCGGTCTGCGGCCGATCGCCCCGAACACCACCGAAGCGGGCCGCTCCCGCAACCGGCGCGTCGAAATCGCGCTGCTGCGGGGCACCGTCGCGCCACCAGGAGGGGCGCCTGCCGAATGAAACGCAAGCTGAAGATCATCGTCCCGATCCTGGTTCTGGTGCTCGGGATCGCGGCCTACAAACTCGTCCTCGCGGCGCCCGAAGAATCGAAAGCCAAGGTCAAAGGGGAGGTCTACGTGCTGCCCAAGGAATTCGTCGTCAACCTCGCCGACGGGCGCTACGCGAAGTTGACCGTGGCGCTGGTGCTCGGCCCGGGCCAGTCGACGGCCGGCGCCGCGGCGCCGCCGGAAGGGTTCGGCACCCTCGCCCAGGAGCCACTGGTGCGCGAGATCGTCACCGACACCCTGACCGGCGCCTCGGCGACGGCACTGACCTCGCGCCAGGGCCGGCACGGCTACGAGCGCAAGATCGAGCACGCGATCGACCGCGAGACCGACGTCGAAACCGAGTCGGTCGCCTTCACCGACCTGGTGGTGCAGTGATGAGCGCCGAGGAGGTCCGCTACGAGGAGCTCGCCGCCGAGGCGCAGGAGGGCGGTCAGGAGACCGACCTCGGGCGGCTGCAGAACGTGCCGGTCGAGCTGGCGGTCGAGATCGGGCGCACGCGGATGACGATCGGCGAGGCGCTGGCGCTCGGCCCGGGCAGCGTCGTCACCGTCGGGCGGCTCGCCGGCGACCCGGTCGACCTGCTGGTCAACGGCCGCGTCATCGCCCGCGGCGAGGTGGTCGCGATCGATGAGGAATTGGGACTGCGGATCACGGAAATCGCAGCCGGGGTGGTCGATCGGGGTGAGACGAAGGCTGCCGGCGACGAGGAGGCGGAACCCGAGCCGCCGCCCCGGGAGCCGGTCGCGGCGGCGGCCCAGGCCGGTGCTGAGGCCGAGGCGGGAGGTGCCGCTCCCTAAAGCTGAGCCCGGCACGGGCGATTAACGGGGGCGATCCGCTGCGGATCCGCCCTCGATGAACCTGCTCATATCACCGGTCCTGGCCACCGTGGCCGCCAGCGGCGAAGACGCGCCGCTCGATCTCAGCGGTCACGCTGCGAGCTCCCACGCGGCCGGCGGCGGCAACTTGGTGCGGACGATCGTCGGCCTGGCGATCGTGCTCGCCGTGATCTTCGGCCTGCGCTGGGTGCTGAAGCAGGTCAAGGCCAGCCGCGAGGAGAAGGCGAGCGGCCACGGCCTTAGCGGCGTGGCGACGCTGCCGCTCGGCTCCAACCGCTCCCTGCACGTCGTCCGCGCCGGCCGCGAGGTGCTGGTCGTCGGCTCCGGCGAGCACGGCGTCACCCCCGTCCGCACCTACGACGAAGCCGAAGCCCACCACCTAGGCATCCTCGACCCCACCCCAGCGAAGGACGCGGGGCCGACGGGACAACTTCCGGGGAAGACCCCCCAAAAACAGA
>JBEHWY010000056.1:0-20608 GCA_048498975.1 Actinomycetota bacterium | reverse complement strand
GGGTCACGTGCGGAACGCATGTCGGCCCGTGACCACGAGGCACTCTCCCGAGTTTCGGTATATAGGGAGCACAAAGTCGACAACGGCGCGACCCACGGCGTCCCTCCCCGATACCTCCCGAACTAAGGCCTGACCCGCACCACTACCAGCCCTGTGGGGGTGCGGGTCAGGCCCAATCGCCCGTCCCATCCCTCACCCGCGCCCCCCACCCCCTCAGCAGTCCTTCAGCGCCCCCACGTAAAACCGCTGGTACTGCGGCCAGTGCGCGTCCCAGTACGACCCTTCGTGCCCACCCGGCCACGAGTGATGCGTGAAGTCCGCTTCGCTGGCTTCCATCGCGGCGACGAAGGTCTCGTCGTAGGGGTGGAAGTCGTCGGTCTCGCCGTAGTCGACCCAGACCTTGGTGGCGCCGAAGGCGCCCGGGTTGGCCTCGACCGTGCCGATCACGTCGTTGCGCTCGAAGTCGGCTTCGTCGTCGAAGGCGCCGGGGGCCGTTTCGGAGGCCTCGAGCCAGAGGGCGGGGGAGTGGCCGCCGACGGCGCAGAAGCGGCCCGGGTGCTGGAGGGCGAAGTTGAGCGCGCCGAAGCCGCCCATCGAGATGCCGCCGATCGCGACGCGGTGCGGATCGACGCCGAAGCGCTTGACCACGGTCGGGATCACTTCGTCCATCACGTAGTCGCCCCAGTCGCCTTCGGCCCGGTTGTGCCAGTAGCCGTGGTCGCCGCCATCGGGGAAGACGTAGACCGGCGCCTTGCCGTGGACTTCGCCGAGGTGTTCGAAGACCTGGTCGTTGAAGCTCGACTCGTTGCCACCGCGGCCGTGCAGCATCACCATCAGCCAGCGCTTGCCCGCCGGCCCCGCCTGCTTGGGAACGATCACGTTTACGCCGAGATCGCGGCCGACCGCGCGGCTGTGCAGATCGAGATGGACGAAGCGCGAGCCGTGCTTGTCGACCGGCGCCAGCACCGTCGCGTTCAGCGCCAGGTAGACCCCGAGCGCGGCGATGGCGACCAGCGCCGTCAGGGCGACCGCGCGGCGACGCCGGATCTGCGCCCGAGTTGGCCCCCGCCGCGCACTCACCGCGCACACGGTAGCGCTAGTTTCCCGGCCGATGAGCGAGAGCTGGATCAACCTCTCCGACCCGGAGCGGATCGCGCACGAGAAGCTGGAGCCCGGCGTCCTCGGCTACTTCGCCGGCGGCGCCGGCGACGAGATCACCCTCGCCGACAACCTCCTCGCCTGGAAACGGTGGCGGCTGCGACCGCGGGTGATGGTCGACGTCTCCGCCGTCGGCACCGAGATCGAGCTGTTCGGGGCGCCGCTTTCGATGCCGATCCTGGTCGCCCCGGTCGCCTACCAGCGGCTGGTCGACCCCGACGGCGAGCTGGCGATGGCCCGCGGCGCCGCCGCGGCGGGGACGGCGATGTGCCTCTCGACCCTGGCCACCGCCCGGCCGAGCGAGGTCGCCGCCGCGGCGCCGGGCGGGCGCCGCTTCTTCCAGCTCTATGAGTTCCGCGACGCCGGCATCACCCGGGCGCTGATGGACGAGGCGGTCGGCAGCGGCTTCGAGGCGATCGTCGTCACCGCCGACCTGCCGCCCGGCGGCAACCGCGAGCGCGACCGCCGCAACGGCTTCCACCTGCCGGCCGAGCTCGGCATCCCCAGCGTCGAAGCCGCGCTCGGCACCCGCTCGGTCACAGTCGAGGACACCTTCGACCTGATGACCCTGGCGGCCGACTGGAAGACGCTCGAACGCCTCGCCGGCGAAGCGCCGGTCCCCGTGCTGGTCAAGGGGATCCTCACCGGCGAGGACGCCGCGCTCGCCGTCGAGCACGGCGCCGGCGGCGTCGTCGTCTCCAATCACGGCGGCCGCCAGCTCGACTGCGCGCTCGCCACCGCCGACGTCCTCGCCGAGATCGTCGACGCGGTCGCCGGCCGCGTCCCGCTCCTGGTCGACGGCGGCATCCGCCGCGGCACCGACGTCGCGATCGCGCTCGCGCTCGGCGCCGACGCGGTGCTGGTCGGGAGGCCGCCGCTGTGGGGTCTGGCGGCCGGCGGCGCGGCCGGGGTCGCGCGGGTGCTGGAGATGCTGCGGGCCGAGTTCGAGCTGGCGCTGGCGCTCTGCGGCTGCACGGAGCCGGCCGGGCTGACGCGCGCCCACGTGCGGAGAGCACCGGCCGCCGCCGTATATTCGGGTCAGTGACCCGTTCGTATCCCTCTTAGATGGCCCAGCGCATCCCCAGAGACGAGTCGCTGAGCCGCGTCCACGGCGTCGGCGCGCTGTTCTCGGCGGCCTACGGCAACGTCGGCTCCTCGATCTACTACGCGCTCGGCGTCACCGCCGCCTTCGCCCTCGGCCTGACGCCGATCGCCTTCGTCGTCTCCGGCCTGATCTTCGCCGCCACCGCCGCCACCTACGCCGAGGCGACGGTGATGTTCCCCGAGGCCGGCGGCTCCTCGAGCTTCGCCCGCCATGCCTTCAACGAGCTGGTCAGCTTCATCGCCGCCTGGGGGCAGATGCTCAACTACACGATCACGGTCGCGATCTCGGCCTTCTTCGTGCCGCATTACCTGGCGGTCTTCTGGCCCTGGCTCGGCCAGAGCCCCGGCGACATCATCGGCGGCGCGGTGCTGATCGTCGGCCTGGCGCTGATCAACATCCGCGGCACCGAGGAGTCGGCGAAACTGAACCTGATCCTCGCCGTCGCCGACCTCGCCACCCAGGTCGTCCTGGTCGGGATCGGCCTCGTCCTCGTCTTCAACCCGCAGATCCTGGTCGACAACGTCCACCTCGGCGTGGCGCCGACCTGGAGCGACTTCGCGCTCGGGATCGCGGTCGGGATGATCGCCTACACCGGGATCGAGACGATCTCGAACATGGCCGAGGAGGCCAAGGACGCGGCGCGGACGATCCCCAACAGCGTCGGCCTCGTCGTCATCGCCGTGCTCGGCCTCTACCTGCTGATCCCGATCGTCGCCCTCTCGGCGATGCCGGTCACCCACGACGCCGCCGGCCACTACACGACGGCGCTCGGCTCGACCTACGCCGACGACCCGATCCTCGGCATCGTCGAGAACCTCGGCCTCGCCCACGGCCCGACCGAAATCCTCCGCTACTACGTCGGCGTGCTGGCGGCGGTGATCCTGCTGATCGCGACCAACGCCGGCCTGATCGGCGTCTCCCGGCTGACCTACTCGATGGGCCAGCACCGGCAGCTGCCCGAGGGCCTGCGCCAGGTCCATCCCAAGTACCGCACCCCCTACATCGCAATCGGGATCTTCGCCGCGATCGCGATCGTCACCCTGCTGCCGGGACAGACCGACTTCCTGGCGACGATGTACTCGTTCGGCGCGATGCTCTCGTTCACGATCGCCCACGTCGCGGTGATCCAGCTGCGGCGAAAACACCCGGACGTGGAGCGGACCTGGAAACCGCCGCTGAACCCGCCGATGTTCGGCTTCAACGTGCCGATCACCGCCGTGCTCGGCGGCCTCGGCACCTTCGCCGCCTGGATCGTGGTGATGGCGCTGAACCCGCGCACGCTGTTCGTCGGCACCGCCTGGATGGTGCTGGGGATCGCCGTCTACGTCCTCTACCGGCGCAACCAAAAGCTGCCGCTGACCGAGACGGTCAAGGTCGTGCTGCCCGAGCCGCTCGGGGTCGAGGAGGTCGAGTACCGCAGCGTCCTGGTCGGCTTCGAGGACGACGAAGAATTCTCGCCGGAGATGGTCGCGACGGCGGTCAAGCTCGCCTCCAAGCGGCGCCGCGGCATCCACGTCCACTCGATGATGACCGTGCCCACCCACCTGCCGCTGAACGCCGAGCTGCCCGAGCAGGAAGCGGTGGCGCAGCGCAAGATCGAGGAGGCGCGGTTGATCGGCGGCCAGCGCGTGACCGGCCACGTCGCCCGCGTGCGGCCGGGCCAGGCCGGTTACTCGATCGCCGACGAGGCGGCGGAGATCGAGGCGGCGGCGATCGTCGTCGGCCTGCGCCGGCGCGGCGGCGTGCCGCTCTACGACAAGACCCTGCAGACGATCCTCGGCGAGCGCCCCTGCCGCGTGATCGTCGTCTCCGAAGCCAGCGAAACGCCGGCGATCCCGACCGAAGCCCTGGCCGAGGTGACGCCTTGAACGCCTACCGCGGGGCGGTGACGGGCTTCTCGCTGGTCTTCGTCGCGATCGGGCTGCTGGTGCTCGTCGTCACCCTCGCCAACGGCGGCGGCCCGGCCTCGCTTGGTGTGATCATGGGAATCGCCTTCCTCCTCGTCGGCGCCGGCCGGCTCTGGGTCAACGCGAAGAGGAAGCCGTGAGCGGCGATCCCGCCCAGCCGGGCCCGCCGCAGCGGGACGGCCGCCTGCAGCGCGGCCTCGGCGTCCCCTGGCTGTTCGCCGCCGCCTACTCGGCGGTCGGCTTCTCGATCTACTTCGCCCTCGGCGTCGTCGCCGAGCGCGGCCTCGGGCTGACGCCGCTGATCTTCCTCGCCTCCGGCCTGCTCTTCGGCCTGACGACGCTGACCTACGTCGAGGGCGGCGCGATGCTGCGCGAGCGCGGCGGCTCCTCGAGCTTCGCCCGCCACGCCTTCAACGAGCTCGTCGCCTTCATTGCCGGCTGGGTGATCCTGCTCGACTACCTGATCGTCCTCGCCCTGGCGGCGATCTCGGTGCCGCACTACCTGGAGCCGATCTGGGGCGGCTTCAACGAGGCCGGCTGGGAAATCGGCGTCGCCGCCCTGGTGATCGCCGGCGTCTGCGTGCTCAACATCCTCAACGTCACCGGCCGCGGCCGCCAGCGCTCACTCGGCCTCCTCGCCCTCGCCGACCTGGCGCTGCAGCTGGCGGTGATCGTCGTCGGCGTCCTCGTCGTCCTGCACCCCGACCGTCTCACCGACCAGGTCGACCTCTTCTCCCAGCCCAACGTGCGCGACATCGTCTACGCGGCGGTGATCGCGATGCTCGCCTACGCCGGCATCGAGGCCGCCTCCGACCTCGCCCCGGACATCGAAGTCAGCCGCCGCGACCTGAAGCGGGTGGCAACCCTGGGCGCCTTCGCGGTGCCGCTGGTCTACGCCGGGATGGCGGCGATCGCGCTGATGGCGGTGCCGGTCGTCGCCACCCCGCACGGCCCCGAAACGGCGCTCGGATCGACCTACATCGAGGAGCCGGTGCTCGGCGTCGTCTCCGCCTTCCACCCGCACTGGGTGGCGGAAACGATGCGCTGGGCGGTCGCCTTGGTCGCCGCGCCGGTCCTCTTCTGGGCGGCCAACACCTCGATGCTCGGCGTCTCCCGCCACATCTACACCCTGGCGATCAACCGCCAGATCCCGAGCTGGCTCGGCAAGCTCGAGCGCCGCACCGCGACCCCCTACATCGCGATCGCGATCTGCGGCGTGATCGCCCTCGGGCTGGTGATCCCGACCAACGTCAAGCTGCTGGCCGGGATCTACGCCTTCGGCGCGACCCTGGCGATCACGATCGCCCACCTCTCGATCATCCGCCTGCGGATCAAGGACCCCGAACGTTCGCGTCCGTTCCGCATTCCCTACGGGCTGCGCTGGGGGGAGAAGGCCGAGCTGCCCTGGTCGGCGCTCGTCGCCGCGGTGCTCAGCGGGCTCGCCTTCCTCAGCGTCCTCGCCTTCCACTCGACCGCGCGCTGGGTCGGCATCGGCTGGCTCGCCTTCGGGCTCGTCTTCTACGTCGTCTACCGCAAGCTGATCGAGGGGACGACGCTGACCCGGCGGGTCTCGGTGACCGAGAAGGCGCTGACCAAGCAGGTGCCCGAGGTCGAATTCCGCAACATCCTCGTGCCGGTCTTCGGCACCAAGCTCGACGACGACATCGTCGCCACCGCCGGCCGCCTCGCCGCCGCCGAGAGCGAGGGCGAGGACGGCGCCGAGGCGCACCTCGACGTCGTCTACGTGATCGAAGTGCCGCTGACGCTGCCGCTCGACGCCGAGCTGCCGAAAGAGCGCGAGGAAGCGGCGCAGCGGGCGCTGCAGCGGGCGCGCGAGGTCGGCGAGGAGTACGAGGACGTCGACGTCAGCACCGAGGTGATCCGCGCCCGCAAGGTCGGCGCCGGGATCCTCGAGGCGGCGCGCCGCTTCGGCTCGGAGGCGATCGTGATCGGCGGCGAGCCGCCGACGAAGATCCGCGGCGGCGCCAAGATCGGCGGCATCGGCGCCGCCAAGCCGGCCGAGATCGGCGCCGCCACCGAGTACGTGCTGAAGAAAGCCCCCTGCCGGGTGCTTCTCACGGCGCCGCCGGAGACCCCCGCCGCGGCTGAGACCTCCTAGTATCCGGCCAATGTTCGTCTTGATCGTCGGCTGCGGCCGGGTCGGCTCCTCGGTGGCTCGCGGAATGCTCCGCGAGGGCCACACCGTCTCCTGCCTCGACGAGGACCCCGAGTCGCACGCCCGGCTCGAGGTCGGGCTGGAGAAGAGCTGGGAGGACCTCGGCGGCCAGTTCACCGTCGGCGCCGGCCTCGAGACCGAGGCCCTGGAGGCCGCCGGGATCGGCCAGGCCGACGTCTTCATCGCCTCCACCGACGGCGACAACACCAACATCGTCATCGCCCAGATCGCCCAGCGCCGCTACGAGGTGCCGACCGTGATCGCCCGCGTCCTCGACCCGCTGCGCGCCGAGTGGTACCGGCGCCAGGGGCTGCAGACCGTCTGCCCGACCAAGGTCGCGATCGACATGCTCGAGTCGGCGGTGCGTGAATCGACCGGGCGCGGCGGCCCCTCGCCCGACGCGGCCGCGGAAGTCGCGTAGGAGGGCGGGGGAGAGCCATGTACATCATCGTCGTCGGAGCGGGCAAGGTCGGCTGGAACCTGGCGCGAGAGCTGCTCGAAAAGGGCCACGAGGTGACCCTGATCGAGAGCGACCGCCGCCGCTACCTGACCGTCGAGCAGGAGCTCGAGCACAACGTCTCCTACGGCGACGCCTCCGAGCTCTGGGTGCTGGAGCGGGCCGGGATCCAGCGCGCCGACATGGTGATCGCGCTGACCGGCGACGACGAGGACAACATGCTGATCTGCCAGGTGGCGAAGGAGAAGTACCTCGTCGACCAGATCATCGCCCGCGTCAACAACCCCCGCAACCGCCAGCACTTCGACCTGCTCGGGATCAAGCCCTCGGTCTCGGCCACCGACCTGATCCTGCGCCTGCTCGAGCACGAGGTGCCCGAGTACGGCCTCGTCCACCTGCTCGACCTGCAGGAGGAGCAGCTGGAGATCATCGAGATGCTGCTCGGCAAGGACTCGGGCCTGATCGGGCGGCGGGTCGGCGACCTGGCGATGCCCGAGGGCAGCTTGCTGATCTCGGTGCTGCGCTCGGGCAAGGGCTTCGTCCCCACCGCCGACACCGTGCTGGAGGAAGGCGACGAGGTTCTCGCCGTGCTGGATCCGGGTAAGGAGGACGAGTTGAAGGCTCTCTTCGGACCAGACAGCAACGGCAACGGTGCCTGACCGCAAGGTCGACTTCCTGCTGATCGGCGGCGGCTTCGCCGCCGCCCACTGCGCCAAGGAACTGCGGGCGCGGGGAGCCGAAGGCTCGATCCTGCTCGTCGGCCGCGAGCCGGAGCCCCCCTACGAACGGCCGCCGATCTCCAAGGAGTACCTGCGTGGCGAGGCGCCCCGCGCCGACGCCTACGTCGAGGCGCCCGAGTGGTATGAGGCCAACGCGGTCGAGCTGGCAACCAGCCGCAACGTGATGTCGCTCGACCCCGCGGCGCGGACGGCGAAGCTGCAGGGCGGCGAGGAGGTGGAGTTCGACAAGGCGCTGATCGCCACCGGGGCGCTGGTCAACATCCTCCGCGTCGAGGGCGCCGAGAACGAGGGCATCCACTACCTGCGCGCCTTCGGCAACGCCGACGCGATCCGCGCCGACGCCGAGGGGGCCGAGCGCGTGGTGCTGATCGGCGGCAGCTACATCGGCACCGAGGTTGCCGCCTCGCTGACCGCCCAGGGGACGCAGTGCGCGATCGTCGCGCTCGAGGACGTCGCGCTCTCGCGCACCTTCGGCGCCGACGCCGGCTCCTGGTTCCAGGAGCAGATCGAGTCCCGTGGGGTCGAGTTCCACGGCGGCGAGGAGCTGGAGGCCTTCGAGGGCGATGGCCGGGTCAAGGCGGTGGTGACGAAGAGCGGCCTGACCCTCGAGTGCGACGCCGTCGTCATGGGGACCGGGGTGCGGGCCGACACGATGCTGGCCGAGCGGGCCGGGCTGGCGGTCGACAACGGCGTCCTCTGCGACTCCAAGCTGCAGACCTCGGTGCCCGGCATCTACGCCGCCGGCGACTGCTGCAGCTATGACAGCGTCGTCCACGGCCGCCGGATCCGGGTCGAGCACTGGGACGTGGCGATGCAGCAGGGGATGCACGCCGCCCGCAACATGCTCGGCGCCGACGCCGACTACGAGGTCGTGCCCTACTTCTTCAGCGACCTCGCCGACTGGGCCAGCCTCGAGTACGTCGGCCCGGCGCAGGACTGGGACGAGGAGATCTGGCGCGGCGACCGCGCCGCTGGCGAGTTCTCCGTCTGGTACCTGAAGGACGGCCGCGTCGCCGGCTGCCTCAGCGTCGAGCGCTCCGAGGACCTCGCCGAGGCGCGCCGGATGCTGGCCGACGGGGTCGACGTCTCCGGGGCCCGCGAGGCGATCGCGGACCCCGGCTCGGATCTCTCGCAGATCGCTTAGAACTTCGTCTCGCCGAGGCCGATGAGGACGCCGGCGCGGTTGGAGGCCAGTTCGAAGCTGTCTCTTCCGACTCGGCCTAGACGCCGCTTGAAGCGCAGGGTCGACACGGATCGGATCATCTCCGGCATCGCATAGCTGATCAGTGGCAGGCCGCTCTCGGCGGGCTCGATCCGCACGTGGAGCGAGTTGGACCAGTCGGTCGAGGTCACCGGTAGCCCAATCGCGAGCCCCAGTGGCGCCCGATTCATCGCTGCAATCGAGAGGACCAGAAACGGTCGCTGCCCTTCCTGCTCACGGCCCACGACGGGATCGAGATCGGCGAGGAAGATCTCGCCTCGGCGGGGAGGATCGGCCACGTCAGTCGCGGTTAGATGGTGGCAGGGCTTCGAGCTCGCGGACCCACTCCTCGTCACGAGCGTTGTCGCGCGCGATTTCCTCCGGGGTCCGTTCCGCCATGCGCGCCCAGGCATCGAGGGCGCTTTCGAGGATCCGATTCTCCTCGAACAGATCCGCGGTCTCTTCAACCAGTTGGGTCACGCTTTTCCCTGCCTCCTCTGCCGCTCTTTGGAGGCGTTCGTGGGTGGTTCGCCGGACTCGAATCGTGGTCGTCTCAACCCGTGCCATGGAGCGAGTCTACATTTTTGTTTACATGTCGCCGTTGATCGCATCGTCTCGCCCCAAGTCATGGGCGCCGGCATCTCTCCCCCCGCCATCGATATCCTCCGTTGGACCTTTGCGCCCTGGTGTAATGGCAGCACGCCTCGCTCTGGACGAGGTAGTCGGGGTTCGAGTCCCTGGGGCGCAGCTTCTTATTCCCTGCAAAGCCGTCGAATCGCTTTGCTAGCGTCGCCACCCTGATGAAGCCCTCCCGGCACCACCTGATCGCGCTCGCGCTCGTCGCGCTGCTGGCGCTCGCCTTCGCCGGCTGCGGCGGGGGTGGGGGCGGCGACACCAGCGAAGCGACGCAGGCGACGACGGAAGAAGAGAAAGCGCTGAGTAAGGCGGAGCTGATCAGCCAGGGCGACGCGATCTGCGCCGAGGTCAATGCCGCGGTCGGCTCGACCGCCAACTCCGCCGCCGAACCGTCGACCCAGATCAGCCAGATCGCCAACCTCTACGTCGGCATGGTCAGCGACATCGAGCAGCTCGGGCCGCCGAGCGAAGGCGCCAGCGAATACATGACGGTGACGCAGGCGGCCGAAGAGCTGGCGAAAGCGGAGGGCGAACTGAAGATTGCCTCCGAAAACGGCGAATCGACGACCGAAGCGAGCTCCGCGGCGCAGATCGCGCTCGAAGAATTCCAGACCCAGTCCGGCGCCTTCGGCTTCGAAGAGTGCAGCAAAGAAGCAAGCGCCCCGACGGTCGCCCCCTCCACCGGCGGTTCCGCTGAAGCCGAAGGCGAAATCGAAGAAGGCGGGATCGAAGTCGAAGAAGGCGGGGTCGAAGAAGAATACGTTCCCGAAGAAGAAGGCGGGATCGAAGAAGTCACGCCCGAAGAAGGCGGCGCCGGGATTGAAGAAGTGACCCCGGAAGGCGGCGGCGAAGAAGGCGGGTCTTCGGGCGGCGTCGGTCCAGGCTGAGGTATCCGGCTCGCGTGGCGAGCCCGGGGAACAGCGCGTTCCCAACGGTAAGAACGCATTACTTCACTTTGTATAGTGAGTAATGATGCGCACTTATCGGCGTTTGCTCGGCTATCTGCGTCCCTACAGGTTGCAGCTGTGGGGGTCGCTGGTCTTCGCCTGGGCGGCGATGGGGATGGGTGTGCTGATCCCCTGGCTGGTCGGGGAAGCGGTGAATGCGATCCAGGACGGCAACAAGCCTGACCTGCTGCCGCTGGCCCTGGCGATCCTCGGCGCGGGCATCCTCCGCATGGGGTTGACCGTCGTCCGGCGCCTGGTTGCCGGCAAGGTCTCGCTGGCGGTCGAATTCGACCTCCGCCAGCAGTTCTACTCGCACCTGCAGCGGCTCGACCTCGGCTTCTTCGACAGCCAGCAGACCGGCCAGCTGATGTCGCGCGCGACCGTCGACCTGCAGGCGATCCGCTTCTTCCTCGGCTACGGCTTGGTCTTCATCACCCAGGCGGTGCTGACGATCGTCATCGCCGGCGTGGTGATGATCGCGATCAACCCGTTGCTGGCGCTGATCGCGCTGTTGCCGGCGCCGCTGATCGTGCTCAGCGCCTCCCGCTACAACCGCGTCTCCCGTCCCGCCCAGCAGGAGGTGCAGCAGCGCATCGCCGAGCTGACCGCGGAGGCCGAGGAGAACGTCTCGGGGATCCGCATCGTCAAGGCGTTCGCCCGCGAGGAACATCAGCTTCACCGCTTCCAGCGCAGCATCTCCCGCGTCTTCGACCAGAGCATCTACTCGACCAGGCTGCAGTCCGTCTTCTCGCCGCTGATCGGCCTGCTGCCGGAAATCGGGATCGCCATGGTGCTCCTGGTCGGCGGCCGCGAGGTGATCGACGGCAGTCTCAGCCTCGGTGCGTTCGTCGCCTTCTTCACCTACGTGCGCATGCTCGCCGGACCGACGCGGATGCTCGGCGCGGCGATGGCGATGGCCCAGCGCGCGATCGCCTCGGGCAACCGGATGTTCGAAGTCCTCGACCGCGAACCGGAGATCCAGAGCCCGCCGGGGGCGCCGGCGCTGCCCGCCGGGGGCGGCGAGGTCGAGCTGCGCGGGGTGGCCCTGCGCTACGACGGCGGCTCCCCGGCCCTCACCGGCGTCGACCTCCACGTCGAGGCCGGCCAGACCGTCGCCCTGGTCGGCCCTTCGGGCGCCGGTAAGACCAGCCTCGTCGGCCTCATCGCCCGCCTCTACGAACCCTCCGAGGGCACCGTGACCGTCGACGGCACTGACGTCCGTGCCGTCGACCTCGACTCGCTGCGCTCGCAGATCGCCTTCGTCGCCGACGACAGCTTCCTCTTCACCGCCAGCGTCGCCGAGAACATCGCCTACGCCCATCAGGACGCCAGCCGCGAGCAGATCGAAGTGGCGGCCCGGCGCGCCCAGGCCGACGCCTTCATCCGCGACCTCCCTGACGGCTACGAGACCAGGGTCGGCGAGCGCGGCCTGACCCTCTCCGGCGGCCAGCGCCAGCGGATCGCGATCGCCCGCGCGCTGCTCGCCGATCCGCGGATCCTGATTCTCGACGACGCCACCTCCTCGGTCGACGCGACCACCGAGGCGCAGATCAAGGCCGGGCTGCGCGAGGCGATGGCCGGGCGGACCACCTTCATCATCGCCCACCGCCTCTCGACCGTCTCGCTCGCCGACCAGATCGTCGTCCTCGACGGCGGCCGCATCGTCGACGTCGGCACCCACGAGGAGCTGATGGCGGGCTGCGGCTTCTATCGTGAGATCGCCGAGCACGGGCTCGCCGACAGCGTCTTCCTGCAGCGCGACCTCGAGGAGCGCGAGGAGATGGCGCGCCTATGAGGCTCCCGGGCCGGCGGGACGGCGAGCAGCAGCCGGGCATCCGGAACGCGTTCCTGCTGGTTGGAGCGCTCTGGCGCCTTGCTCGCGGCGAGGACCAGCGCGGCCGCAAGGTCCGCTGGATGCTTCGCCTGCTGCGCCCCTATCGCGGCCGGGTGGCCCTGATGTTCATCGCCCTGGTGATCGAGACCGCCGCCGGCCTCGCCCCGCCCTACCTGATCGGCCGTGCGATCGACAGCGGGATCGAAACCGGAGACGTCACCGCCCTGTACCTGACCGTGGCGGCGTTCGTCCTCGCCGCCCTCGTCTACGCGGCGTTCACCGGGATCGAGACCTACCTGGTCGGCTGGGTCGGGACGCGGGCGCTGCAGGACCTGCGCGAGCGGATCTTCGTCCACCTGCAGCGGATGTCGATCGGGTTCTTCACCCGGCGCAGCCCGGGCGTGCTGATCTCGCGGATGACGAACGACGTGGAAGCGCTGAATCAGCTCGTCACCAGCGGCCTGGTGACGATGTTCTCGAGCACGATGACGTTGGTCGGAGTGGTCGTGATCCTGCTGGCGCTGGACGTGAAGCTGGCGCTGATCACCTTCCTCACCTTCCCGCTGCTGGCCGTGGCGAGCGTCGTCTTCCGCATCGTCTCCGCCGGCACCTACCGGGCGACGCGGGAGCGGATCGCCGCCGTCACCGCCTACCTGCAGGAGACCCTCAGCGGCGTCCGCGTCGTCCGCAGCTTCGGTCAGGAGCCGCGCCACGAGGCGGAGATGACGGCGCTCAACGAACAGAACCGCGACGTCAACATGAAGTCGGTCTACCTCAACGCCTCCTACTTCCCGGCGGTGGAAATGCTGGCCTCGGTGGGCACGGCGGTGATCCTGCTCTACGGCGGCAGCCAGGCGATCGAGGGGGCGATCCAGGTCGGCGTCATCGTCTCCTTCGTCGCCTACCTGAACACCTTCTTCGAACCGATCCAGGAACTCTCCCAGCTCTACACGACCTACCAGCAGGGGATGGCGGCGCTCGACAAGATCTTCGACCTGCTCGACACGCCCCCCGACATGGTCGACGCTCCCGACGCGATCGATCCCGGTCCGCTGCAGGGTGAGATCGAGCTCGACGGCGTCTGGTTCTCCTACAGCGACGAGCCCGAGCCGCCTGACGGCACCTGGGCGCTGGAGGGCGTCGACCTGCACGTGCCGCCGGGGCAGACGCTGGCGCTGGTCGGCGCCACCGGCGCCGGCAAGTCGACCTTCGCCAAGCTGGTGGCGCGCTTTTATGACCCGCAGAAAGGGCGCGTCCTCGTCGACGGCCACCACCTGCGCCAGGTGCGCCAGCAGGCACTGCGGCGCCAGCTCGGGATCGTGCCGCAGGAGGGCTTCCTCTTCTCCGGCAGCGTCCGCGAAAACGTCGCCTTCGGCCGGCCCGAGGCGAGCCTCGAGGAGATCGAAGCGGCGCTGGCGACGGTCGGCGCCGCCGAGTTCGTCGCCGCCCTCCCCGACGGGATCGAGACCGAGGTCGGCGAGCGCGGGGTCCAGCTCTCCGCCGGCCAGCGCCAGCTCGTCGCCTTCGCCCGGGCGCTGCTCGCCGAGCCGCGGATCCTGATCCTCGACGAGGCGACCTCGAACGTCGACGTGCGGACCGAGAAAACGATCGAGCGAGGGCTGGAGCGCCTGCTCCACGGCCGCACCGCGATCGTCATCGCCCACCGCCTCTCGACGATCCGGCGCGCCGGCCAGATCGTCGTCCTCGACGGCGGCCGCATCGCCGAGCAGGGCACGCACGAGGACCTGATCGCCGCCGGTGGCGCCTACGCCCGGCTCTACGGCGCCTGGTCGGAATCCTCGGCCGCGTAGCGGGTCAGCGCAGGTTCGCCGCCGCCTTGGCGCTCGGCACCTTGCCCTTCGGGCATGGTTTCGGGCCGTGGCCGGGGCGGGGGAGGACCTGGAAGGTGGTGACGTCGTGGCTCGGGGTCGGCGCGCCGTTGTTCTCGGCGAGGCTGACGACCAGGCGGTAGAAGCCGGGGTTGAGGTTGCGGTAGAAGATCTCCGGCCGGGTCGCCGGCGAGTAGCTGCCCTGCGTCCCGATCTGTTTGGCGAGGACGCCGTTGGGCCCCGAGTGCTCCGGGAAGTCCTGCGATGGGCCGATCAGCCGGCCGCTGCCGATCGGGCTGTTTTCGGCTTCTTCGAGTTTCTTCGGGTCGACGCAGTCGGGGACGCGGTTGAGGCTGAAGCGGATATGGCCCTGGAGGAGTTCGGGCTCGTGGCCGAAGTGGGCGGGGGAGAGCTGGAAGTATTCGACGGCGACCTTGACGACGACCGCGTGGCTGCTCTGGCGGGCGCCGTTGCGCGGCGAGATGATCGACACGGTCGGCTGCCCGGGGGCGACTTCGACGCTGGCCTGGGCCGGCTTCGACTCCTTGCCGCCGAAGATCAGCGCCAGGGCCACCGCGGCGGCGGTCAGGGCCAGCGCCGCGACAATTCCTTTTCGCGCCCGCATCGGCACGGGAGCTTACGCGCGGCCCGCTGTGGCCGGCAGGCCGGTTAACCTGACCCGCTCAATCTGAATGATCGAGCCCGTTCCCTCCGACAGACACAGCGCCCGATGAGCAGCGCCGGCGAGCTCGCCTACCGGATCGGTGCCGCCGCCCGGCAGGGCGAGAACTGGGTGCAGCTGCTCAAGTTCGGCCTCGTCGGCGCCTCCGGCTACCTGATCAACCTCGGCGTCTTCGCACTTGTCGCGGGCAGCTTCGGCGTCCACCATCTGGCCGCGGCGGTGATCGCCTTCTGCGTCGCCGTCACCAACAACTTCCTCTGGAACCGCTACTGGACCTTCGGCCCCGGCGAGGGCCCGGCCCACTTCCAGGCCGCCCGCTTCTTCGTCGTCAGCGTCGCCTCGCTCGGCCTCAACCTCGCCGCCCTCGAGTTCCTGATCACCGTCGGCGGCGTCGGCGACCTGACCGCCCAGGCGATCGCCGTCGCCGTCGCCATGCCCTTCAACTTCTTGGGCAACCGCCTCTGGACCTTCGCCTGACCTGAGCGCCCGCGAGCCGGGGTCTTGGGTCCCTCAGTAGCCTTGAGGTATGAGTCAGAAGAAGGCATACGACGCCGCTGCGATCGAGTCCGGGCGCCAGGCGGATTGGGCCGGGCGGGGGGACTTCGACGCGCCGCCGCCGCCGGAGCCGGACCAGACGCCGGTCTACGTCAAGGCGTCGAGCCCGTTCACCTCGGGCAACCTGCACATGGGGCACGTCCGCGACTACGCGATCGGCGACGCCTACGCGCGCTTCCGCCGCGCCCGCGGCGACGCGGTCCTCTTCGGCTTCGGCTTCGACGCCTTCGGCCTGCCGGCCGAGCTGGCGGCGATCGAGCGCCAGGTGCTGCCCGCCGACTGGGTGCACCAGTGCGGCGACCGGATGCTGGAGCAGATGCAGCGGCTCGGCTTCTCCTTCGACTACGACCGCGTCTTCTACAGCTCCGACGAGGGCCAGTACCGCTGGACCCAGTGGCTGTTCCTGACCCTGCTCGAGCTGGGGATGATCTACCGCGACGACGCCACCGTCGACTGGTGCGACACCTGCCAGACGACGTTGGCCTCGATCCAGGTCGAGGAGGGCGGCACCTGCTGGCGCTGTCACAACCCGGTGCGGCTGATCCGGCGGCCGACCTGGTTCCTGAAGATCACCGACTACCTCGAGGAGAACGACGCCAACACCGAGCAGCTGCGCAACTGGGACGAGCTGGCGCTCGCCACGCAGCGCTACATCCTCGGCCGCAGCGAGGGCGTCGAGCTCGATCTCGAGGGCAACGCCGGCACGCTCACTGTCTTCAGCCCCCACCGCGGCGCCCTGTACCGCGCCAGCTTCGTCCTGCTCTCGCCGCGCCATCCCGAGGTCGACCGCTGGGTCGTCAGCGAGGCGGCGCGCGAGGAGCTCGAGCAGATGCGCTCCGGCGGCTGGGAGCGCAGCGCCCGCGACGCGCGCTCGGTGCCGGTGGTCGACACCGGCTCCTCGCTGACCGGCCTCGACGGGGCCGAGCTGCCGCTGCTGGTCTCGCCGCTGGTCGACGCCCGCTTCGGGCCGACCGCGGCGCTCGGGATCCCGGCGATCGACGAGGCCGACCGCGACATCGCGGCTCGCATCGAGCGGGTGCCGGTGCCGGCCGAGCCCGACGAGGAGGGCGAGGGCGGGGAGGAGGCCCCGGCGCCGCCGCTGCCGGAGGGCGCCCGCGAGGCCAAGCGCTACCGCGCCAACGACTTCTCGATCTCCCGCCAGCGCGCCTGGGGGACGCCGATCCCGATCATCCACTGCGAGCAGTGCGGGCCGGTGCCGGTGCCCGAGTCCGAGCTGCCGGTGGTGCTGCCGCGCGACCTGATGCCCCGCGCCGAGGGCAACCCGCTGGCCGAGCGGGCGGACTTCGTCGCGGCGCAGTGCCCGCGTTGCGGCGGGCCCGCCGAGCGCGAGACCGACACGCTCGACTGCCATTTCGACGCCCTCTTCCTCTGGGTCCCGGCGGCGGTCCCCCCGGCCGACCGCGCCGAGCAGATGTTCACCCACCCCGACCTGCAGGCATGGCTGCCGGCCGAGCGCCTCGTCGCCGGTGGCGACTCCGGCGGCTTCGTCTTCGACCAGCGGATCGTGACCAAGGCGCTGCGCGACCACGGCGAGTTCGCCTTCATGAGCGAGGGCGAGCCCTTCGCCGGCTGTCTCTTCCACGAGATGGTGATCGCCGACGGCCGCAAGATGAGCAAGCACCTCGGCAACGTCGTCAATCCCGACGAGCTGGTCGAGCGCTACGGCGCGGACACGGTCCGCTTCGCGGTCCTCTACGCCGCCGGGCCGGCCAAGACGCTGAACTGGAGCGACGGCGCGGTCCGCTTCGCCAACCGCTTCCTGCGCAACGTCTGGACCTACTGCCAGGACCGCTTCGCGGCGTTGGAGAGCCATCACCACGACCCCGAGGCGGCGGCCGATACCGAGCACATGCGCGACCGCCTGCGCAAATGGTGCGAGAACGGCCTCGAGCGGATCACCGCCGACACCGTCGACCTGCAGCTGCACAAGTCGCTGCGCGACCTGACCCGCCTGTTCGAGCGGATCCAGGACTTCGAGAAGCGGGTCGTCAAGCGGCGCGGTCAGCTCGACCGGGCCGATGCCGAGGCCCAGGTCGCGGCGCTGGTCCTGCTGCTGCAGGCGCTGGCGCCGTTCGTCCCCCACCTCGCCGAGGAGCTGCTGATCGCATCCGGCCGCGAGGACGCGCGCGAGCTGTTCGAGACCTGGCCGGAGGCGGCGCCGATCCCGGTGGCCGGCGGGGCAGACGCCGCCGCTGCGCAGTAGCGCCGTCGCCCGCGGATCGTTAGGAAATTCATCCCCGGATTGGAAAGAGGAACCGATCTGTGCCTACGGTTGGACAGCCCACTGCCTGGAAGTCCACCGATTGGGCAAACGCACTTGATTGTTACACCATGCTGTGTTATGAATTTCCCTGCCGGGCGATCAATCCGGCGAGGGGGTGGGGCTCATCAGACTGGGAAACCCCTTGGGGTGGCAAAGGAGGACCAGTCTCGAGCCGGGATCAAGTCATGACGGATCCTGGGCAGCGCCGGAGCAAGCTCTCCGGCGCATGCCCCTCCCCTTCGTTCTCAGTCGCGCGGCGGCTGCTTGACGTCGAACTTCCCCTGGCCGGGGGACCAGGCGATGCCGGCGATCAGCTCGGCCGGAGTGGTTTCCAGCGAGCCGGCGAGCTTGACGATCGTCGCCAGCCGCGGCTCGCGCCCGGCGCGCTCGAGGAGTGAGATCTCGGTTCTGTGCAGGTCGCAGCGCTGTCCCAGCTCTTCCTGGGAGATGCCGGCCTTGGTGCGGGCCTTGCGGAGATTGGCTGCGAAGCGCTCCTGGGGGGTCACGCGGGGGGATTCTTACGACCGCTGACAAGAACTCTACAGACAGGATGTTTCATAGAATTCTGCGAAAGCCGCCGCTTCCGCTACCTTCCTGTGGATGTCTCGACACAGGTTCTCCGTTTCTTTACGCAGAAAGTGTTGAGCGTCAATACACCATGTGTTATACCGACGCGAAATCAAGAACAGCGCCCCGGACGCCCCGGCTCATGCCGGCCTGGCCCGCGGCGGCAAAGGAGGAGTCATGAGCGACGCGGTGCAGCCGCATCTGGGGGGGTCTGCAGGACCACGAACCAGGTCTGTCGCGACCGAACTCGTTTGCCGCGACTGCGGGTACCGGACGCCGCTGCTGGACACTGCCTTCAAGTGTCCCGCCTGCGGTGAGGGCCTCGACATCGACTACGACTACGAGCGCGCCAAGGCGCTGATCGAGGAGCGTGGGATCCACGGCCGGCCGTGGAACATCTGGCGCTTCGAGGAGCTGCTGCCGATCACATCCAAGGCAGCCCAGGACCGCGTCGGCCAGTTCTCCGGGCAGACGCCCCTGATCCGCGCCGACCGGCTCGGGGCCGAGCTCGGCCTGCGCAACCTGTATCTGAAGGACGACTCGACCAACCGCCCGACCCTCTCCTACAAGGACCGGGTCGTGAGCCAGGCGATCGCCCGCCTGCTCGAGCTCGGCAAAGACGAGGTCGGCTGCGTCTCGACCGGCAACGTCGGCACCGCGGTCGCCGCGCTGGCGGCCAAGGCCGGCGCCGCCGCCTACATCTTCTACCCGGGCAACATGGAGAAGGGGAAGGCGAAAGCGTGTCGGGCGCTCGGTGCGCGGGTCTGCCAGCTCGACGCCAACTACGACCAGGCCAACCGCGCCTGCCGCGAGCTCTCGCTGGCGAGCGGCATCGAGTTCGCCAACATCACCCTGCGGCCGTTCTACGCCGAGGGGGCAAAGACGATGGCCTACGAGGTCGTCGAGCAGCTCGGCTGGCAGGCACCCGACCACTGGGTGATCCCGGCCGCTGGCGGCACCCTCTCCTCGCGCGTCCACAAGGGGCTGAACGAGCTCGAGATCGTCGGCCTGGCGGAGACCGCCGCCTGCAAGATCAACATCGCCCAGGCGGGCGGCTGCTCGCCGATCGCGACCGCGATCCGCGAGGGCGGCGAGCTCTCGCCGCAGGTGCCCGAGACCGCCGCCCACTCGCTGGCGATCGGCGCTCCCGGCGACGGCAATCTCGTGCTCGACGCGGTCCGCACCCGCGGCGGCTTCGCCGCTGCGCCCTCGGACCCGGAGATCTTCGAGGCGATCGACCTGCTCGGGGCGACCGAGGGCGTCCTCACCGAGCCGGCCGGCGGCACGACGATCGCCGCCACCGCGCGGCTCGCGCAGGAGGGCAAGATCGGCCCCGACGACACCGTCGTCGCCGTGATCAGCGGCAACGGGCTGAAGACCCTTTCGGAGCATCCAGACAAGCCGTGGCCGGAAATGGTCGCGTGCGACGTCGACGTCATGGGAGAGATGCTCAACGACTTCCGCCAGGCGGCCGCGGCCGCGCTGCACTGAGCGGGAGAAGGGGGCGGGTGACTGGCGCGACCCCGGCGCGCAGCCGGTCACCGCGCCCCCGCCGGTGAGCCACCCGAACCGATGATCGAGCTACCCCAGGTCGAGGGCGTCACCCACCGCACGGTGCGGGCGCGCGGCGTCGACTTTCACCTCGCCGAAGCCGGCAGTGGCGACGACGTCGTGCTCTGTCTGCACGGCTGGCCGCAGAACTGGTTCGAGTGGCGCCACCTGATGCCGGCGCTGGCCGACCGCCACCGGGTGCTGGCGCTCGACCTGCGCGGCTACGGCTGGTCGCAGGCGCCGGCGGACGGCTACGAGAAGGAGGAGATGGCGAGCGACGTCCTCGCCGTCCTCGACGAGCTCGGCCTGCAGCGGGTGAAGCTGGTCGGCCATGACTGGGGCGGCTGGCTCGGGTTCCTGCTCTGCCTGCGCGAGCCTGAGCGCTTTCAGCGCTACCTGGCTTTGAACATCCTGCCGCCCTGGACCAGCGGCCGGGCGATGGCGCCGCACCTGTGGCGGTTCTGGTACCAGTGGCTGATCCTCAGCCCGGGGCTCGGCTACCGCCTGCACCGCAGCGGCCGCTTCGTCCCCAAAGTGCTGGTCGGCGCCTCGGTCCGCAAAGAGGTCTGGGACCGGGAGACGCTGGCGGCCTTCACCCAGCCGTTCACCGAACCGGGCAATGCGATGGCCGCCGTCCAGACCTACCGCGTCTTCAACCTGCGTGAGGCGCCGGCGATCATGCGCGGCCGCTACGCCCAGGCGCGGCTGCGGGTGCCGACCCTGATGCTGTTCGGGACCGGCGACGCGGCGCTGCCGGCGAAGCTGCTCGACGGCTACGAGCGCCACGCGGAGGACATGCAGGTCGAGCTGGTCGACGGCTGCGGCCACTTCATCGCCGACGAGATGCCCGACCTCGTCGCCGAGCGGGCGCGCGACTTCTTCGCTTAGTAGCGCGATTCACCGATTCAACGACGAGGCGCGCCGGGGAGGGTGCTCGCCACCCCCCCTTGGTCCGCCGGGCGGCGAGCCCCCCCCCCCC
>JBEHWY010000055.1:0-20685 GCA_048498975.1 Actinomycetota bacterium | reverse complement strand
TCGCACCCCTACCTGCCCACGGAGGGGTGCGAGCAGGGGCGGGTCTCGCCACCGCCACCGCACCCCTCGCAGCGCTCAGTCCAAATGCCAGGGCGTCAGGACCCGCGGGCCGTCCGGCGTGACCGCGACCGTGAACTCGAAGTGGGCGGCGAGGGAGTCGTCCTCGGAGTAGACCGACCAGCCGTCGTCGCCCATCTGCACCAGCGGCCCGCCGGCGTTGACCATCGGCTCGATCGCCAGCACCATCCCCTCCTCGAGCTCGGGGCCCTTGCCGGGCTCGCCGAAGTTGGGGACCTGTGGCTCCTCGTGCATGTCGCGGCCGACGCCGTGGCCGACGAGGGTGCGGATGATCGAGAGGCCGGCGCCCTCGACCGTGCGCTGGATTGCGTGCGAGACGTCGCCGAGATGGTTGCCCGGCCGCATCTGCTCGACGCCGGCGAAGAGGGAGGTCTTGGTCACTTCGAGCAGGCGTTTGGCCTCGGTGCTGATCGGTCCGACCGGGAAGGTGACGGCCGCGTCGGCGACCCAGCCGTTCTTCACGACGCCGACGTCGATCGAGATGATGTCGCCGCGCTTCAGCTCGTAGGGCCCGGGAATGCCGTGGACGACCATCGAGTTGGGCGAGGCGCAGATCGAGCCCGGGAAGCCGCGGTAGCCCTTGAAGGCAGGCAGCGCGTCCTGGGAGCGGATGAACTTCTCGGCGGCGGCGTCGAGTTCCTCGGTCGTGATCCCAGGGCGGACCTTGGAGCCGAGCATCTTCATGCAGCGAACGAGGACGTCGCCGGCAGCGGCCATCTCCTCGACCTGGTCGGGGGTCTTGCGAATGATCATCCGGTACAAGGCTAGAGCCCCGCTGCTAGACGGCCTCGTCCTGCTCCAGGCGCATAGTTGCCAACGTCCGCCGCAGCTCCTCGGTGACCTCGTCCGGAGGCGCCTCGCCGGCGATCCGGCGCAGGACGCTGCGATGGTCGTAGTAGCCGATCAGCGGCTCGGTCTTCTCGTGGTAGGTGTGGAGCCGCTTGCGGATCACCTCCGGCTTGTCGTCGTCGCGGACGATCAGCTCGGAGCCGTCGATGTCGCAGACGCCCTCCTGCTCGGGCGGGTTGAACTCGACGTGGAAGACATGGCCGTTCTCGACGCAGGTGCGACGGCCGCCGAGGCGGCGCACGACCTCGTCGTCGGAAACGTCGATCAGCAGCACGGCGGTGACGTTGCGCCCGAGCTCGGCGAGCTTGGCGTCGAGCGCCTCGGCCTGAGGCGTCGTCCGCGGGAAGCCGTCGAGGATGAAGCCGTCGCGCGCCTCGTCGGAATCGAGCGCCTCGGCAATCACGCCGACGATCACCTCGTCGGGGACGAGGTCGCCGGCGTCCATGTACTGCTTGGCGGTGCGGCCGAGCTCGGTTTCCTCGCGGACCGCGGCGCGCAGGATGTCGCCGGTCGCGTAGTAGGGCAGCCGCAGATCTTCGTTCAGGCGCTCACCCTGGGTGCCCTTGCCCGATCCGGGCGGGCCGAGGAGGACGAGATTCAGCTCTGCCATCGCCTGCACCCTAGTCGAAGCGGGGCCGAAGGCCTGCGCCTATTTGAGGAAGCCCTCGTAGTTCCTCATCATCAGCTGTGCCTCGAGCTGCTTCACGGTGTCGAGCGCGACACCGATGATGATCAGGATCGAGGTACCGCCGAAGTAGAAGTTGGCCGAGGTCTGGCTGATCAGAATCGTCGGCAGCGCCGCCACCGCGCCCAGGTAGAGGGCGCCGGGGAAGGTCAGCCGCGAGAGGATGCGATCGAGGTATTCGGCCGTCGGCCTCCCGGGTCGCACCCCGGGGATGAAGCCGCCGTATTTTTTGAGGTTGTCGGCCTGGTCGACCGGGTTGAAGGTGACCGCCGTGTAGAAGTAGGTGAAGACGATGATGAAGAAGATCTCGCCGAGCACGTAGGGCCAGCTGTTGGGGCTGAAGAATTCGGCGAAGTCGAGCGCGGTGGGAGTGTTGAGCAGCTGCCCGATCGTCGGCGGGAAGGCCATGATCGAGGCGGCGAAGATGACCGGGATGACGCCGGCCATGTTGACCCGCAAGGGCAGGTAGGTCGAGCCGCCGGAGGTCATTTTGCGACCGACGACACGTTTCGCGTACTGGACCGGGATCCGGCGCTGACCCTCCTGGACGAAGACGATCGCGACGATCACGGCGAGGGCGATGAACGGCATCATCACGACGAAGACCTGATCGGGGTTGTTCCACCACTTGGTGATCCCGGTCGGGATCGAAGAGGCGATCGAGGCGAAGATCATCAGCGAGATCCCGTTGCCGATCCCGCGCTGGGTGATCAGCTCGCCCAGCCACATCAGCAGCGTGCAGCCGGCGGTCAGCGAGATCACGATCAGCATCGTCTTCGGGAAGGTCAAGGTGCCGACGACTTCGGCGCCGGCTTCGTTGCCGAACGAGCGGAAGAGGTAGACGTAGCCCAGTGACTGGGCGAAGGCGAGGCCGACGGTCAGGTAGCGGGTGTACTGCGTGATCTTCTGCTGCCCGACCTCGCCCTCTTTCTGCAGTCGCTCGAGCGAGGGCACGACCACCGTCAGCAACTGCAGGATGATCGAGGCCGTGATGTAGGGCATGATCCCCAGCGCGAAGAGGCTGAGGCGCGAGAGGCTGCCGCCGGAGAAGAGGTTGAGGAAGCCGAGGACGCCGGAGCCGCCGAAGTTGTTGGAGATTTCCTTGACGGCGTCGACGTTGACGCCCGGCGCCGGGATGTAGGCGCCGAGACGGTACAGCGCGAGCATCGCCGCCGTGAACGCAAGCTTCTTGCGAATGTCGGCAACGCTGAACGCGTTGAGAATAGTCCTGAGCATTACGGCTCCAGAGTGTGACAGGAACCGCCGGCTGCTTCTATCTTCTCCTTGGCAGCCGCGCTAAAAGCGTGCGCATGGACCTCGAGTTTCTTGGAGATCTCGCCCCGGGCGAGGATCTTCACGGGGTCCTTGCGGGTGGCCAGCCCCTTCTCCTTCAGCGAGGCCGGGGTGACCTCGGCGCCGGCCTCGAAGCGAGCCTCGAGGTCGGAGAGATTGACGGGCTGAGTCTTGGTGCGGAAGTTCTCGAACGGCATCGACTGCTTTTTGTGCGGGCCGCGCAGCTTTCGCATCCGCATGTGAATCGGGTTCTGGCCGCCCTCGTAGTTGGCCTTGCGCTTGGAGCCCGCGCGCGAGCCGGCGCCCTTGTGGCCGCGGCCGGAGGTCTTGCCGAGGCCGCTGCCCTCGCCGCGACCGATCCGCTTGCGCGACTTTTTCGAGCCGGGCTTCGGCTTCAGGTTGTGGAGACCGATCTCCTCGGAGCGGGGCGTCTCGGCCATCAGGACTCGACCTCCACCAGGTGGGAGACGACCTTGAGCTGACCCTGCAGCTGCGGCGAGTCCTTGCGCTCCACCGACTTGCCGATCCGCCCGAGACCGAGCGCCGCCAGCGTCGCTTTCTGGTTCGGATTGGTCCCGTTAGGCGACCGCACCTGAGAAATCTTCACCGTGCTCACGACTGAGCCTCCTCAGCCGCCGGAGCCTCCTCAGCCGCCGGCGCGTCAGCCTCAGCGGCCGGAGCCTCGGCAGGCTGCGCCTCGGCCTCGGGCTCCGCCGGTGCGGCCGGAGCCTCAGCGTCTGGCGTGGCGGCATCGGCGACGGGAATCGCGTCCAGATGCTCCCCGCCTTGCGCGGAAGCACCGTTCGAAAGCCCAAGCACCTGGCTGACAGTCAGCCCACGCAGCTCGGCGACCTCCTCGGGGCGCCGTAGACGGATCAGCCCGTCCATCGTCGCCTTGACGAGGTTGATCGGGTTCTGCGTCCCGATGCTCTTGGTCAGCACGTCACGGACCCCACCGAGCTCGAGCACCGCGCGGACGCCGCCGCCGGCGATCACCCCGGTACCGGGGCTGGCCGGGCGCAGGACGACGTGCCCGGCGCCGAAGCGGCCGATGATGCGGTGGGTGATCGTCTGCCCGTATTTGGGCACCCGGATCAAGTTCTTGCGGGCGTCCTCGACGCCCTTCTGGATCGCCAGCGGGACCTCGCGGGCCTTGCCGTAGCCGATCCCGACCACGCCCTCTTCGTCGCCGACGGCGACCAGCGCGGTGAAAGAGAACCGGCGACCGCCCTTGACCACCTTGGCGACGCGGTTGATCTCGATCACCCGCTCCTGCAGATCAAGCCCGCGGGGGCTGACCGTCTCGACGTTCTTCGTATCCATTCCCTTCATGGCAGCGGCTCACCGTAGCGAAACGGAGTTAGAAAGCCAGTCCCCCCTCTCGCGCTCCGTCGGCCAGCGCCTTGACGCGACCGTGGTACTGGTAGCCGCCGCGGTCGAAGACACAGGTCTCGACCCCGGCCGCCTTGGCCCGCTCGGCCAGCAGTTCGCCGGCCTTTTTCGCCTGCTCAGAGGCGGTGAGCTTGCGCAAATCCGGCTCGATCCAATTGACGGCAGCCACGGTGTGACCCTTGGTGTCGTCGATGAGCTGGGCGAAGACGCCGCGGTTGGAGCGGTAGACGGAAAGGCGCGGGCGCTCGGCGGTGCCGCTGACGCGGGCACGAACCCGGCGGCGCCGTTTGAGCCGGCGCTGACGCTTGGTGAGGACGGTCATGCGCGCTTACCAACCTTTCGCAGAACCTGCTCGTCTTTGTAACGGATGCCCTTGCCCTTGTAGGGCTCCGGCGGGCGCCGCTTGCGGATGTCGGCGGCGACCTGGCCGACGAGCTGCTTGTCGATGCCGCGGACGATGACCTCGGTCTGCTGGGGCACCTCGAACTCGATCCCCTCCGGAGCCTCGATCACGACCGGGTGCGAGAAGCCGAGCGCCATCTCCAAGTTCTTGCCTTTCAGCGCCGCGCGGTAGCCGACGCCCTGGATCTCCAGGCGCTTCTCGAAGCCGTCGGTGACGCCCTCGACCATGTTCGCGATCAGGCTGCGGGTGAGGCCGTGCAGGGCGCGGTGCTCGCCGCGGTTGGTCGGCCGGGCGACGGTGACGACGCCCTCGGCCTGCTCGACCGTCATCTCGCGGGAGAGCGTTTGCGTCAGCTCTCCCTTGGGGCCCTTGACCGCGATGTTGCCCGGGGCGATGTCGACCGTGACGGCGTCGGGGATGGGCACTGGCTTTCTTCCGATTCGGCTCATAGCTAGCTCACTCGCTCACCAGACGTAGGCGACAACCTCGCCGCCGACGCCCTTGGCGCGCGCTTCGTGGCCGGTCATCACACCGGCCGAGGTGCTGACGATTGCGGTTCCCGTACCGCCCTGGACCCGCGGCACGCTCTTGTGGTCGACGTAGCGGCGGCGCCCGGGACGGGAGACCCGTTCGATCCCCAGGATGACAGGCTGGCGGTCCTCGGTGTACTTGAGCTCGACCTTGATCGCCTCGCCGATCGCGGCGGGCTTGCGGCTGAAGTCCTTGATGTAGCCCTGCTCCTTGAGGATGCGCGAGATCTCCACCTTGAGGCCCGAGAGCGGAATTTCCACGTCGTCGTGCCCGGCGCGAATCGCATTGCGGATGCGGGTCAGGTAATCGGCTATGGGATCGGTGTGCATTTCGTTACCAGCTCGACTTGGTCATGCCGGGGATATACCCCTCGTGCGCCGCCTCGCGCAGGCAGATCCGGCAGAGGCCGAACTTGCGGTAGTAGGCGCGCGGGCGCCCGCAACGGCGGCAGCGGTTGTAGGCGCGCGTCTTGTACTTGGATTTACGGCCCTGACGGACCTTGAGTGAAGTCTTAGCCATTCTCTGAACTCTCCTCGTCGGCGCCACTCTCGGCGGCCGCTTCGTCGCCGCCCTCGGCGGCACTCTCGCCCTCCTCGCCCTCGGGCTTGGCGTAGGCCTCCGGGTTCTCCTCTTTCAGCTGCTCCAGCGCCTGCTGCTCGACCTCGGCCTTCTGCCGGGCCTCCTCCAGGCGCTGCTCCTCTTCTTCGGCGGCTTTCTGCGCTTCGCGCTCCTCCTGGCCGGGACGGCCCTCCTGCGCGAACGGCATGCCCAGACCGAGCAGCAGTTCGAACGCCTCGAGGTCGGTCTTGGCCGAGGTGGTGATCGTCACGTCGAGGCCGCGCACGACGTCGACCGAGTCATAGTCGATTTCGGGGAAGATCAGCTGCTCTTTGACGCCCATCGAGTAGTTGCCGCGACCGTCGAACGAGCGCGGGTTGAGGCCGCGGAAGTCACGGATCCGAGGCACCGCGATCGAGGTCAGGCGGTCGAGGAACTCCCACATCCGGGCGCGGCGCAGCGTCACCGAGACGCCGACCGGCATGCCCTCGCGGACCTTGAAGGAAGCGATCGACTTGCGGGCGCGGCGGACGCTCGGCATCTGGCCGGCGATCGTCGCCAGCTGGTTCTGAGCAAGCTCGAAGGAACGGGCGTCCTGTTTCTCGGTGCCCAGGCCCATGTTGAGCGTGACCTTGAGCAGCCGCGGCGCCTCCATCGGCGTCGAGTAGCCGAATTTCTTGGTCAGCGCCGGCAGGACGTCCTGCTCGTATTTTTCGCGCAGCCGCGGCGGCGGCGCTGCCTGCGAGGTGGGTGCCATCGTCGCCTCCATCAGTCGATCTCCGCCCCGCTGCTCTTCGCGTAGCGGACGCGCTTGCCGCCTTTGTCGCGACGGACGCCGACCCGCGTGCCTTTTTTGCCTTTGGGGTCGAGCAGCATCACGTTGGAGACGTGGATCGGCCCCTCCTTCTCGACGATGCCGCCCGGGTTGGCGGTCGCCAGGTCGCCACTGGAGCGCGCACGTTCGTGGCGCTTGACCAGGTTCAGGCCCTCGACGTAGACACGGCTGCGTTTCGGCTCGGTGCGAACCACGCGGCCGGTCTTGCCGGCGTCCTTGCCGCTGGTGACGATCACCTGATCGTCGGTGCGGATGCGCATGCTCTTCGCCATCAGAGCACCTCCGGCGCCAGCGAGATGATTTTCATGAAGTTGCGATCGCGAAGTTCGCGCGCCACCGGCCCGAAGATGCGGGTCCCGCGCGGGTTGTTGCTGGCGGGGTCGATCAGCACGGCGGCGTTCTCGTCGAAGGAGATGTAGGTCCCGTCCGGCCGGCTCAGCGGCTTGCGGGTGCGGACGACGACCGCCTGCACGACCTCGCCCTTGCGGACGCTGCCCTGCGGGCTGGCCTGTTTGACGGTGGCGGTGATGATGTCGCCGACGCTCGCGTAGCGGCGATGGGAGCCGCCTTTGACGCGGATGCAGAGCAGCTCGCGCGCACCCGAGTTATCGGCGACCTTCAGCCTCGACTCCTGCTGGATCATCGTCCTACCTCGCCTTCTCGACTACGTCGACCAGGCGCCAGCGCTTGGTCTTGGACAGAGGACGGGTCTCGATCACGCGGACGACGTCGCCCTCGCCGGCCTCGTTGCGCTCGTCGTGCGCGTGCAGCGTGCGCGAGCGGCGGACGATCTTCTCGTAGGTCGGGTGACGGCGGGCGATGTCGATGCGGACGGTGATCGACTTGTCGCCTTTGTTGGAGACGACGATGCCCTGGCGGACCTTGGCGGCGTTGGAATCGCGCTCGGCCGGCGGCGTGCCGGTGCCGGGGGTCTTGCCGGCCTTCGCCGCGGCCCGTTCCTTGCGGCGCCCGGCGGCCTTGGCCTTGCGGTGCTCGGCGCGCTGCGCGGCCCGCTCGTCGGCGCTCAGGGTCGGACGCGGCTCGTGCGGCTTGCGCGACTTCTGCAGCCGCAGCCGCTCCTTCCAGGGAAGATCGTCCTCGGGGTTGGGCTCGGCGGGGGCCTCCGCGGCAGGGGCGGGCGCCTCCTCGGCGGGAGCCTCCTCGACCTCGGCAGCGGGCTCCTCGGCAGGGGCCTCCTCCGCCGGCGTCTCCTCCGCCGCGGGGGCCTCCTCGACCGGGGCCTCGTCCTGGGGCTGCTGCTCAGTCGTCTCGTCTTTTTTCGTCTCGTCGTCGCTCATATCCGTCGCGTCTCTTTCTCAACATCGATCCCGCGGGCGCGGGCCACGGTAAGCAGCCGCGCCACGTCGCGTTTGGCCTGGCCCAGCCGGGCCGTGTTCTCCAGCTCGCCGGTCGCGTGGCGGAAGCGCAGGTTGAACGCCTCCTGTTTGGCGTCGATCAGCTTCGCCACCAGCTCGTCGTCTTTCAGATTATGTACCTCAGCCGCTTTCATCAGCCCTCGGCACCCTCTCGTTTGACGAATTTCGTCCGCACCGGGAGCTTGTGCCCGGCCAGCCGCAGCGCTTCGCGCGCGAGCTCCTCGGGCACGCCGGCCAGCTCGAACATCACCTTGCCGGGCTTGACCACGGCGACCCAGCCCTCGGGGTTGCCCTTGCCGGAGCCCATCCGGGTCTCGGCCGGCTTCTTGGTGTACGGCTTGTCGGGGAAGACGTTGATCCAGACCTTCCCGCCACGTTTGATCTTGCGGGTCATCGCGATACGGGCAGCCTCGATCTGGCGGTTGGTGATCCAGCCGCGGTCGACGGCCTTGATCCCGTACTCGCCGAAGGTGACGCTGCTGCCACCCTTGGTGTAGCCGCGCATGCGGCCGCGGAACTGTTTGCGGTGCTTGACCCGCTTCGGCATCAGCATCAGCGACCACCTCCGCCGCGCGGCCCGCGTCCGCCGCCGCCGCCGGGACCGCGACCGCCACCACCGGGGCCACGCCCGCCGCCGCCGGGCCCACGCCCGCCGCCGCCGGGACCGCGTCCACCGCCGGGGCCACGTCCGCCACCGGGACCGCGATCGCCGCCCGGGCCACGACCGCCGCCGGGGCCACGGTCACGCCCACGTCCGCCGCCGGGACCGCGGTCACGGTCGCGACCGCCGCCGGCGGGAGAGGTGTCGACCTCGGAGACGAGGTCGGAGCGGAAGCCCTCGGGCATCACTTCGCCCTTGTTGATCCAGCATTTGACGCCGATCCGGCCGGTCGTCGTGCGCGCCTCGAAGAAGCCGTAGTCGATGTCCGCGCGCAGCGTGTGCAGCGGCACGCGGCCATCGGCGTAGCTTTCGGTCCGCGCCATCTCGGCACCGCCGAGGCGGCCGGAGACCTGGACCTTGACGCCTTTGGCGCCGGAGCGCATCGCCGAGGTCAGGGCGCGTTTCATCGCGCGCCGGAAGGCGACCCGGTTCTGCAGCTGCTCGGCGATCGACTGGGCGACCAGCTTGGCGTCGAGCTCGGGGCGCTTGACCTCGCGGATGTTGACTTTGACCGGGCTGCCGGTGAGCTTGTGCAGCTCTTTGCGCAGAGCGTCGACTTCGCTGCCCGACTTGCCGATGACGATCCCCGGCCGCGCCGTGTGAATGTCGACGGCGACCTCGCCGCGGCGCTCGATCGTGATGTCCGAGAGACCGGCGTGGGAAAGCTTGTTGGTGATGTGATCGCGGATCGCGAGGTCTTCCTGGAGAACGTCGGCGAAGTTTTTCTCCTCGAACCAGTTCGACTTCCAGTCGTGGATGTAGCCGACGCGGAAACCCTCGGGGTGGATCTTCTGGCCCATCTTTAGTCCTCCACCGGGGTTAGAGCCACGGCGATGTGGCTGGTTCGCTTGTGAATCGGGGTGGCGCGGCCCTGGGCTCGCGGCCGGTACCGCTTCAGGGTCGGCCCCTCGTCGACGGTGATGGTCGAGATCTTCATCTCGTCACCGATCAGATCGTGGTTGTTTTCCGCGTTGGCGGCGGCCGAATCGATCAGCTTTTGGATGTCGCGGGCGGCGCCGCGCGGCGAGAACTGGAGCAGCGCCCGCGCCTTTTCGATGTGCAGGCCGCGGACCTGGTCGGCGACCAGTCGCACCTTGCGGGGCGCGATTCGCACGTAGCGCGCGCTGGCCCGGACGACGGGCGGAGCGGCCGGAACCGCAGGGGCTTTTTTGGCGGCGGCTTTTTTCGCCGGCGCTTTGCCCTCTGCTTTGGCGCTCTCTTTTTTCGCAGTCTCTTTTTTGGCAGCCGGTTTTTTCGCCTCTTTCTTCGGCGCGGCTTTTTTCTCCGCCGGTTTTTTGGCGGCGGCCTTTTTCGGCTCTTTTTTCGCGGCCTCTTTTTTCGCCGCGGGTTTTTTCGCTTTGGCTTTTTTCTCTTCGTCAGCCATTGCTAGTCCCTACCTCCACCGTGGGAGCGGAAGCTGCGGGTCGGGGCGAACTCGCCGAGCTTGTGCCCGACCATCGACTCGGAGATGAAGACCGGCACGTGCTTCTTGCCGTCGTGGACGGCGATCGTGTGGCCGACCATCTCGGGGAAGATCGTCGAGGTCCGCGACCAAGTTTTGACCATCTGTTTTTTGCCGGCCTCGTTCATCGAGGTGATCCGCCCCATCAGGCGCTCCTCGACCCACGGGCCCTTTTTCGTCGAGCGACCCATCAGCGACCCTTCTTCTTGCCGCGGCGTCGGCCGCGGACGATGTAGCGATCGGACTGCTTGCCCTTCTTGCGGGTCCGGTAGCCGAGCGTCGGCTTGCCCCACGGGGTGACCGGGTGGCCGCCGGGGGTGTGGTGTGCCTCACCGCCGCCGTGCGGGTGGTCGACCGGGTTCATCGCGACGCCGCGGGTGTGCGGGCGCTTGCCCTTGTGGCGGCTGCGACCGGCCTTGCCGACCTTCAAGTTCTGGTGCTCAGCGTTGGAGAGGACCCCGATCGAGGCGCGGCACTCGGCGCGGACCATCCGCATCTCCGACGACGGCAGGCGCAGGGTGACCATCTCGCCCTCCTTGGCGACGAGCTGGATCGCGGTGCCGGCAGCGCGGCCGAGCTTGCCGCCCTGGCCGGGAATCAGCTCGACGTTGTGCACGATCGTGCCGGTCGGCATCTGGCCCAGCGCCATCGCGTGGCCCGGTTTGATGTCGGCCTCCGGCCCGGATTTGACGACGTCGCCGACCGCCAGCTGCGCCGGGGCGAGGATGTAGTCCTTGAAGCCGTCGGCGTAGTGGAGCAGGGCGATGTAGCAGCTGCGGTTCGGGTCGTACTCGATCGTCGCGACCTTCGCCGGCACGCCGTCCTTGAGCCGCTTGAAGTCGATCTTGCGGTAGCGCCGCTTGGCACCGCCGCCGCGGTGGCGGGCGGTGACGCGACCGTTGGAGTTGCGGCCGCCGGACTTGCGCAGGCCTTCGGTCAGCTTCTTTTCGGGCTCCGACGCGGTCAGTTGCTCGCGCAGCGGGTAGGTCGCGAAGCGGCGCCCGGGGCTGGTCGGTTTGGTTTTGCGGTTCGGCATCTCTCTCTGCTTCCTACGCGGTCTGGCCGCCCTCGAACAGCTCGATCGACTCGCCGGGGGCGAGCTGGACGACCGCCTTCTTCCAGCCGCGGGTGCGGCCTTTGATCAGGCCGCGCCGCTTCGGCTTCGGACGCACCTTGGCGGTCCGCACCTGAGCGACCTTGGCGCCGAAGACCTCTTCGACCGCCTGCGCGATCTGGGTCTTGTGGGCGCGGTCGTCGACGCGGAAGGTGTACTTGCCCTCGGCGATCAGGGCGTAGCTCTTCTCCGAGATCACCGGACGGATCAGGATCGTGTGCGCGTCCATCAGGCGAGCCTCTCTTTCAAGGTCTCCAGCGCGGTCTCCGAGATCACGACCGAGGCGGCGCCGATCACGTCGGCGACGCCGGCGGCGCCGACCTCGAGCACGTTGACGCGCTCGATGTTGCGGAAGCTCTTCAGGGCGCCGGTCTCCTCGCCGGTGAGGATCAGCAGGGTCGGCGTCTTCGCCCCCCATTTGGCCAGCGCCGCGGCCGCCTGCTTGGTCGACGGCGTCTCGAAGGCAGCGGCGTCGAGGACGGCGACCGAGCCGCGCTCGGCGTGGACCGAGAGCGCCGAGCGCATCGCCCGGCGGCGGGCTTTGCGGTTGACCTTGACCGTGTAGTGGCGCGGCTTGGGACCGAAGGTGACGCCACCGCCGAAGCGGCTGGAGACGCCGAGTGCGCCGACACGGGCGCGGCCGGTTCCCTTCTGGCGCCAGGCCTTGGCGGTGGTGAAGGAGACCTCGCCGCGGGTCAGCGTCGAGGCGGTGCCGCGACGGCGCGAAGCGAGGTCGGCGCGGGCAGCCTCGTGGATCAGCGACTGGTGGAAGGGCTCGGCGAAGAGCTCCTGCGGCAGGTCGGCTTTGGTCGTCTTGCCGAGCACGGTCGCTTTAGCCATCGGTCCTCACCTCGACGATCGAGTTGCGCGAGCCGGGGACCGAGCCCTTGATCAGCAGCAGGTTGCGATCGGCGTCGATGCTGGCGATCTCCAGGCCCTTCTGGGTGATCCGCTTGTTGCCCATCTGACCCGGCATCCGCATCCCTTTGAAGACGCGGGCGGGGAAGGCGCTGGCGCCGATCGAGCCCGGAGCGCGGACGTTGTGCGAGCCGTGGCTGACCGGACCGCGGGAGAAGTTGTGGCGCTTGATCCCGCCCTGGAAGCCCTTGCCGATCGAGATACCGGCGACCTTGACCTTCTGGCCGGCCTCGAAGCCCTCGACGGTGACGTCGTCACCGATCTTCGGGCCCTCCTCGGCGCCGAGGTCCTCGTCACGGAACTCGACCAGGTGCCGCATCGGCGGCGCGCCGGCCTTTTTCAGGTGACCTTCCTCGGCCCTCGTCAGCTTGCCCTGCTTGACCTCGCCGAAGGCGAGCTGCACGGCCTGGTAGCCGTCGCGCTCGGAGTTGCGGACGGCGGTCACCTTGCAGGGACCGGCTTCGATCACGGTGACGGGCACGACCGTGCCGTCCTCCTGGAAGACCTGGGTCATGCCGAGCTTCTTGCCGAGGATCGCAGCCATCGTCCTAGAGCTTGATCTCGATGTCGACGCCGGCCGGCAGCGAGTCCAGGCGCTGCAGCGAATCGACGGTTTTCGGCGAGGGCTGGAGGATGTCGATCAGCCGCTTGTGAGTGCGGATCTCGAAGTGCTCGCGCGAGTCCTTGTCCTTGAACGGGGAGCGGATCACGCAGTAGACGTTTTTCTCGGTGGGCAGCGGCACGGGACCGGAGACGGTCGCGCCGGTGCGCTCCGCGGTCTCGACGATCTCGCGGGCAGCCCGATCGATGGCGTCATGGTCATACGCCTTCAGTCGGATTCGAATTTTCTGTGCTGCTATCGCTGCCACTTGATCTCGCTGTCTCTCTGTCTCGTCTGTTTTCGTGCCCACTCAGGGCGCAAAGAGGGCGGGGCCCCTTGTGCTTTGGGGCGCCGCCCCGGTCGTATGTCCTTGCAGTTGTCTCGCCGCCCCTCGGGCGACGAAGGGGCGGGCACCAGCCCGCCCCGTTTGGCGTCGTCTACTCGATGATGTCGGCGACGACCCCCGAGCCGACGGTGCGGCCACCCTCGCGGATGGCGAACCGCAGGCCCTGATCCATGGCGATCGGCTGGATCAGCTCGATCGTCATCTCGACGTTGTCGCCCGGCATCACCATCTCGGTCCCCTCGGGGAGGTTGGCGATCCCGGTCACGTCGGTGGTGCGGAAATAGAACTGAGGCCGGTAGCCGGAGAAGAACGGCGTGTGACGACCACCCTCCTCCTTCTTCAGGCAGTAGACCTCGGCTTTGAACTTGGTGTGCGGCGTGATCGAGCCCGGCTTGCAGAGCACCTGGCCACGCTCGATCTCCTCCCGCTTGGTGCCGCGGAGCAGGCAGCCGACGTTGTCGCCAGCCTGGCCCTCGTCGAGGATCTTGCGGAACATCTCGACGCCGGTGACGGTGGTTTTGGTCGTCGGGTTGATGCCGACGATCTCGACCTCGTCGCCGGTGTTGACGATCCCCTGCTCGATACGACCGGTGGCGACGGTGCCGCGGCCGGTGATCGAGAAGATGTCCTCGACCGGCATCAGGAAGGGCTTGTCGAGCTCGCGGACCGGCTCCGGGATGTAGGAGTCGAGCGCCGCGGCCAGCTCGAAGACGGCCTTCTGGGCCTCCTCGTCGCCTTCCAGCGCCTTCAGCGCCGAGCCTTTGATGATCGGGGTCTCTTCGCCCGGGAAGTCGTACTCGTTGAGCAGGTCCTTGACCTCCTCCTCGACGAGCTCGATCAGCTCCTCGTCATCGACCTGGTCGATCTTGTTGAGGAAGACGACGACGTGCGGCACGTTGACCTGACGGGCGAGCAGGATGTGCTCGCGGGTCTGCGGCATGACGCCGTCGGCGGCGGAGACGACGAGGATCGCGCCGTCCATCTGCGCCGCGCCGGTGATCATGTTCTTGACGTAGTCGGCGTGGCCCGGGCAGTCGACGTGGGCGTAGTGCCGGTTGTCGGTCTCGTACTCGACGTGGGAGGTCGCGATCGTGATGCCGCGTTCCTTCTCCTCGGGAGCGTTGTCGATTTCCTCGAAGGAATGCGCTTCGGCACCGCCCACGGTGGAGAGCGTTTTGGTGATCGCGGCCGTCAGGGTCGTCTTCCCGTGGTCGATGTGACCGATGGTTCCGACGTTCACGTGCGGCTTATCGCGCTCGAATTTCTCCTTGGACATTCTCTCCGTCTCGCCTTTCGAAGTTGTTGGTTCTGTCTGATCTAAGTGGTTGAGTCTGTGGGCGGTTGCCCGGCAGGGACTTTTGCCCTGCCTGCGGGCGAACCTGGGAAATATAGCCAGATGCGCCCGTCTGCCGCGGTTGGGTCTACGAGTCTGAACCTCCGCCGCCGCCAGATCGGCTCTCGACGATCTCTTCGGCGATGTTTCCAGGCACTTCCTCGTAGCGCTCGAACTGCATCGTGTAGGTCGCTCGGCCCTGGGTCGAAGAGCGTAGATCGGTGGCGTAGCCGAACATCTCGCCGAGCGGGACAAAGGCTTTGACCGCGAGCGCGTTGCCGCGCTGATCCTGGCCCTGGACCTTGCCGCGGCGCCGCGAGAGGTCGCCGATCACGTCGCCGAGGAAGTCCTCGGGGGTGACGACCTCGACCGACATCACCGGCTCCAGCAGGACCGGGTTGGCCTTGCGGGCGCCCTCCTGGATCGCCATCGAGCCGGCGATTTTGAAGGCCATCTCCGAGGAGTCGACGTCGTGGTAGGAGCCATCGACCAGTTCGACTTTGACGTCGACCATCGGGTAGCCGGCCTTGACGCCGTTTTCCAGCGCCTCCTCCATCCCCTGCTCGGCGGGGCCGATGTATTCGCCGGGGATGACGCCGCCCTTGATTTTGTTCTCGAAGACGAAGCCCTCGCCGGGCGCCGGCTCGAGGTTGATGACGACGTGGCCGAACTGACCGCGGCCGCCGGTCTGGCGGACGAAGCGGGCCTCGACCTTCTCGACCGGCTTGCGGATCGTCTCGCGGTAGGCGACCTGCGGCTTGCCGACGTTGGCCTCGACGTTGAACTCGCGCAGCATGCGGTCGACGATCACCTCGAGGTGGAGCTCGCCCATCCCGTGGATCAGGGTCTGGCCGGTTTCCTCGTCGCTTTCGATGCGGAAGGTCGGGTCCTCCTCGCCCAGGCGCTGCAGGGCGTTCCCCATCTTCTCCTGGTCGGCTTTGGTTTTCGGCTCGATCGCGACCGCGATCACCGTCTCCGGGAATTCGATGCTCTCCAGGGCGATCGGCGCGTCCGGGGCGGCGAGGGTGTCGCCGGTGCCGGTTTCTTTGAGGCCGACGCCGGCGCAGATGTCGCCCGCGTAGCACTCGTCGATCTCCTCGCGGCTGTTGGCGTGCATCATCAGCAGCCGCCCGATCCGCTCGGTCTTGCCGGTTTTCACGTTCAGCACCCGGCCGCCTTTCTCGAGCTTGCCCGAGTAGACGCGGAAGTAGGTGAGCTTGCCGACGTAGGGGTCGGACATGACCTTGAAGGCGAGGGCCGAGAAGGGGGCGCTGTCGTCGGCGGGGCGCTCGCCCTCGACGTCCTCGGGCTGGCCTTTGCCGGCGGGGATGACACCGGTCACCGGCGGTACCTCCAGCGGCGAGGGCAGCAGCGAGACGATCGAGTCGAGCAGCGGCTGCACGCCCTTGTTCTTGAACGAGGTGCCGCAGAGGACCGGGGTGACCGTGGTCTCGAGGCAGGCCTTGTGCAGCGCGGCCATCAGCTTGTCTTCGGCGATCTCTTCCTCGCCGAGGAAGGCTTCCATCAGCTCTTCGTCGTGGTCGGCGCAGGCTTCGATCAGCGCGTTGCGGTACTCCTCGGCCTGGTCGACGAGGTCGGCGGGGATCTCGACTTCCTCGTAAGCGGCGCCGAGCTCGTCGGTCCAGATCAGGCCCTTCATCTTCACCAGGTCGACGACGCCCTGGAAGTTCTCCTCGGCGCCGATCGGCAGCTGGATCGGCAGCGGGTTGGCGCCGAGCCTGTCCTTCATCGTCTCGACCGAGTTGAAGAAGTCAGCGCCGGTGCGGTCCATCTTGTTGATGTAGGCGAAGCGCGGCACCCCGTACTTGTCGGCCTGGCGCCAGACCGTCTCCGACTGGGGCTCGACGCCGGCGACGGCATCGAAGACGGCGATCGCGCCGTCGAGGACGCGGAGGCTGCGCTCGACCTCGACCGTGAAGTCGACGTGGCCGGGCGTGTCGATGATGTTGATCCGGTGGCCCTTCCACTCGCAGGCGGTGGCGGCGGAGGTGATCGTGATCCCGCGCTCCTGCTCCTGCTCCATCCAGTCCATCACGGCCGCGCCCTCGTGGACCTCGCCCATTTTGTGGGTGCGGCCGGTGTAGTAGAGGATGCGCTCGGTCGTCGTCGTCTTACCGGCGTCGATGTGCGCCATGATCCCGATATTGCGGGTCTTCTCTAGTGGAAAGCTGCGTGCCATGGTTCCTAGCGGGGGTCGGTTTCTTCGATGAAGTTCAGGGAGAGTCGAAAGCTGTCTGAGTCGGGTCGCTCCAACCGGCGCAAAAAAAAGGCCCCTGCGGGCCCGGCGAAGCGTCCAACGGAACTGCCTAAGCGACGGGCGATGATAGCAGCGGATCGGCGGCGCATCGGGAAAGTCTTCCAGCGGGCCTCCCAGGCGGCCGTCCGTTGGTCCTGGCGAGTCGATCGCCTGGCCAACCGCGAGCTCGAGCGAGCCTACCCGGTGCTGCGTCGCGGCAGCCGTCGCGCCACCGCCGCGGCAAGCGCGGTGCCGGCCTGGCTCGGCCCGCGCCTGCGCCCGCCCGCCGCCGCCTGCTTCCGCCTCCTCGCCGTTGCCGACGCCGCCGTGCGCCGCGCCTGTGCCGCGGCGGCCCGCGCCGCGACCGCGGCCAGCGAGGTGCTGACCCCGCGCCGCGCCGCCGGCGCCGCGATCGTCGTCGCCGGCCTCTGCCTCATCGCCTCCCAGTTCATCGACTACCGCGGCGTCGAGATCGGCCAGCCCGGCTACGCCGACCTGTCGGGGGTCGCGGCGCCGCCGACCGTCGACACCCGCACCGCCGGCGAGGCCCACGCCTACCTGCTCGTCCCGGTCGGATTGCTCGCCGTGGCGCTGGGAGTGCTCGGTGCGCGCAAGCGGCGACGGCAGCGCCTGGGGCTCGTCATCGCTGCGCTGGGGCTGCTCTCGCTGGGCGTGATCCTGCTGGTGGATCGCCCCGCCGGCCTCGACCTGGGCGCCCAGTCGAGCCGCTTCGCGGGCGCCTCGGCGGTGCTCGACGACGGCTATTTCGCCGAGTTGGCAGCAGCCGCAGGGCTGGTTGTTTGCGGACTGGTCTACTATGCGCGGCCGTGCCTAATACGAATCAGCTTGTCAGGAAGGGCCGCAAGCGCCCGAAGAAGAAGACCGCGACCCCCGGCCTCAAGTCCGGCCAGGGCCGCAAGAAGCGCGTAGCCGCGCCCCAGCGTCGCGGCGTCTGCACGCGTGTCGCAACGGTGACGCCGAAGAAGCCGAACTCGGCCCTGCGCAAGATCGCGCGTGTGCGGCTGACCAACGGCATGGAGGTCACCACCTACATCCCCGGTGAGGGGCACAACCTGCAGGAGCACTCGGTGGTCCTGATCAGGGGTGGTCGTGTGAAGGATCTGCCGGGCGTCCGCTACAAGGTCGTCCGCGGCACCCTCGACGCCGCCGGCGTCTCCGACCGCAAGCAGGCCCGCTCCCGCTACGGAGTGAAAGCTTCCTAATGCCGCGCCGGTCCGCAGCTCAGATCCGCCCGGTCGAACCGGACGCCCGTTTCCGCAACCGGCTCGTCCAGCAGCTGGTCAACAAGGTGATGACCGACGGCAAGAAGTCCCTCGCCGAGCGGATCGTCTACGACAGCCTGGCGATCGTCGGTGAGCGCACCGGCGAGGATCCGGTCGAGACGCTGGAGGCGGCGATCAAACAGCTGACCCCGGTGCTCGAGGTTCGCTCCCGCCGCGTCGGCGGCGCCACCTACCAGGTGCCGGTCGAGGTCCCCGCCCGCCGGGCTCGCACCCTCGCGGTCCGCTGGCTCGTCCAGTACGCCCGCGCCCGCCGCGAGTACTCGATGGCCGAGCGCCTCGCCAGCGAGATCCTCGACGCCAACCAGCAGCAGGGCGCCGCCTGGAAGCGGAAGGACGACATCTACCGCATGGCCCAGGCGAACAAGGCGTTCGCGCATTACCGCTGGTAGAGCAGCCCCCGGGGCGAGCCCGCCTCCTTCTCTAGATTTCGTTGCATGAGCCAGCCGATTCTTGCCGTCGACATCGATGGCGTGATCAGCATCTTCGGCTTCGACGAGCCGCCCGACCGGTCGCTGGCGCGGTTCGAGATGGTCGACGGGGTGATGCACTGCATCTCCCTGCCGGCCGGCGAGCGGTTGCGGCGGCTGGCCGACCACTACGAGCTGCTCTGGGCCAGCGGCTGGGAGGACAAAGCCAACTACTACCTGCCTCTGGCCCTCGGCCTACCCGAACTCCCCCACCTCTCCTTCGACGGCGCCGCTCGCTTCGGCACCGCCCACTGGAAGCTGGGACCGCTGGATGCCTACTGCCACGGCCGGGCGCTGGCCTGGATCGACGACAACCTCGACGAGAGCTGCTACGAATGGGCGCGAAAGCGGCCGGAGCCGACGCTGCTGGTGCCGACCGAGCCTGAGCGCGGCCTCGACGAGGCCGAAACCGAAGCCCTGATCGCCTGGGCCCGCGGGCTCGAGGACTGAGCCGCGCGGCGACTTCTCTAGACTGCCGCCGGTGACGGGCTTCTGGCCGATCTTCTTCTTGCTCGTGGTGCTGAAGATCCCGGTTCTGGGATCGATCTGGCTCGTCTGGTGGGCTAGCCATCAGACGCCCGAGCCCGAGGGCGCCGAGGACGGCGAAGGCGGCTCGCGCAAGGGCAAGCTGCCGCCGCGGCTGCCGCGGGGACCGCGGCGAGGGCCGCATGGCGGCGGCACGGCGCTGCCCCTCCCCGACTGCCCGCCGGGCGGCCGCACCAGGGTCGTCAAGCCGGCTGCGCAGCCCGCTTTCGCTCGTGCCGGATCTCGCGCAGGTACGGATAGAAGTCGACCTCGACGGTATGACGCTTAGAGGTCACGAAGCGCCTGCGCTGCTTCGCTTCTTCCTCGTCCATAGCCTTCCGCATCTCGGCCGCCGGCGGTAGAACCGCCCGCTCGCCGAGCAGGTCCGCGATCCATTCCGACTGCGCCTCGGCCAGCGGCATGATCGGCCCCAGCGGCTGGATGAAGCCGATGAAGTAGAGCCCGGGCCGGTCGACGGCGACGACGCGTCGGTAGAGCGGCATGCGGTTGTCGGGGGCGGCGAAGACCTCGGGCGCGAAGAACGGGAAGGTGATCTTGTAGCCCGTGCAGTAGACGACGAGGTCGATCTCCTCCTCGCTGCCGTCGGTGAAGCGGACGGTGCGGCCGCCGCTGAAGCGGTCGATGTTCGGCTTCACCGTGATGTCGCCGTGCCCGAGCCGTGGCAGCAGCTCCGAGGAGACCGTCGGGTGCGCCTCGAACAGCTTGTGGTCGGGCTTCGGCAACCCGTAGGTCGTCATTTGGCCGGCCGCGACGCCGAGGGCGCGGGCGGCGAAGAAGCGCTGGACCGAGAGCGGCAGCATCGAGGTGATTGGGTTGGAGAGCTCGTCGATCGGCTTGCCGTTGATGTACTTGGGGATGACGTAGGCGCCGCGGCGCATCGCGATGAAGGTCGCGTCGGCGATCCGCGATGCCTCGACCGCGATGTCGGTGGCCGAGTTGCCGATGCCCAGCACCAGGACCCGCTTGCCACGCAGGATGTCCGGCTCGCGGTAGTGGTGGGCGTGGATCTGCTCGCCCTCGAACTCCTCGGAGCCCGGGAACGGCGGCTCGGGCCAGCGCGGGTCCCAGTGGTGGCCGTTGGCGACCAGCAGCGCCCGGTAGCGGTTGGTCTCGCGCCCCTCGGGCCCCTCGACCGTCACCTCCCACTCCCCCTCGACCGGCTTCGCGTCGAGGACCTCGGTGCGGAAGCGGACCTTCTCGCGCAACCCGAAGTGGTCGACGTATTCATCGAAGTAGGCGGCCATCTGGAAGTGGTCGGGGTAGTCCGGGTAGTGGTCGGGCATCGGGAAGGTCTTGTAGGCCATCACCCGCCGCGAGGTGTTGATGTGCAGCGAGCGGTAGGCCGAGGACATCCCGTTGTCGTTCTCGTAGCGCCAGTTGCCCCCGATGAACGAGCCCTTCTCGAAGATCTCGAAGGGGATGCCGCGCGCGTCAAGGACCTGCGCCGCGACGATCCCGGAGGAGCCGGCGCCGATGATGCAGACCTTCTCCGCAGACATGGCCGGCAATCTACCGACTTGGCTGCGCGGCCAGTTCTCCGAGGTCAGCCTCCCCCGCTCGCGACATTGACCCCACCCAGGCCGTGCAAATGTCGCGAGCGGCGTAGGTGGCTCCCGGCGGCGGGCGGGCCGACGCACCAGCCATCGGACCGCTGAAACTTGCCGGTCAAACGGTCG
>JBEHWY010000054.1:0-20735 GCA_048498975.1 Actinomycetota bacterium | reverse complement strand
GCTCGCACCCCTACCTGCCCATGTGGGGGTGCGGGTCAGGCGGGGTCAGCGCCAGCCGCCGCCGCGTGCAAGTGACGTTGTAGTGCTGGTGCTCTTGGCGTACGCCGCCGGTATTGTCAGCAAGCGATGACATCGACCGTGATGGCGGCGCTGGCGCCGCTCGTCGACGCGCTCGGGCAGGGCTGAAGGGCGGCTGCCGACTCAGTGGCGACCAAACGCAGCGCCGGGATCCTCCTCTACCGCCGCGGTGGCGAGGAGCCCGAGCTCCTCCTGGTCCATCCCGGCGGCCCGTTTTGGAGCAAGCGCGACGCGGGCGCCTGGTCGATCCCCAAGGGCCAGATCGAGGACGGCGAGGACCCGCGCGCCTGCGCCCTGCGCGAGCTCGAGGAGGAGCTCGGTGGCGAGGCACCGCGCCTGGACCCCGAGCGCCTGCTCGAGCTCGGCTCGGTCCGCCAGCGGGCCGGCAAAGTGGTCGAAGCCTGGGCGGCGGAGGCCGACTTCGACCCGGCCTTGCTGGACAGCAACACGTTCGAGATGGAGTGGCTGCCGCGCAGCGGCCGCAGTCAGGACTTCCCCGAGGTCGACCGCGCCGAGTGGTTCTCCCCGGCGGAGGCCAGGCGGCGCATCCTGGCCGGCCAGGCCGAGCTGCTCGACCGCCTGCTCGAGCGCCTCGACGGCGCCGGCTAGCGCGAATCCGCACGTATACTCGGCGCGGATGGAAAACGGCTCCACTCCGCGCTCCACGACCAACGGCTCGGCGACCAACGGCGCCGAGCAGAACGGCCATCTGCCGCTCTCCGCGAGGCTGCTCGGGGCCGGCGTCCGCGGCGCCCGCTCGGTCGGCAAAGCGACCGGGATCGACAAGGCGGTCGAGGTCGCGACCGAGGAGGCGATCGTCGGCGCGATCGAAAGCGAGGCGGTCGAGCGGGCGATGGTGCGCGTGCTCGAAGGCCCGGTGGTCGAAGAGGCGGTCCAGAAAGCGCTCGAGAGCGAGGCCGTGAAGCGGGCCGTGATCGAGGCGATGGACAGCGAGCTGGTCGACGAAGTCTGGCGCCGGATGCTCGCCTCCGAGGAGGCCCAGCAGCTGGTCGAGCGGATCGCCGGCGCGCCCGAGGTGCGGGCCGCGATCAGCGCCCAGGGCGTCGGCCTGATCGAGGACATCGGCCGCACGATCGGCAAACTCGTGCGCCGCGTCGACGACACCTTCGAGAACGTCGTCCGCCGCATCTTCTTCCGCAAGCGCCGCCCGGTCCCGACCACGCACGCCGGCCTCGCCAGCCGCGCCCTCGCCTACGTGATCGACGGCGTCTTCGTCAACTTCGGCTTCGCCGCGCTGGCGGCGCTCGTCACCCTGGTCGAGAACGTCTTCGGCGGCGGCGGCAGTGGCGGCACCCGCTTCGCGATCGCCGTCGGCTCGACGGTCTGGGTCCTGATCGGCTCGCTCTACCTGGCGAGCTTCTGGTCGCTGGCCGGCCAGACGCCGGGCATGCGCTTCGTCGGCATCAGGCTCGCCGCCGGGCGCCTGTCCTTCCGCCGCAGCCTGCGCCGCGTGCTCGGCCTCTACCTCTCGGTGGTGACGCTCGGCTTCGGCTTCCTCGGCATCGTCTTCCGCGAAAACCGCCGCGGCTGGGAAGACCGCTTCAGCGACACCGACGTCGTCTACGACGAGCGGCGGCCGGACCCGGCGCCGTGGGCGCAGGCGCCGCCACCAGCCGGCGTCCCGCGGATGGAGCCCGAGCCAGAGGCCGCGGCCGAGCCTAAACCGGAGCCCCGGAGCGATTCGGAAGCAACTGCTGCACCCTCAGCGTGAGGGTGCCGGAGACGATCAGCAAGAAGACGTTGATCGCCAGCACGACGAGCGCGCCGAGCCCGTCGCCGATGCCGCCGGCGCCGATCGCGACGCCGAGGTAGGCCGAGGCCGGGATCGTCGTCACCGAGATCGCGACGCCGACCGCGGTGCTGGCCCGCGTCTCGAAGGAGAGCATCGCCGCGATCCCCGCCGCCAGCGCGATCAGCACCGTCGAGTAATCGGTGTGGGCGAGGGTCGAGAGGCTCGAGTCCTCGACCTGGAAGCCGTCGGGGAGGAAGCCGAACCATTTGAGCAGCGCGCTGAGGACCGCGGCGGTCACCACGACCCAGCCGAGGCCGATGATCAGCGTCGCGAAGGAGCGGCTGGCGAGCTCGCGGCGGCGGCCGACGATGCCGACGCAGGTGGCGCAGATCGGCAGCAGGTCGGGGCTGACCGCCATCGCGCCGACGATCAGGATCGAGCTGCTGGTGATGACGCCGAGGGCGGCGATCACGGCGGCGACGTTGATCAGCGCCAGGTAGCGCGCCAGCGGCCGCGAGTTGGCCCGCGCCTGGCCCATCACCTCGACCCAGGCGAAGCCGTCGATCCCACGATCGCCGGTGAGGTGGTGGCGCAGCGGCGCGACGACCTCGACCCGCGTCAGCAGGTAGTCGTCGACCGAGATCCCGAGCTCGGCGATCGCGTCGACCAGCTGGTCGGCGGCGGCCGGCTCGACGTCGGCGACGAAGACGACCGAGTCGACGGCGATCAGGTCAGGCGACTCGACGACGCGGTGGACGCCTTCGAGGTCGCGCAGCGTCGCGCCGAAGTGGGACGCCCGCCCGGCGTCGATCGATGAGCGCAGACGCAGCACGGGCGCATTCTGGCCGCAGCCGCGGCGTCAACCGCGACCACGGCCAGAACGCCGCGCCCGTTAGGAGATTTCGCCTTCGGGGCCCTCGGCCAGCTTGTAGATGATGATGATCGAGAGGGCGAAGATGCCCAGCGACCAGAACGGGTAGGCGGGGATCGAGAGCAGCGCCGCGACGGCGTTGAAGGCGCCGACGAAGATCCCGATCCAGCGCCCGAACTCGCCGCCCGAGAACAGCGAGAAGGCGGCCACGAGCTCGATGATCCCGATCAGCAGGGTGATCCAGCCCCAGAAGTGCAGGCTGCTGATGATGAAGGTGCCGTGGTTGGTGAAGAACTTGGCGTCGCCGATCGCGGCGATGCCCCAGATGATGTTGAGCAGACCGGCGACGATCAGGAGGATGCCGGCGAAAACCCACCAACCGCTGATGTTGGTCACTTCGTCATTCATGCGTAACCCTTTCCAATGCGTGGACAGACGCGAGACGCCTTAAACGTAGGCGACGCGGCCGACGCCAGGCAAGGGCCTTGGCAAAAGGTGTGGGGGACGCCTGAGCGGCCTAGGAAACGAGCTTGAGAACGGTGAAGGCGCGACTGCCGCGCGGCGTCTCGACCTCGACCGTGGAGCCCACCGCCGCGTCCATCAGCGCCCGCCCGATCGGCGACTCGGCCGAGAGGCGGCCTTCGGCCAGGTTGGCCTCGGTCGAGCCGACCAGCGTCCAGGTCTGCGTCTCGCCTTTCTGCTCGTCGCGGACCTCGGCGGTGCGGCCGAAGGCGAAGTTGTCGGCGGGCCTGTCGTCGACCTCGACCACGACCGCGTTTTTCAGTCGTTCCTGGAGGCGTTTGATCCGCGTCTCCATGTGCGCCTGGTCCTCTTTGGCGATGTGGTACTCGGCGTTCTCCTTGAGGTCGCCCTCGTCGCGGGCGGCTTTGATCCGCGCCGCCATCGCCAGCCGTTTCGGCCCTTCCAGCTCCGCCAGCTCGGCTTTCAGTTCCTCGATTCCCGCCGCGGTGATCGGCTCACCGCTCTGCTCCGCCGGACTCATGCCCCTCAGACTGCCAGAAATCAGTCGCCGCCGTTGGCGCCCTGAAGCGCCGGGGCGAACGTCTTGACCTTCTTGCCGCCGGCGTTGGCGAGCAATGAGAGACCGAAGATTTCCTCGCTCGAGCGCAGCAGCGAGTACGGGTTGTAGGCGGCGCCGTCGCTGCCGCCGGGGCTGAGGAAGTTGGAGACGAGCAGCGTCCCGGTCTTCAGCGTGCTCGCTTCGGTCCCCGCCGGCGGGCTGAGCGCGCCGAAGGTGACGATCAGCAGCCCGTCCTGCTCGTAGGCGGGGGATTCGAGGATCTTCGGCACCCAGGTCGAGAGGAAGGCGTCGGCGGCGGCCGGGCCTTCGCTCGCCCCTTCGGCGCAGCTGGCGGCGAAGCCGGCGTTGCACGGGGTGGGGGAGACGTAGGAGTAGCTCGGCGTCGTCTCGACCTTCTTCAGGTTCTTTTCGAGTTCGGTCAGCGGCACGTCGTTGGTCGCGCAGTCGCCGAGGTCGAGCAGCGAGTGGAAGTAGGCGAACGGGTTCAGCTTCGAGGAGTAGGCGCCGGCGGCGGGCGTCTCGGCCGCTTCCGGTTCGGGGTGGACGCAGTTCGCCGGCTTGCCGGAGGTGTCGACCATCGATTCCATGTAGGCGTGCCAGCTGAGCCGGGCGCTGCCGAGCTGGTCGGCCAGGGTCAGGGTCTCCACCGGGTACGTGCAGGCTTCGTAGGTGGGGCAGTTTTCCTTCGTCTTCGTGTTCGGCGGCTGGCCGGCGACGGCGGCGATCGAGTTCGGCAGCGCCGCCGCGTCGAGCAGCTTGAAGTTGCTCAGCAGCACGCCCTGCGGGCGCAGCGTCCCGGACAGGTAGGGCATCTGCGAGGTCCCTTCGCCGAAGGCCGCGTCGTAGCCCGGGCTGGCGACCGAGACGACGAAGACGTGCTTGACCGGCCCCAGTTCTTCGACCGGTTCTTCGGGCGTCGGTTCTTCGGGTTCCGGTTTCGGTTCAGGTTCGGCTTCCGTTTCGGTTTCGCTCACCGGCGCCGGCGAAACGGAGGAGGACGCCGGCGCCGGTGAGGTCGTTTCAGCTGAGGAGGAAGACGGTTCGTAGGTTTCTTCTTCGGGCGCCGGTTCGCTCACCGCCGGCGTCTGCTCGGCGGCGAGGCTGCGGCCGAGCAGGGCGGCGAGCGGCCCGCTGCCGTTGCTGGCGGTCATCGCCGCGGCGACGATCACCGAGGTTGCGACGACGGAGGAGGCGACGAGCAGCCCGAACCGCTTGCCGGTCAGGGTCGCGGCGGCCGCGATCGCCCGGTTCAGCGGCGCCAGCAGCCTGCTCATTTCGCCGCCCCCGTCGCCTCGATCGGGACCAGCGGGTTGCCGCACTGCGGGCAGAAGCGGACGCCGTGACCGTAAGGGCCGCCGCAGGCGGGGCAGAGCCCGGCGGCGTCGGCGCGCTCGATTTCCAGCACCCGCTCGACCGCCAGCAGCTCGGCGTCGACCCGCTGCAGCTCCGCCGCCTTACGGGTGAGGACGTCGAGGCGGACGTGGTCGCGGATCGCCATCTCATAGAAGGCGCCGCCGAGGTCGGCCTGCATCACCGTGAACTTCTCGAGCAGCCGGTCGCGCTGGGCGATCAGCTCCGTCATGTCCTCTTTCGGCTCCGCCGGTTTGGCGTCAGCCGCTTTCGTCGGAGCCGGTTTGGCCACCGCTTTCGGCCGCCGCTGCGCGCTGCGCGGCGGCTTCGGCTTCAGCCGTTTGAGGTCGATCACGGTTCCGGCCCTCCCAGCGACCCGGACGAGGTGCTGCCGTCGCCGCCGACGACGGTCACGTCTTCCAGGTTCTGCTGCGCTTTGATGTAGTTCTTGCCGACCTGTTCGGGGTTTTCTTCGACCAGCTTGGTGTCTGCTTCTTCCTTTTCCTTGGAGGCTTCGAACTTGGTGAGGTCGTGGACGTCGCCGTTCTTGGTGTGGGCGACGACCGACTTCTTTTCCGCCGCCTTTTCGCCTTTCTTGCTCTTCGGCTTGCCCTTGTCGCCTTTTTTCGCCTTGCTGGTGGTGGCGCTCGTCCCGGTGCCCGTTTCGGCGCTCGCCACGGCGGCGCTTTCCTGCTGGCGCAGCGCTTGCAGCAGGGCCGAGTTGTCTTCGCCGCCGGAGCCGCTGCGGCCGACGACGACGCCGAGCGCGACCGCGATCGGCAGCAGGGCGAAGAAGGCGACGGCGGCGGCGCGGCTGGTCGGCGCCGGCTTGCGCGCCGGGCCGGTCAGCGGCCGCCGCGCCTTCTTGCTCATCGCCGCGAAGTAGCGGGAGGAGGGGTTGGCGCCGTTGCCGCGGCGGGCGGCGCAGTTGATGCAGTAGCGCTGCTGGGCGTCCATCGGCGCGCCGCACTCCTCGCACGGTTCGTAGTTCATCGTCCCTCCTTGCGGTGCTTGTGCTTGGCCTGACGCTTTTCGCGCGCCTTCAGGAACCGTTCTGCTTCGACCTTGTGGGCGGCGGCCTTGTCCTGCGTCGTCGAGCAGCCCTGCTGGGTCGCGCCGAGCACGGTGAGGCAGGCCGCGACCGCGGCCGAAAGCGCCAGCGGCGGCTTGCGGCTAGCCGAACGCACCACTGACGTACTCCCGGGTGCGCTGCTCGCGGGGCGAGTTGAAAAGGGCGGTGGCGCTGGCGTACTCGACCAGGTCGCCGAGGTACATGAAGGCGACGTGGTCGGCGATCCGGTAGGCCTGCTGCAGGTTGTGGGTGACGATGACGACGGCGACGTCGTCGCGCAGCTTCACGATCAGGTCCTCGATCACCGCGGTCGACTGCGGGTCGAGCGCCGAGCAGGGCTCGTCGAGCAGCAGCACCTCGGGCTCGGCGGCGAGGGCGCGGGCGATGCAGAGCCGTTGCTGCTGGCCGCCGGAGAGTTTCAGCGCCGGGTGGTCGAGGTTGTCTTTGACCTCCTCGAAGAGGCCGGCCCGCGCCAGGGCGCTGTGGACCGCCGGCTCCAGCGTCTTTTTCCGCGCCCGCCGCGAGCCCTGCTCGCGCAGGACGTAGGCGATGTTGTCGAAGACGCTCATCGGGAACGGGTTCGGCTGCTGGAAGACCATCGTCACCCGGCGCCGCAGCAGGGTCGGCTCGATCAGCGTGATGTCGACGTCGTCGAGCAGGATGCGGCCGCTGAGGCGGGCGGTGCTGGTCAGCTCGGTGAGCCGGTTGAGCGAGCGCAGCAGCGTCGTCTTGCCGCAGCCGGAGGGCCCGATCAGTGCCAGGACCTCGCCCTGGCGGACCGGCAGCGAGACGTGTTTGACCGCTTCTTTCTCGCCGTAGTGGACGGAGACGTCGTCGATCTCCATCCGCCGGATCGAGAACTGGGGCGCGCCGATCGAGCGCCGCGTCGCGGTGAACGGGCTGCTGGGCGCAGCCTGGGTTGCCGGGGTGTCCCCGTTGCCGGAGGCCGGGGCCGGGGCATTCGCCTCGGCGGCGGCCGGAGTGTCCTCCAGCGGCAGCCGCCGGATCGGCGGCGGGGGGGTGGTCAGTGACTCCAAGACCCAACCTTTCTGGCGCGGCGATGGACGACGTCGGCGGCCGCGTTCAGGGCCAGCACCATCAGCAGCAGGACGAAGGCCGCCGCGTAGGCCTTCTCGGGCTGATTCAGGTTCCCCGTCGGGGACGCCTCGTAGACGAAGTTGGTCAGGGTGGTGCCGGCGCCGCGCAGGTAGTTGAGCGGGAAGGCGACGCCTTCGACCGGCGAGAGGTTCTGGGTGCCGCCGAGCAGCACGAGGATGATCGCGGTGTCGCCGATGATGCGGCCGAGGCCGAGGATCGTGCCGGTCGCGACCTGGGGCCGGCAGGTGGGGAGGAGGATGCGCCGCGTCGTCGCCGCCTTCGTCTTGCCGACTGCGTAGGAGGCCTCGCGGACGTGGCGCGGGATCGAGTTGAGGCCCTCGCGGACGCTGGCGACCACCAGCGGCAGCGCCACCAGCGAGAGCATCGCCGCGGCGGCGAAGAAGGAGCGGCCGAAGACGACGCCTTCGGTGCTGCGGCTGAGGAAGCCGAGCGTCGAGGTCTGGAAGATCACCGTGCCGAACAGGGCGAGGACGATCGAGGGGATTCCCGCGATCGCCTCGATCGTCGATTCGGTGACCCGCGCCAGCGCCGCCGGCCGCCCGTACTCGACCAGCCAGACGGCGATCGCGATCCCGACCGGCACCGCGACCAGGGTGCCCATCGTGGCGACGATCAGGGTTCCGATCAGGGCGTCGGAGAAGCCGCCGCTTTCGCTCTGGCTGAAGCCCGAGGAGGCCGGGGTGGTGAGCATCTCCGGCCGCAGGTAGGTGATCCCCTGGATCAGCAGGTAGACCACGATCGCGACCGCGATCGCGCAGAAGAGCAGGCCGAGGAACCAGCAGATCGCCAGGCCGATGCGGTCGATCGGGCGCCAGGCGGCGCTGCCCTCGGCGGCGCCCTTCGCCTTGCCCGAGCTGGGCGGGGGCGGCGGCGGCGGTTGCGGCGTGGCTACCGAGGACTCCATCAGGGCGTTCCGTACTTGCGCATCGCGCGGCGGGCGAGGAAGCCGGCGGCCGAGGCGGTCGCGGCCGAGGCCAGCAGCACGGCGGCGATCGCGAACAGGGTCGCGTTCATCGGCTTCGAGCTGAGCTGGTCGATGTACTTGACGATCGTCGGCGCCAGCGGCCGCGAGGGCTCGTAGATGAAGATCAGGCCGTCGGCGGGGTTCGGCGACCAGCCGACCGAGCCGGAGATCATCGCCAGCATCACCGCCTCGCCGATGCCGCGGCAGGTGGCGAGGACGGTGCCGGCGACGATCGCCGGGCGCGCGGTGCGGACGCCGATCTTCCAGGCGGTGCGCCAGCGGTTGACGCCGAGCGCCAGCGAGCCCTCCAGCCAGCCCGGTTTGACCGAGCGCAGGCCGTCGCTGAAGATCGAGACCATCAGCGGCGCGATCATCACCGTCAGCACCAGGGTCGCCGCCACCAGGCTGTAGCCGGTGAGCGAGATGACGCCGGCGACCGAGGACTTCTGCGACTCGGTGATCAGGTGGTTGCCGACGAAGGGGACGAGGACGACGACGCCGATCAGGCCGTAGATCACCGAGGGGACGCTGGCCAGGAAGCGGACGACCGGCTGCAGGATGTTGCTCATCCACTTCGGCGCGAACTCGACGATGAAGACGGCGACGAAGAGCGCCGAGAAGAGGGCGATGGCGACGGAGGCGCCGACGATCAGCAGCGTGCTCCAGATCAGCGGCCAGCCGTGGAAGGTCCAGACGTAGCCGCCCCCGGTCTGCGCCGAGAGCGCGATCGCTTCCAGCTGGTCGTCGACGCTGCCGCCGGGTCCGAACCAGGAGAGGCCGTTGTGCGAGAAGGAGGGCCAGGCGCGGACGAAGACGGTGACGATCAGCGCGAGGAGGAGCCCACCGACGAAGCAGACCAGCGCGACGAGCATCCGCTCGACGCGCTGGTCGGACCATTTCGGTCCGTACTCCGGGGTGAGCTCCTCCTCCACTGATCCCTCTCGCTACTTCTTGTTGAAGGCGGGCACGCCGCCGGCTTTGAGGATCACTTCGCCGGCGAGCTTGCTGCGCCGGGCCCAGTCGATGAACTTGAGCAGGCCTTTCGGGCTGCCGCTGCCGTCACCCGGCAGGACCAGGAACAGGTAGCGCGACAGCGGGTACTTGAGCGGCTCGACGCTGACCTTGCTGGCCTTGCAGGGGATGCCGTTCACCTTCAGCGGCTTCAGCCCCTTCTTGCCCTGCCAGGCGAGACCGGCGTAGCCGATCGCGTTCGGGTCCTGCTTGACCGCGTTGACGACGAGGCCGTCGGCGGTCAGGGCATTGACGTTGGACGCCGGCGGTTCGTTGTTGAGGACGGCCTGGAGGAAGAAGTTGTAGGTCCCCCCGTTGGTGTCGCGGCCGACCGGGTCGATCGTCGTCGTCAGGTTGGAACCGGGAACCTGGCTCCAGTTGGTGATCAGGCCGCGGTAGATGTCATGGGCCTGCTGGATCGTGATGTTGCTGAGGCTGTTCGACTTGTTGACGTCGAGGCACAGCCCGTCCTCGAACATCTTGATGTAGGTGGTGCCGGCGTCGCTTGGAAGCGGCGTGCGGGCATTACCTGCGAACTGGCTGGTGCCGTTCTGGACGTCTTTGACACCGGCGTTGCCGCCATTCGCCGTGTAGACGAAGTGGACCTTCTTGTCGACCTTCTTGGTGTAGGTCGCGAAGAGGGCCTGGAGTATCGGCTGTGCGGCCACCGATCCCGACCCGATGTAGGTCACGGCGCTGGCCGACGCCGGTACAGCGAGGCCCGCTAGGGCGACCGCCGCGATGGCGAGGGACTTGATTCTCATTTAGCGGGTGAGTCCTTTCTGCCGGGTAATTCAACTTTGTTGATCGACTGGGTCGCCTAAAGCTATCACTTTCTGTAGTTTATTGACTCACTTAGTAAAGAAAGGCGGCAAAAGGCGCAGGACAAGCGCCTCCGGCCGGCCTCAGACATGGAGGACCAATTGCTGAAACGAAGGATTTCCACCCCCCGAGCGGCGACCGTCGTCGTCCTGGCGGCGTTCCTCGCTTTCGCGGCGACGGTGGCGCCGTCGCTGGCCGGCTCGTTCCTGACGAACCAGAAGGCGGCGAAGGTCTACGTCTCGAACAAGAAAGCCAACTCCCTCTTCCTCAAGAAGAAGGCGGCTTCCAACCTCTACGTCGCCAAGGCGTCGGCGCCCAAGCCCCCGGTCGTGGGGATCGCCGCCGGCACCGCCCAGTTCGGGCCCGTCTCGGCGACGACGGTCGGCTACATCCCGACCGCGTTCACCTCGTTCGCGACGAAGTCACTGACCAGCTCGGCGGTGATCACGTTCTCGGGCACCGCGACCTGCACCTCCGAAAAAGCGAGCTCGGCTGACGCCTGCCCGGTGGAAATCCTGGTCGACGGCCAGAAGACCGGCAAGGTCAACTTCGCGCCGGCGACGCTCGCCTCGCAGACCCCGGCCGCGCTCGTCCACACGATCACGCTGACCAGCGTGCTCGCCAAGGGCGGTCACACCGTCGCCGTCCAGTACGCGGGCGCGAAAAACGTGACCTTCACGCTGAAGACGTGGAACCTCGCGGTCCAGGCCTACCCGGACCCCGAAGAACCGGCCAAAGTCGAATAGCGCTTTCGGCCGCAAACGGACCGCGCCCCCTGATGTGACGGGGGCGCGGTCCGTTTTGCTTCTGGGGGAGAGGCCCGACGCTGCAGGGTCAGCGGTCGGGCCGGGGGAGGGCGTCGCCGAGGATCAGGCGAGCCCGGTAGAAGAGCGCCTCGTCGGCCGCCGCCTGGCCGGAATCGCGGTTGGCGCGGCGGGTGGTCCGGTTCTGCCCGGTGCCGGCCGGATACTCGTCGCGGACCAGGCCGGCGAGCCGGCCCCTCGAGACGAACGTCGTGCGGTTCACTCGTTTGCTCATCCCCTGCTCCTTTCTCGCTCTTTCCGAGTTTGTCTAGTAACTAACTCAAGAATAGCACGCGACGAAAGCGGCATTGGGCGGGGCGCCACCCGGCAAAAGCGCGCCCCGCCCTTCGCCTCTTCAGACGGCTGCGGGTTTCTCCGCTTCGCCGCCGTCCGTAGTAGAACCGCGGAGAGTCGAGGCTCCACGGTCAGGGGACGGGAGCGAGCCGTTGAAGCTCTTGGCCTGGATCGGCCGCAGGTAGGCGATCTGGCCCTCGCGCAGCTCGAGCCGCTGCAGCTCGGAGCGGGTCAGCTGCGCCCAGACCTCGGTGCCGTCGCCGAGCACCAGCTCGACCCGGATCTCGAAGCCGAGGGCGACGATGCGCTGCACCATGCCCTCCTCGGTGTGGTCATCGGGGTCGAGCACGACTTCCATGTCGTGCGGGCGCACCCAGCGCTCGCCGAGCCGGTTGACCTCGCCGACGAAGCTCATCACGAACTCGTTGGCGGGGTGCTCGTAGAGCTCGGCGGCGCTGCCCGACTGCTCGACGCGGCCTTCGTTCATCACCACCAGCTGGCCGGCGACGTCCATCGCCTCCTCCTGGTCGTGGGTGACGAAGATCGTCGTCACGTGCATCTCCTCGTGGAGGTTGCGCAGCCAGGTGCGCAGGTCCTTGCGGACCTTGGCGTCGAGCGCGCCGAACGGCTCGTCGAGCAGCAGCACCTGCGGCTCGACCGCCAGCGCCCGGGCCAGGGCCATGCGCTGGCGCTGGCCGCCGGAGAGCTGGGAGGGGTAGCGGTCGGCGAGCCCGTGCAGCTGCACCAGGTCGAGCAGCTCGTGGACGCGGGCCGAGATCTTGGCCTTGTCCCACTTGCGGATCTTCAGCCCGAAGGCGACGTTCTCGTACACCGTCATGTGCTTGAAGGCGGCGTAGTGCTGGAAGACGAAGCCGACTTCGCGCTTCTGGGTCGGCTTCGACGAGACGTCCTCGCCGTCGATCAGCACGTGCCCGGAATCGAGCGTCTCCAGCCCGGCGATCGCCCGCAACAGGGTCGACTTGCCGGAGCCGCTGGGCCCGAGCAGCGCCGTCAGCGAGCCGTCGGGGACCTCGATCGATACGTCTTTGAGCGCCTGAAAGTCACCGAAGCGCTTGTTGGCTCCCTCGACTGTGATTCCCATCAGGCTGCCTCCTTCCTTTTCATCAGGTTCATTGCCAGTAGGGCGAGAAGCGCGAGTAGGGCGAGCAGGACCGACGCCCCGAAGGCGCCGGGCAGGTTGAAGTTCTCGTACTGCTTGTTGACGAACAGCGGCAGCGTCTGCGTCTGGCCGGAGATCGAGCCGGAGACGACGGAGACGGCGCCGAACTCGCCGAGGACGCGGGCGGTGGTGAGGACGACGCCGTAGCCGACGCCCCAGCGGATCGCCGGCAGGGTGATGCGCCAGAAGGTCTGCCAGGCGCTGGCGCCGAGCGTCTGCGCCGCCTGCTCCTGCTCGGTGCCGATCTCCTGCAGCACCGGCACCGTCTCGCGGACGACGAACGGCAGTGAGACGAAGATGCAGGCGAGGACTATCCCCGGGATCGAGAAGAGGACCTTGATCCCAGCTTCGGCGAGGGCCGGTTCGAACCAGCCGTTGGTGCCGTAGAGGAGGAAGAGCGAGAGGCCGATCACGACCGGGGAGATCGCGAACGGCACGTTGATGACGGCGTCGATGATCGCGCTGCCGCGTCCCCGGTGCCGCACCAGCAGCAGCGCGCAGACGACGCCGAAGACGGTGTTCAGCGGCACCGCGATCGCGACCGTGATCAGGGTCAGCTTCAGTGCGTGCAGGCCGTCGGCCGAGGTGATCGCTTCGAGCGGTGGCGAGATCCCGTCTTCGAAGGTTTTGTAGAAGATCAGGACCAGCGGGGCGAGCAGCAGCAGGGCGACGTAGCCGAGCCCGACGATGCGCAGGCCCCAGCGGCTGGAGGTCGAGCTATTCACGCTGATCCTCCCGCGCCTCGTCGTGGGCTTTCTGCAGCGGCTCGTCGCCGGCGATCGGCATCGACGTCAGGCCGACTCCCGCGCCGGCGCCGGTCGAACGTTCGTGGCGGCCGTTCCAGCGCTGGATCAGGCTGACGACGACGAGGCAGGCGAGCGAGCAGAGCAGCAGCACGACCGACACCGCGGCGGCGCCGGTTTCGTTGCCGGACTCGATCTGCTGGCGGATGAAGACCGAGGAGACCTGGGTGTCGGGCAGGCCGCCGGCGAAGAGCAGGACCGAGCCGTACTCGCCGAGGGCCCGGGCAAAGGCCAGCGCGACGCCGGCGCCGAGCCCCGGCAGCAGGTTGGGGAAGATGACGCGGCGGAAGACGGTGAAGCCGCCGGCGCCGAGCGATGCCGCCGCCTCCTCCATCTCGCGGTCCATCTCGATCAGCAGCGGCTGCACCGCGCGGACGACGAAGGGGAGGGTGACGAACATCAGGGCGACGACGATCGCCCAGAAGCTGAGGGAGATATCGATGCCGACGGGGCTGTTCTTGCCCCAGAGCTGAATCAGGATCAGGCTGGCGACGATCGTCGGCAGCGCGAAGGGAAGATCGATGACGGCGTTGACGACTCCCTTGCCGGGGAATTCGTCTCGCACCAGGAGCCAGGCGATGATCGTGCCGAAGACGGCGTTGATCGCGACGACCAGCAGCGATGCCTCGAGCGTGATTCGCAGCGAGCGCAGCGCCTGGGGCTGGGTCACCTGATCCCAGAAGTGGCTGAAGCCGTCGCTGAGCGACTTGTCGGTCATCGCCGCCAGCGGCAGCAGGACGATGACGCTCAGGTAGAGAACGACGAGGCCTCGGCTGAGGCCGACCCCGAGCCCGGGCAGGCGGATGCCTGCCCGGGACACGGAGCTGGTCGGGAGGGCTGCCGGGTTGGCCTCCATGACTCAGCCGCTGGTCGAGACGCCGAGTTCGCCCTCGATCTTCGCGACCGAACCCGTTTCTTCGTCGAAGAATTCGTCGTTGACCTTGCCCCAGCCGCCGAACTTGCTGATCTCGAACAGCTTTTCGGGGGTCGGGAACTGCTTCGGGTCGACGAGCTTCGGGTTGACCGGGCGGTAGCCGTTTTCGGCCCAGATTTCCTGGCCTTCGTCGGACCAGAGCCAGTTGAGGAAATCTTCCGCGGCCGGCTCCGGCGCGCTGGTGGTCACCGCGATCGGGGTTTCGATTTTCAGCGTGGCCGGCGGGATGACGTATTCGACGTCTTCGCCTTCCTTTTCGGCCTTGACCGCTTCGTTCTCGTAGGTGAGGAGGACGTTGCCCTCGCCCTGACTGAAGGCCGAGAACGCATCGCGGCCGCTGCCCGGCTGGGCGACGGTCTTTTCGAGCACCGTCTTCACCGCTGCCAGCGCCTGGTCGGGCGTGTCGCCTTCTTCGAGGGCGGCGCCGTAGACGGCCATGATGTTCCAGCGGGCCGAGCCGGAGCTGAACGGGTTGGGGGTGACGATCTCGGCTTCGTCGTTGGTCTCGAGGTCCTTGAAGGACTTGATCCCGAGCGGGTTGCCCTTCTGGACCAGGATCACGACGACCGAGTCGGTGGCGATCCCCTTGTAGGTGTTCTGGTCCCAGTCTTTGGCGACGATTTCGCCTTCTTCGACCAGCCGTTCCATGTCACCGGCCTGGGAGAAGTGGACGATCGAGGCCGGCTGGCCGGCAACGACGGCGCGGCTCTGGTCACCCGAGGCCCCGAACGAGTTGCTGAAGCTGATGCCCTTGCCTTCTGAGGTTTTCTCGAAGGCGGGCTCGAGCGCTTCCGCGTAGACCGATTCGGGGGTGGAGTAACCGACCACATCCAGCTTGGCGCCTCCCGAGCTGCTGGAGCCTTCGCTGGTGCCTCCGCTGTCTCCGCCACTGCCGCAGGCGGTGAGGACGAGCGCGAAGAGCATCGCGAGCAGACCGGCCGAGAGGCCGATCTTCACGCTGCGCCGCCGGGTATTGCGAGCGTTCCGCATCAATTGGTTCCTTCCTATGTCGACTGACTTACTTCTAAATGGAAGGACCGCAAGCTAGCACAAAGTCGATCAGCAAAGTAAGGAATGCTGGCTGCCTGGCCAGTTTCGAGTGCGCCCGAATACACTGGCGCGACGGGAGAGCGACGCGGCTGCGGCCGCAGAAACGGGGTGGAGATGGCCGTCGATGCGATTCGGACGCCGGACGAGGCGCTGCAGGGGCTGCCGGACTATCCCTTCGAGTCTTCCTACCGCGAGGTCGACGGGCTGCGGCTCGCCCATCTCGACGAGGGCGAGGGCCGGCCGGTCGTCTTCTTCCACGGCGAGCCGACCTGGTCCTACCTGTGGCGCAAGGTGATTCCGCCGGTCCGCGACGCCGGCTTCCGCTGCATCGCCCCCGACTACGCCGGCTTCGGCCGCTCCGACAAGCCGACCGACGTCGGTTGGTACACCTACGACCGCCACGTCGAGCTGATGGCGGCGCTGCTCGAGGAACTCGACGTCCGCGACGCGACCGCCGTCGTCCACGACTGGGGCGGGCCGATCGGCTTGCGGCTGGCGGTCGAGCACCCCGACCGCTTCGCCCGGATCGTGATCATGGAGACGGGTCCATTCACCGGCCACCAGCGGATGAGCGAGGCCTGGCTCGCCTTCCGCGAGTTCGTCCGCAACACCGAGGACGTGCCGGTCGGCTTCCTCGTCCGCGGCGGTTGCAAGCACGACCCCGGCGACGAGGTGATCGCCGCCTATGACGCCCCTTATGCGGAGCCGGCGGCGAAGGCCGGCGCGCGCGCCTTCCCGCTGATCCTGCCGACCGAGCCCGACGCACCCGGCGCCGCCGAGGGCAAAGCGGTGGCCGACGCGCTGCGCGTGGACGAGCGGCCAGCGCTGATCCTCTGGGCGCAGGACGACCCGATCCTGCCCTTCTCGGTCGGCGAGCGGGTGGCGAGCGAGCTCAACTTCCCGCCGCCGCGGCCGATCGCCGACGCCTCGCACTTCCTACAGGAGGACGCGGGCCCGCAGATCGGCGCGATCCTCGCCGAGTGGCTCACGTCCGCCTGAGGGCGAGGCGCGTTTTCGCCACCCATGGTGAACAAAAGCGCCTTGCCCGATCAGGCGTTGATCGGCAGCGAGGCGTTGGCGCGGGCGAGCGCCGCGATCTCCTCGTGCGGGCGCTCGGCGAGGACCTGGACGCGGCGCGGCGGGCCCTCGTCCTCGACCCAGGTGACGGTGCCCGGCCAGTAGGAGTTGGGTGGCCGCCCGGGGTGGTGGAAGGCCGAGGAGAAGACCCAGCTGCCGGTGTTGTGGAGGCGGCCGCCGCCGGGCAGCGGCCACTCCGGTTCGTCGGCGCCCGGGCCGGCGCGGTGGCTGTGGCCGGTGATCACGTGACCGCCGTCGACGCCGAGCCGGCGCGCGACCTCGCCCGCGGCGGCGACGCCGCCCTGGAAGATCGAGCGGACCGAGATGTCGGAATCGAAGTCCGAGCGCAGCAGCTTGTTGACCGCCGCGACCGCGAGCGGGAAGCCGCGGCGGGCGGCGGCGATCCCGGCCCGGCGGCGGGCGCTGCGCTCACCGCCCTGGCCGGCGAGCATCTCCCAGGCGACCTCGGATGGGGCGTGGCGGGGCACGCGAGCGTGGCGGCGGGCCTGGGCGACGCCGTAGGCGAAGCCGTAGATCGGCCGCAGCACCCGATCGTAGTCCTCCGGCAGGGCGGGGTCGGGCAGCGGCCGCGAGAGCCGCACCATCGTCGCCACCGCCACGCACTCGGCGCGGGGCAGGTTGAGGTGGGCGTCCATGTAGTGGCCGTGGGTCGCGTAGACGTCGTCGCGGACCCAGAAGCCGGGGTAGGAGATCCGCAGCCGGGCCGGGCCGAGCCAGCGGTTGATCGCCGCGCTCGGGCCGGGGGAGGGGTCGCGGCTCTCGGCGAGGCCGAGCGGCGCTCCCGCCAGCGAGAGGTCGTCGAGCAGCGGCAGAGCGAGGTGGTGGTCGTGGTTGCCGGGGACGATGACGACCTCGCGCTCGCCGAGGGCGGCGCCGAGCTCTTCGAAGACGGGGCGGGCGACGGCCAGCGCGGTGCCGACCGCGACCTCGCGCAGCTCGACCACGTCGCCGAGCAGGACGACGCGGTCGGCGTCGGCGATCTCGGCAAGCAGCAGCTCGCGGACGCCGCGGTCGCGGACGAGGTCGCCGCCGCTGAGCAGGCCGAGGTGCAGGTCGGAGACGATCGCCGTCCGCATTCGTTCCTTTTACAGGGGCGCTCCTGGCTGCGCAGCCAATCGCCAGGCTAGACTGGCGCGATGCACTCGTTCGGCGACGAAGCGATGGCGCCGGCCAACGGGATCGAGCTCGCCTATCAGGAGATGGGGGACCCCGAGGGCCGGCCGCTGCTCCTGGTCATGGGCCTGGCGACCCAGATGATCGCCTGGGACGAGGAATTCTGCGCGATGCTGGTCGACCGCGGCTTCCGCGTCATCCGCTTCGACAACCGCGACATCGGCCGCTCGTCCAAGATCGACTCGGCCGGCGTCCCCAGCCGCATCGACATGCTCTCCGGCCGCCGCGCCACGGCGCCCTACCTGCTGCGCGACATGGCCCGCGACACGGTCGGCCTGATGGACCATCTCGGGATCGAGTCCGCCCACGTCGCCGGTGCCTCGATGGGCGGCATGATCGCCCAGCTGGTTGCGATCGAATACCCCGAACGGACCAGCTCGCTGGTCTCGATCATGTCGACCACCGGCAGCCGCTGGACCGGCCTGCCCTCGTTCAAGGCCTTCGGCGTCCTCCTCGGCACGCCGCCGATCAGCCGCGAAGCGGTGGTCGAGCGCGCCATCAAAACCTTCCGCGTGATCGGCTCGCCCGCCTTCCCCTTCGAAGAGGGCCGCGTCCGCGAGCTCGCCGGCCTCTCCTACGACCGCGGCCACAGCTCCGCCGGCGTCGCCCGCCAGCTGCACGCGATCATGGCCTCCGGCGACCGCACCCGCGCCCTGCAGAAGCTCGAGGTGCCGACCACCGTGATCCACGGCACCCGCGACCCCCTCGTCCGCCCCGCCGGCGGCCGCGCCACCGCCAAGGCCGTCCCCGGCGCCCGCCTGCGAATGATCGAGGGCATGGGCCACGACCTGCCCCGCCAGGTCTGGGACGAGATCGTCGAAGAGATCGTCGCCAACGCCGAGCGCGCCGGCGAGGCGACCAAGCAGCCGGCCTGAGCCACGGGGCGCATTTGCTCGGCATGTCCGAACAAATGCGCCACGCCCGATGCGGCTGAGAGGAGTCGAACCTCCACGAGCTTTCGCCCACACGGACCTGAACCGTGCGCGTCTACCAGTTCCGCCACAGCCGCGGGAGCAGGCAATTTACCGCCTCGCCGCCCTCGCCGGCCCCTTCCCCCTCTCAACCTCCCCCAACCCGGTTCGCTAAAATGCTCCGTCCTCACGCCGCTATCGTCTAGGGGACTAGGACGCCGGATTCTCAGTCCGGAAACCGGGGTTCGAATCCCCGTAGCGGTACTGCCTGTTGCGGTGGTCGAACGGCATGCGAAGGCCAATGGCTCGTCAGGCAAGAGCTATCCGGGGCACAGGCGCGATCTCGCGCTCGGGCTCCTCGTCAGGAGCGCGGCGCTCGACCCCGATCAGCAGCTCCTCATCGAGTACGGCGAGGATGCGCTGGAGCACTGGGATCGTCGGGATGTGATCGCCTCGCTCAAGCTTGGAAACGAAAGAGTGGGAGGTACCTGCGCGCTCGGCGACGTCTTTCTGGGTCAGGTCAAGCTCGAAGCGTCGCTCGCGGATATGGGCGGCGATCCAGTTCTTCTTGCGCAGTTCGCGAATCGCGGCGTACTCGTCGCGGGCCTCGCGGTACGACTCGCTGCGCTTGCTCCGGTTCTGCGCTGCGTCGACGGCGGTTTTGCCCTTGGGACTCGCATTTGACTCGGCGGCCATGCGCTGGAGTTTATCTATTTCGATAAATGAGTCAAGTGCATCAGGGGTTGCCGGGCGGCGCGTCGCGCCCTGCTGCCCTCGGCGGTTTCCGCAGTTTCGCGTTCATCCGCTTCTTGAAGTCCTCCATGCGGCGCACCGCCAGCCTCTTGTCCGCGTTGGGCACCGTGCCGGTGTTCTTCTCGAAGGCGTGAAGGAGAACGATCAGGTTGTCGGACCGCTGGTACAGGATGCGGTAGCGCGTGTTCGCGAACCGGATGCGCAACTCGCGCAGCTCGCCCTCGATCTGGGAGCTGATCGGAAAGTCTGGGGGAGGGGCATCTGGCGGCCGGTCGTTCAGGTGCTCCTCGATGAAGTCATCGATCTTCGCCGCACGCTTGTTAGGCAGGGCGTCGATGAACTCATCGACGGGCTCGGTCCCGCGCTTGTCCCGGTAGAAGATTGCCTGCGTCCCCGCCATCGGGCGAGAATTGCACGCCGTCCTGACGGGAGATCACATTCGGGATCCGATTCAGCGGCATGCACGACGAGCAAGCGAAATCGAGTCGCCGTTGATCCGCGCCACTCGGTTCGCCTCGTGTTCCGCTGGGGGTACTGCCGTTTCTGGGAGGGCGCGGCCATTGTGTCGCCGCGCCCGATGCTTTCGGCTACGGCGCGGTGTAGGCCCAGGTGCCGCGCAGCAGGCCGTTGAACTGATTGCTCCGCCAGGTCATGACTCCGCTCAGCGGTCCGGCGTAGATCGAGCCGGGCATGGTCGAGATGAAGGATTCGAACGTCATGCCTTCGTTGAACGATTGGTAGACGCACATGTAGGTGGCGGCCGCCTGGCCGGGGCCGGGGCATTCGGTGGTCGGGCCGCCGCCTTCCGGGATCACTTTGATGTGTCCTTCCTGCAGCGATTCCGGCAGGTGGGGCCAGAACTGAACCAGCACCGTGCCGGCTTCGCCGTTGCCCGCGGCGGCGATGTAGTCGCCGGCCTCGGTCTGCCCGGACTGCAGGACGGAATCGGCGGTCAGGTAGTGGCCGGCCGGCTGGCCACCGAGGGCGTCGGCGTCTTTGGCGGTGTCCGCGCGCGCCGCGGTGTCGGCCGTCGTCGCCTTGTCGGCGGTTTCGGCGTGCTTGACGCTTTCTGGCGTCGAGGTGGCACCCGCGGCGGAGATCCGTTCGCGGACTCCCTGGGACAGCCTGGAGGCGGTCACCGCGTCCTCGGCGAGCTTGCCGGTGCGGATCGCTTCGGCCTGGATCTGGTCGGTCCCGACGCTGTTCTTCGGCAGGGTCGTGGCGGCATAGCTGACCCCACCGAGCGCCGCGAACAGGGCGATCGTGGCGACGACATTGGCGTAGGTGAGGCGAGGGCGGCGCGACTTCATGAGCAGGACTCCTCCGGACGGTTGGTGGCCACCTTCCATCGGCCGGCTCCCGGCCGACCTTGAGCCGGTGTCGGGAAGTCGATCGGGCCGCGGCGCGTGAGTGAGATCTGCTCGCCGACAATCCGCGCCGCTTGGTTCGCCTTGTGTGCCGCTGGCGGTATTGCGCTTGTTCGAACCCTAGGTCGGGAATGATCCGCGAGGCGCGCGAGCAGTCGGTGAATCCCGGCTAGATGATTGATTCCACGGCGAGGTGTGACCGGGGGCGCGCCCGGCCGAGCAGATCAAGGACGCAGGGCGCCGCCTTTGCCGGTTGGCAAAGGCAAGCCCGAGGACGCCGAGCTGCG
>JBEHWY010000053.1:0-21059 GCA_048498975.1 Actinomycetota bacterium | reverse complement strand
GGCCATCGCCGCGCGCGCGCTATCGAACAGGGCATAGGGTGCTCGCCGCCCTAACTGCCCAGAGAGGGTGGCGAGCACCCTCCCCCGGCAGCGGCCGGTCGTGGGATCACTCAGCTACGCCAGAGCGCGCAGCACGGAAGGCCGAATCCGACTCACGTAGGTAGGCGAGTGAAGAGGGGTACCCCACCCCTCCACGCCACCCACCCGAACAACTACGCCAGCGCCGGCTCCAGTTCAGCCTCGAGCCGCCTCTTGGGCATCGCCCCCACGACTTTCTTGGCGATCGCGCCGTCCTTGAAGAGGATCATCGTCGGGATCGAGAGGACTTCGTACTGGGCGGCGGTCTGCTGGTTCTCGTCGACGTTGATGCTGACGATCCGCAGGTCGTCGCGCTCGGCGTCGATCTCCTCGAGGACCGGGTGGACGACGCGGCACGGCCCGCACCAGGGAGCCCAGAAGTCGACCAGCACGGGGCCCTCAGCGTCGAGGACGTCGGCTTTGAAGGTTGCGTCGGTTACGTCGTTCAGTTTCCCGGTCACTGGTATCGGTCTCCCAATCGAGGTTGTCGGCTCTGGCGGTGCCGTTCAATACTTCAGAAAGTATAGCGACCCTTTGCCGAAGCGGCACGGGCATTCCTGCGTCGCGGAGCCAGGCGCAGCCTCGGCACCTGCCAGACCGCCTCGGCGACGATCTCGCGGTCCATCTTCGAGTGCCCGGCGCGGCGGTCGCGAAAGACGATCGGCACCTCGACGACCTTGAAGCCCTGTTGCAGGGCGCGGTAGGTGATCTCGATCTGGAAGGCGTAGCCGCGCGAGCGCACCGAGTCGAGGTCGATCGCCTCCAGCACCTCGCGGCGGAAGCACTTGAAGCCGCCGGTCAGGTCGCGGACGTCGACGCCGAGCACGAGGCGCGCGTAGGCGCTGCCGCCGCGGCTGATCGCCCGCCGCAGCGGGCCCCAGTCGCTGACGCCGCCGCCGGCGACGTAGCGGGAGCCGAGCACGACGTCGGCCCGCTCGGCCGCCTCCAGCAGGCGCGGCAGGTAGGCGGGGTCATGGGAGAAGTCGGAGTCCATCTCCAGCACGAGTCCGGCGCCGCCGGCGAGGGCGCGGTGGAAGCCGGCGATGTAGGCCGGGCCGAGCCCTTCCTTGCGCGGCCGGTGCAGAACCTCGACCCGCTCCTCGGCGGCGGCGATCGCGTCGGCGAGGGCGCCGGTGCCGTCCGGCGAGCTGTCGTCGACGATCAGCACCCGGGCTGAGGCCGGGAGCTTGGCGAGCGCCGCGGAGACGATCGACTCGACGTTCTCCGCCTCGTTGTAGGTCGGCAGCACCAGCCAGGCGGCGCCGCTCTGCGTTCTGCCCATCGGCGCCGATGCTATTCGCATTCATAAGCGCAAGATGAGGCCGGGCTCGCGCCCGGGTAAGTTCAGGCCGTGACCAACGCCGAAATCGCCGCCGCCCTGGAGGAGCTCGGGGTCCTCTACGAGCTCGACGGCGCGGTCAAATACCGCGTCCTCGCCTATGGCACGGCGGCGACCGCGATCCGCGAGAGCCCGGTCTCGGTCGCCGAGCTGGCGGCGGCGGGGCGGGCGACCGAGGTCCCGGGCGTCGGCAAGACGCTGGCGGAAAAGATCGACGCGCTGCTGGCGAGCGGCGAGATCCCGGCGGCGGCGAAGCTGAAGCAGAAGTTCCCGCCGAGCCTGGTCGAGGTGACGCGCGTACCCGGGCTGGGGGCGAAAACCGCGCGCCGGCTCTACGACGAGCTCGGCGTGGCGACGCTCGAGGACCTGCGCGAGGCGGCGGAGAAGGAGCAGATCCGCACCGTCAAGGGGCTCGGCCCGAAAGTCGAGGAGAACGTGCTCGAGCAGCTGGCGCGGCTGGAGCAGGAGGGGCCGGACCGCGCCAGCGGCCGGATGCTGCTCTCGAAGGTGCGGCCGATCGCCGAGGAGCTGGCGGCGGCGCTGCGCGAGCACCCGGCCGCCAACCGGGTCGAGGTCGCCGGCTCGGTCCGCCGCTGGGCCGAGACCTGCAAGGACGTCGACCTGATCGCGACCGCCGAGGAACCGGAGCTGCTCGCCGAGCACCTCGCCGCCCACCCGCTGATCGCCGCCGCCGGCACTCCCGGCCCCAACGGCGTCCGCGCCCAGACGCACAACGGCGTCTCGGTCGACCTGCGGATCGTGCCGCCCGCCCCCTTCGGCAACCTGCTGCAGCACTTCACCGGCTCCAAGGCCCACAACGTCGCGCTCCGCGAAGAAGCGGTGGCGCGGGGGCTCTCGGTCTCCGAGCACGGCATCACCGACACCGAGAGCGGCGAGGTCACGCTCTGCGAGAGCGAGGCCCAGGTCTACGAGCGCCTCGGCTACGCCTACGTCGAGCCCGAGCTGCGCGAGAACCGCGGCGAGCTGCAGGCCGCGCGCGAGGGGAAGCTGCCGGAGCTGATCGAGCTCGGCGACGTGCGCGGCGACCTGCACTCGCACACGACGCTCTCCGACGGCCGCAACAGCCTCGAGGAGATGGCCGAGGCCGCCCGTGCCCGCGGCTACGCCTACCTGGCGATCACCGACCACTCCGCCAGTCACGGCTTCGGCGACCACGTCACCGCCGAGCGGCTCTGGGAGCGGATCGAGGAGGTCCGCGCCTGGAACAAGGGGAAACGCGGCTTCCGCCTGCTCGCCGGCTCGGAGGTCAACATCGGTCTCGACGGCGCCCTCGACTACCCCGACGATTTGGTTGAGGCGCTGGACTGGGTCGTGGCCAGCGTCCACACTTCCTTCGCGATCTCCGAAAAGGAGATGACCGCCCGCGTCCTCGCCGCGATCGAGAACCCGAACGTCGACTGCATCGGCCACCTCACCGGTCGCCTGATCGGCCGGCGCGAGCCCTACGGAATCGACGTCGAGGCGGTCGCCGAGGCGGCCGCGCGGACCGGCACGATGATCGAGATCAACGGCAACCCCAACCGCCGCGACCTCTCCGACCGCCACGCCCGTCTCGCCGTCGACGCCGGCGTCACGATCGTCCTCAGTACCGACGCCCACGGCGTCGACACCCTCGACAACATGCAATACGCGGTCGCCACCGCCCGCCGCGCCTGGCTGACCAAGGCTGACGTCGCCAACACCCGCCCCTGGGCGGAGTTCAAGAAGCTGCGCAAGCGCTAACCGGGTGCCAGCGTGAGCTGGCGCGCCTGTTTCGCCCGATCGTGCTCGAACGCGGGCGCCATCGCCTCCGTGGCGGCGGCGGTGAGGCCCCGCTTCGCTGCCGCCGCGCGCCACCCGGAAGTAGCCGCGCTGACTTCGCCCAGGACCGCCGCGGCGCTGACTGGGTCGAGCCCGAAGTTCTCGGCGACCCCCAGCAGGGTCTCCAGGTCGGCCTCGGTGCGGTCGAAGTCGATGGCCGTGCTCAGCTGTGCATTTCCCGGTTCGGGATTGGGGTTCAGATCGAAGGCCGGCGAGAGCGTCCAGCCCGCGGTCGAGCTGCGCAGGAACCCGTGGTTGCGCAGGTGGTCGTCGGTGTTCGAGATCAGTGCCGAGAACGCGATGCGGCGCCAGAGTTGACGCAGGTCCTCGCTGACCGCCGCGGAGCGGGTTTCGATCGCGTCGGCGATCTCGAGGTAGCTGCCGGTGTCACCGTCGCTCGCCTCGAGCATCGTCATCGCGCTGACGTATCCGATCCGTCGTCCGTCGGTGCGGTCGAAGCGCGTGACGATCAGGACGGCGCGGCGGCCGACCTCGATCAGCCGATGACGGGGCACCGCGATCCCGGCTGCCGACGCCAGGTCCAGCGCCACCGCCTCCCACCGCATAACGTCCCAGTCGTCGCCTTCGGAGCGGGGGAACTTGGCGATCGCCGGCCTGCCGTCGGCCTCGATCACATGGGCCTTGGGGCGGGCTCCGCCGAGTGAGCTGCCGCCCCGCAGCAAGACGAGGAGATCCTCCTCGACATCTTCGTCGCGTTCGATCCGCTCGGAGGCGGCGAGCAGGCGTGGGAGGTCCGTCAACGCGGGCACTCCGGTCCGCTCGTCGGCCAGGAACTCGTCCGTCCCGGGCCAGCGGAAACGCAGCGCGCCCTGTCGCAAGTCGTCCCTGACCCCCAGCAGGTAATCGACCTCTCCGAGGCTGGGCTCGACGTCGCCCTCGTGCTCGGTCCTTCTTCTGTGTGCGCGGCCGATCAGTCGTCTGCCCCAGCGGTCCGGGGCGCAGTCGGCGAAGGCGCCGAACAGCGCGTGGTCGACAGCGGTCTGTCGAGGCCCGGCCTCCAGAGGCAGCGCCGGATCCAAGTCGTAAGCGTCGTCGCGCTCCAGATAGGCGTTTGAGTAGGCGAAGGTGGCCGTCTCTCTCCGTCCCGGCCGGTGCGACCAGAGATCGCCGGCGCGGACGTCCTCGCCGGCGATCTGGACGAAGACCTCCACCTGGCGATCAGCCATCTTCGCCTCCCAGACGGCGCGGCCGGACTCGCTCCGGCAGCGTCCCGCCGGAGCGCAGGCGTCCGACGTCGGACTCGTAGGGGTCGACGGCGGTGGCGAGTCGGTCGAGCACGCCGAGGGCCCGCAGGGTGCGCAGCATGTTCTCGACGCTGACGCCGCCGTCGCCGCGTTCCAGTCGGGCCAGCGTGTCGCGCGAGATGCCGGCCCGGTCGGCGAGCTGGACCTGAGTCAGGCCGCGCAGCTTGCGCCAGGTGCCGACGTCGTTGGCGAGGCTTCGCAAGGCCCGTTTGACCGGAATCGGAGTAGGCCTGTATTTCTCAATTTTAGGTGGCATATCTCAGGCATTATCGACCTTAATAGCTGAGATATCAAGCACTAAGAGTAAGCCGAGCCTCTCGGCAGCGAGCGCAGCCCAGGCGTCCGCACCAGCTGGACGGCGCGCCAGGCGGGGGTGGGGACGACGTAGAACTTGACCCCGTCGCGCTGCTCGATCGCCAGCACCGCCGCCTCGCGGGTGTGCCAGGCGAGGGAGACGATCAGGGCGTAGCCGGCGCCGATCACGGCGACGCCGGGGAAGAAGAGGCCGAGGCCGCCGGCGACGATCGCGGTGAGGGCGATCGGCCAAAGGCGGCCGACGGCGATCCGGGCGGGCGCCTCGGAGGGCAGCGAGGTCGCGGTGCGGGCGCGGGCGAGCGGGTCGCGCATGTCCTCCCGGGCGCGGGCGGGGCGGCCCAGCCAGAAGCCGATCACGAGCGAGATCAGCCACCAGCCGGCGGCGATCAGGATCGTCGTCGAGTCGTTGTCGCGGTTGGCGCCGATCGCCGTGATCGCCCCCAGCGCCGTCGCCTCGGCGCCGGTGAGGAAGACGGTGACGCGCAGCAGGTCGGTGTAGGGCACCGCTAGGCCGCCAGCCACTCGAGGATCGCCAGCCAGCCCTCGGGACCGTCGACGGTGACGTCCGACTCCTCGCGCAGCTCGGCCGGTCCCTCCGGCGAGAGGACGCCGACCCGGACCACGGCCGCCAGCTCGCCGTCCTCGCCCAGCTGCTGCAGGCGGCGGAAGGCGTCGAGATCGGTGCGGTCGTCGCCGGCGTAGACGGCCCGGTCGAGGCCGTCGGCGGCGAGCAGGGCGGAGACCGCCGCGTCCTTGCCGCCGCCGCCGACCGGGCGCAGCTCCAGCACCTTGCGTCCCCAGTGCGGGTCGAGGCCCGCCTGGCCGGCGGCGACCGCGATCTCGTGGGCGCGGGCGCTGGCCGCGTCCTCGTCCGCCGCGCCGCGCCAGTGCAGCGCCTGGATCGCCCCCTTGTCCTCGCTCCGCAGCCCGGTCGCGGTCAGCGCCGCGGCGTCGAGCCCGGCGAGGAACTCGGCCGCTTCGCTCTCGCGACCGGCGAGCGAGGGATCGGGGCTCGGCGCCTCCTCCCCCGGCAGCAGCAGCTCGAGCCCGTGGTTGCCGGCGTAGGCGACCTGGTCGAGGCCGACCAGCCGGCGTGCCTCCAGTGCCTGGCGCCCGGAGACGCAGCCGACCAGGCCGTAGCGCTCGGCCAGCGCCGCCAGCGCTTCGCGCGCCGCCGCTGGCACCGCGACTTCCTCGGCTCGTTCGGCGATCGGCGCCAGGGTCCCGTCGACGTCGGTCAGGATCGCCGCCCGCTGCGGCTCGGCGCGGAAGGACTCCAGCGCCGCCCGCCAGGCACCGGCCCCCGTCTCAGATTCGCGAGGCACGGCATCTAGTATCGCCGCATGTCGAGCCCGAGCGGCGCCAGCCGGCCAGCGAGCCTGCTCCACCTGGCCGTGATCGGCACCGCCGCCGGCGCCTTCAGCGGCCTCTTCGGGGTCGGCGGCGGCATCGTCATCGTGCCGCTGCTGATCCTCTGGTTCGGCTTCGGCGAGCGGATCGCGACCGGCACCAGCCTGGTCGCGATCGTCCCGATCGGGATCGCCGGCGCGCTCGCCCAGGGCGGCATCTACGGCAACGTCCACCTCAGCACCGGGCTGGCGCTGACGATTCCGGCGATCCTCGGCGTCGTCCTCGGCACCACGATCCAGCAGCGGATCCCGCAGCGCGCGGTCTCCTACCTGTTCGCGGCGCTGCTGGTCGCGATCGCGATCGAGCTGGTGCTCAAATGAGCGAGCTCGCGGCGGCGCTGATCGCCGTCGCCGGCGGTCTCGCCGGCGGCTTGGTCGGGGTCGGCGGCGGCGTCCTCTTCGTGCCCGCGCTGACGATCTTCATCGGCCTCACCCAGGTCGAGGGCGAGGCGACCTCGCTGCTGATGATCGTGATCGTCGCCCTCGTCGGCGCCGCCCGCCAGTACGGCTACGGCAACGTGCGGGTGCGGGAGGGGGTCCTGATCGGCGTGCTCTCGCCGCTGGGCGTGCTGGCCGGTGTGGCGGTCGCCAACAACGTCTCCGAAAGGGCGCTGCAGCTGACCTTCGCGGCGCTGGCCCTGTTCATGGCCGCGCAACTCGTTCGCAGGGCCCGCGCCGAGCGGTAGTACGCTCAAAGGGTGGATTCACTCACCTGGGAAGGCGATCTGCCGAAACTGCGATCCCCCGTCCTGGTCTGTGCCTTTCGCGGCTGGAACGACGCCGCCGCGGCCGCCTCGACGGCGCTGACGACGATGGCCGACTCGCTCGACTCGGAGCTGATCGCCCGGGTCGACCCCGAGGAGTACTTCGACTTCCAGGCCAACCGGCCGACGATCAGCATGGAGGAGGGTCGGGCGCGGCGGATCGACTGGCCCGAGAACAACCTGATCGCGGTCCGGGTCCCCAGCGCCGACCGCGACCTGGTGCTGCTCGACGGCACCGAGCCGAACCTGCGCTGGCGCACCTTCTCGGAGACGATCGCGACCGCCGCCGACGCGCTCGGCGTCGAGCTGGTCGTCACCCTCGGCTCGCTGATCGCCGAGGTCGCCCACACGCTGCCGGTGCCGATCACCGGCCTCGCCTCGAGCAGCGACCTGGTCGACGAGCTGGAGCTCGAGCGCTCCAACTACGAAGGCCCGACCGGGATCGTCGGCGTCGTCCACGACCGCTGCCACCAGGCCGGCATCGACTCCGCCTCGCTGTGGGCGGCGGTGCCGCACTACGTCGCCGCCGTTCCCAACCCGAAGGCGGCGCTGGCGCTGCTGCGCCGGCTCGAGGGCCTGACCGGGATCGCGATCGAGGCCGCCGAGCTGGAGGAGGAAACCAGCGACTACGAGGAGCAGATCGGCCGCGCCGTCGCCGCCAATCCCGAGATCGAGGAGCTGGTCTCGCGGATCGAGGCCGAACAGGTCGACCTGCTCGCCGACGAGGGCCAGGAGATCCCCTCCGCCGACTCGATCGCGCGCGAGTTCCAGCGCTTCCTCCGCCAGCGCGGCAACAACTCCTAGCGGCGCGCCCTCAGCTCTCGGCTGCGGGGCAGATCAGGCGGTAGTCGCACCAGCTGCAGACCGTCGGCGAGGGGCGCGGCTCGAAGTCCTGGCTGATGATGCCCTCGCCGACCTGCAGCACCGTGCGCTCGACTCGCTCGGCGTCGTCGGGCTTGGTCGGCGCCGCCACCTTGTCGCCGTCGAGCACGTAGTAGTAGCTGCCGAAGGCCGCCTCGATTTCCCAGGCCTCGCGGGCCGCTAGCCGGTAGAGCGCCAGCTGCAGGTCGTTCTCCAGCTCGGCGGCGGTCTTGCGCTCGCCGGTCTTGTAGTCGATCAGCTCGAAGTCGCCGTCCGGGAGGCGGTCGACGCGGTCGACGCGGCCGCGGACGTGGTGCTCGCCGACCTTGAAGTCGAACTTCTTCTCGAGCCAGATCGGCTCGCCCTCGGCGACCCGCTCGCGCTCCCAGTAGACGCGCAGCGCCTCGCGGGCGCGGTCGCGGTACTGCAGCTCGTCGTCGCTGGAGCCGAAGCCGGTGCGGTGCCAGCCGGTCTCGAACAGCCGCATCAGCCGCGGCAGGCCCTCGTCCTCGTGCTCGGGCGGCTCCTTGTGGAAGCGCTCCAGCACGTTGTGGATCAGGATCCCGAAGCGCTGGTTGATCGTCGGTTCCTGCGGGATGCCGAAGACGCGGGCGAACTTGTACTTCAGCGGGCAGGTGAGGTAGAGGCTGAGGTCGGAGGCCGAGAGGCTCAGCATGCCGTCGCCGCGGCGCGGCAGGAAGGCCTCCAGCGAGGGCTCCTCGCGGGCGGCGATCAGCTCCAGGCGGCGGCCGCGCTCGTGTTCGGAGTCGAGCAGGTAGGCGTCGAGCGAGGAGGCGTCGAGCTCGGCCTGCTGCTCGGGCGTCGCCACTTGCCGCAGCAGCCCGTTGACCGCCTCGATCGCCTCCGCCGTCGGCTCGTCGCCGGGCCGCTGCGCCAGCGCCGCCAGCTTCAGCAGCTCGAGGTAGCGGGCGATCGCCCGGTTGACGTCGAGGGCGGTGTCCAGGCGCGGCTCGGAGAGCTCGCGCCCGGCGCGCCAGGAGGCCTCCAGCACTTTCTCGCGCAGCGCCCGGTAGGTCGCGTGCAGGCCCTCGGCGGGGCCGAACAGCTCCTCCTCGTGCTCCTCCTCGGCGGCGCCGGCCAGCTCCAGCGCCTGCTCGTAGAAGTGCGAGGGGAGGACGTCGCCCTCCTCGCCGCGGCGCAGCCGGGAGAGGACCAGCCCGCGCCGCGCCGGCCAGCCGATCCGCGACCACTCGTGCTCGGCCTCGAGCCCGAGGACGAAGACGTGGTCGAAGCCCAGTCCCTTGACCGCGTCGACCGACATCCCGACCACCGAGCCCGGCGCCGGCGGCTCCTCGCCGCCGGCCGGCTCGACGCCGGCCTCGGCGACGGCGCTGAGGTAGGCGACGAAGCCGCGCGTGGAGCCGTGCGGCTCGCGCCGCACCCAGGCGGTCGCCAGCTCGGCCAGGCGCGAGAGCCCGAGCAGCCGCTCGGCGACCTCGGGCTGGGCGGCGAAGAGGCGCTGACGACGCAGGCCGACGCGCTCGATCAGGCGCCGCACGAAGACGTCGGCGCGGCGCTCCTCCATCGCCGCCGCGGCGGCGCCGTAGAGCTTGAGGAAGGACTGGATCCGCTCGCGCGCCTCGGGCTGGAACTGGGGGCTGTCGAGCGCCGCTTCGCAGCCGCCGACCATGTCGAGCTTGCGCCGCCGCGCGATCGTCGTCAGCCGCGCCAGGTCGCCGGAGCGCAGTTCGACCGGCGGCCGGGTCAGCGCCCGCGCCGCCGCCGCCGAGTCGTCGGGGTCGGCGAGGACGCGCAGCCAGGCGATCGCGTCGCGCACCTCCGGCCGCTGGAAGAGCGCGGTCGGGCCGGCGAGGTGGAAGGGAATGCCGCGTTCCTCCATCGCCGCGGCGATCGCGCCGCCGTCGTGGGCGGCATCGGCGACGAGGACGCAGATCTGGCCGGGGTCGGTGCCGGCGGCGAGCAGGTGCTCGGCTTCGCGGGCGACGGCCTGCGCCTGGGCGCGTTCGTTGGCGCAGGCCCAGAAGCGGATCTGCGGCTCGCGCAGGCGCTGCTCGAGCTCGACCACCTCGCCGGCAGGGTGCAGCGTTGTGAACCAGTCGAGCGCCGCCGGCCCGTCCTCGAGCGCGAAGAGCTGGTTGTCGTTCTCCTCCGCCAGCGACTCGAGCAGGGCGAGCTGGGCGGGGCTCGCCTCCTCGAGCTCGTCGACCATCACGTACTCGAAGCGGGCGGCGACCTGACGGCGCACGTCGGGCCGTTCGGCGAAGAGGCAGTCGAGGGCGAGGAAGACGTCGCCGCCGTCGAGGCTGCCGGCCTCGGCGAGGATGCGGTCGTGGGTCGCGTAGAGCTCGGCGAACTCGAGCTCGCGGCGCAGCTCCTCGCGGGTCGCCTCGTCGTCGGTGTCCGTCTGGCGCGCCTGCACCCGCTCGGTGAGGCTGGTCGGGCCGACCCGTTCGGCCTTGAGCACGTCGATCCGCGCCAGCAGCCGCGCCAGCAGCCCGGCCGGGTTGCCGCGGATCTCGTGCCGGCGCAGCGGCAGCTGGTCGAGGCGGTCGAGCAGGATCGCCAGCCGCTCGGCCGGCCCGAGCACGTCGAAGAAGGGGTCGAGGCCGGCGGCCTCGGAGTGCTCGCGCAGCAGCCGCTCCCCGATCGTCGCCCAGCTGCCGATCCAGAGCTCTTCGAACGGGCCCTCGATCAGCGCCTCCGAGCGTTCGCGCAGGCGATGGGCCGTGGCCCGCGTGGCGCCGATCGCCAGCACCCGCTCGGCGCCGACGCCGGCTGCGGCGAGGCGGGCCAGCCGCTGTGCAAGCAGCTCCGTCTTGCCGGTGCCGGCGGCGCCGTGGACGAGCAGCGGCCCCTCGTCGTGGGCGGCTACGCGGTCGCGCGCGGCCGCCGTCGGCTCGCTCGTCTGCGGCTCCTCTCGCATTTGCTCAAAGCTAGCGTGCGCCGGGTGCCGACTAGCATCCCGCCGATGGACGTCTTCTCCGCAGATTGGCCAGTGATCTGTCGCCGCATCGTCGCCGCCCAGCGCGAGGTCTTCGCCACCACCGCGAGCAGCGAGGAACGGACGGTCTACGAGGGCGTCGGCAAGGGCGGCGACCGCACGCTGGCGATCGACCGCCGCTGCGAGGACGTCGTCTTCGCCGAGCTCGAGGCCCTGGCGGCGGCGGGCGCCTCCTTCGTCGCCGTCTCCGAGGAGCGCGGCGAGGTCGCCTTCGGCGCCGGCGGCGAGGCCCGGGTCGTGATCGACCCGATCGACGGCTCCCTCAACGCCCGCCGCACGATCCCCTCCCACAGCCTCAGCATCGCCCTCGCCTCGGGGCCGACGATGGCCGACGTCGAGTTCGGCTTCGTCCACGACTTCGGCGCCGACGAGGAGTTCCTCGCCACCCGCGGCGAGGGTGCTCGACTCGGCGGCGAGGCGGCCCGCGTCGCCAGCGCCGACGGCAAGCTCGAGGTGGTCGGGCTGGAGTCGGCCGAGCCCGACTGGGCGCAGCCGGCCCTGCGCGAGCTGCACGGCAAGGTCTACCGCCTGCGGGTGGTCGGCTCGATCGCGATCACCGCCGCCTACGTCGCCGCCGGCCGCTTCGACGCGATGCTGAGCCTGCGATCCTGCCGCTCGGTCGACGCCGCCGCGGCGCAGCTGATCGTGCGCGAGGCAGGCGGCGCCGTCGCCTTCGGCGATCTCGCCCTGGGGGAGACGCCGCTCGGGCTCGACGCCCGCTACCCGATCGCCGCCGCCTGCAGCGACCCGGCGCTCGCCACCGTCGCCGCCGCCCAGCGCGCGGTGTAACGCGGCGCTGAGAAGAACGTATGTTCTGAAGAACGTATGTTCGCTAAGCTCGGGAACGCCCGAGGCAGCCAAACGAAAATTCGAAGGGATCGTCACTTCATGGCAACGCAGAGCAGCAGCACGAAATCGAAAGCGCAGGCCAAACGCGCAACGACCGAAGCCAAGAAATCGGCCGAGAAGACCGCCACCGCGACCAAACAGGCGGCCGCCAAGACCGCGGTTGCCGAGAAGAACCAGGTCCAGGTCGTCGCCGAAAGCGCCGTCGACCTGCCGGTCGGCGTCGTCCTCAGCGTCAGCGACCGGCTCTCCGAGCTGGTCGAACCGTGGACCGGCCGCAACAAAGCCGAGAAACAGATCAAGGCTTACCGCTCGCAGCTGCGCAAAACCCTGAAACGGACCGAGCGCCGCGGTGCCACCGCCCGCCGCCGCGCCACCACCGAGGCCCGCAAGACCCGCAACCGGGTCGAGCGCGAGGCCCGCAAACGCCAGCGCTCGGTCGAGTCGACGATCAAGCGCAACCGCAACGAAGTCGAGTCGCGCGTCCGCCGCGCCGTCGACGAGCAGGCCAACAGGGCGCAGAGCCTCGTCGACACCGTGACCGACCAGCTCTCGGCGATTCGCTGAGAGCACCCAGAACGCGGCGCGGATGCGCCACCTCAAAGAGCCCCGCATAGCACCACTATGCGGGGCTCTTTTCGTCGTCGCCCCGCTTGGTTCTGGGCACTCTCAGCGACCGCTGGGGCTCAGCGCCCCGTCACCGCCACCGGCCGGGAGTAGGCCTCGTCGTAGGGCCAGCCCGGTTGGCTGGCGAGGTGGGCGCGGAACTGGAAGCGGATGCCGCGGCTGTCGTCGTCGCTGAAGGCGTAGGGGAAGCGGAAGGCGCCGGTGCGGTCGGTCTGCAGAGTGCGGAATTCGGTCCAGGGCAGCCCGGCGACGCGAAATTCGAGCGCGATCGGCAACCCGGCCGCGGGCACCTGCGCGCCGCGGCCGCCGACGTGGCCGCTGAACACGACCGGGGCGCCGCCGACCCTGGCGGTGGCGGTCGAGGTGCGGAGGCGGACGTCGGCCCCGACGCCGAGCCTCAGGTTGCCGCCGCGGCTCGCGGCCAGCGTGCGGGTGCCGGCGAAGGCGACGCTGACCTCGCGATCGGGGCCGGGCGCGAGGCGGGCGAGGAAGAAGCCGTCGCCGCCGGTTTCCACCGTCGTCGTCCGGCCGCTGGGTTCTGAGCCCGCCGCGAAGCTCTCGATCACTTCGACTCGCTGCCCCGCCAGCGGGCTTCCGCTCGCCGTCGTCAGGCGGCCGCTGACCGGGATGCCGCGGCCGTAGCCGACGGTCGCATCGGTTGGCCGCTTCGCCAGGGGGACGATCGATCGGTTGCGACAGCGCAGACCGCTGGGCCCGCGGCGGCAGACGTGGCTGACGAAGCTGTGGCCGCCGAAGGCGAGGACGAGCGAGGTGGCGGTCTTGACCGGGTTCGAAAGCACCATCGGCGAGCCGTCCGAGCGCCGCCGGGTTTCGCCGCGGTTGCCGGCGACGTCGTAAGCCGTCGCCCGGAACTCATAGGCGCCGGCTGGGTAGGCGTCGGAGTCCCAGTGAGCGAGCAGTCGGATCCCGGAGATCGCGGTCGGCAGCGGCGTGAAGGGCACCGAGCTGCCGGCGGGCCTGACTCCGATCGAGCCGGCATCGGGGCTCGGCCCCGAGGTGGAGTCGGCGATGGTGGCGACGATCTGCTCCGGGTCCGCGGGGTCCTGGCTGGCGGCGAAGGCCGCGCGTGGCTCGGTTTCGTCGATCCAGACCGAGGCTTCTTCGGCCGCCTCCGGCGAGCCGGCGTTGCCGACCGCGTCGCGGCCGAAGGCGACGATCGCGTGGCGGCCGTCGCCGTGGACGGTGATCGCGGCCTGTGGGCCGGGGGCGATGTTCGGGGTGCCGCCGTCGGCGGCGATCGCGGTGAACGGGCCGGACGGGCCGGACTCCGCCATTCCCGACAGGGGGTCGACCGCGGTCGCGGTTGCCCGCACCGCGTGCGTCGACCAGCCCGCCGGAGCGGCGATCGCGATCCGCGGCGGCGTTCCGTCGACGTGCAGGGCCGCGGTGCCGACCGACCGCGAGCGCATGCCGGTGCCCGAGACGGCGACGACGCGGACGACGTTGGCCTGCTCGGCGACCGGGCCGAGCACGATCGAGTCGTCAGCGAGGCCGCCGGTCAGGTCGGTCTCGGCAGTCGTGCAGCTCTGCTCGCCTGCGCAGGGTCCGCTGCTCGAGCCGAGGTCGAGCGCGACCGCGTAGCCGCGGATGCCGGACAGCGGCAGCGGCGCGGAGGGATGCTCGATGCGCACGCTGACGCTTTCGCCGGCCCTGATCCAGCCGGAAGGCACGATCGGCGTCACGGCAGAGGGCCGGCTGTTGTCGATGCGAACCACGGTTTCCTGCGGGGCGCTGGTCAGGCCAGCGTCCTGGGTCCAGGCGAGGAGCCGATAGACGCCGGAGGCGGGACCGGGGGCCGCCGGCATGGCGATCGCGGCGCTGCTGGCCGGGAAGGCCGCCTCGCCGCTGAGCACGGTGCGTCCCGCGTCGTCTTCGAGCCTGTAGCCGATCGAGGTCGGCTGTCGAGGGCCCCGGCGATGCGGAGTGAACTCCCACTCGACGACGAACCGGTCGCCGGCAAACCACCCCTGCTGGTCGTGGCTGAGTCGCACGCTCATGAGTTCGGGGTTGAGGGTTTCCTGTTCAGCGAGCGCCTCGGCGGCGCCGCCGTCGAGGGCGAGCGCCGTGGCGAGGACCAGCGCGGAGAGGGCCTGCGCCCATGCCCGCCTCACGGCCCGAACTCCCCGGGGGCGGCGCTTGCGGCCGAGGCGGCGCTCGAGCTGGATCCAGATTCGAACGTCGTGGGTTCCGGCGGCGGCGTGTATTCGACGGCGCCCGCGGAGCTCGACGGTACGGTGGGCGTCGCCGTTGCGGTGTGCTCTTCGCGCGGCGTCTTTTCGTGGGACGGCGGATCGGAGGCTTCCGGCGAGGCTTCGTATTCGACTTCCGGCGCTTCGGCCTGGGCTTCCGTGTTCAGGTCGGCTGCCGGCTGTTCCTCGGCGGGCGGCTTGGGGTCCTCCTCGGCGACCAGGGCGGGGGTGGGGACGACACCGGTGGCGACGCAGGCCGCGGCACCGCCGACGGTGCCGACGCAGACCGCGAGCACCTTGGCGAGGGCAGCCATCCCGGCGCCGCGGGTACCGCCGGCGGCGGCGACCTGGCTCAGGGCCGAGTCGGTGGCGGTGCCGCCGCCGCCGAAGCGGGCGGCGAGGCCGGTGACGGCGTCGTGGGCGCGGTCGAGCAGCGGCCGGCTCAGCGGCAGCGTCGGCGCCAGCGCCGCCGCCGCCCCGGGCGCCGCCCGGTAGGTGCGCAGGGCGGCGCGGCAGTGCGCGCACACCCGCAGGTGCTCGCCGACGGCACGCGCCTGCTCGGCGCTGGCCTCGCCGTCGCAGTAGAGGGATAGCAGGGGCTGCAGCTCGGCACAGAGGCCGCCGGCCTCGCTGCGGGCGAGGAAGCGCCGGAACCGCTCGCGACCCTCGGCCAGGCAACGGTTGATCTTCGTCGCCGAGTACCCGGTGATCTCCCCGATCTCGCGGTAGGAGTAGCCCTCGGCCAGCAGGGTCAGCGCCCGCAGCTCCTGGGGCTTCAGCGCCTGCAGCGCCTCGCGGCTGCGGGCGACCGCTTCGCGGCGCGCGACGCGCTCCGGCGGGCCGTCGCCGCCGGCCGGGATCAGCGCCACCCAGTCTTCGGCGTCCGGGTCGGGTTGCCGGGCCGCCGGGCCGGCGAGGATGCGCTCGCGCTCGCGGCGGATCGCCAGCGCCTCGTGCTTGACCACCGTCTGGGTCCACTTGATCAGTTCGCGGGGGTTGGTCGTCGGCGCTTTGCAGAGCAGGATCTCGAGCCCGCGCTGGAGCGCGTCCTCGGCGTCGTCGTCGCAGATCGAGTAGCGCCGCGCCTGGCGCCGCAGCGTCGCCTCATGGCGTGCGTAGGTCTCCACCGCCGCCCGCTTGCGCGCCGCGTCGCTCTGCTCGCTCGGCGCCGCCGCGGCGACGCGTCCACCCTCCCGATCGCTCGGACCAATCACTAGGCACCCCCTGCCCGCTTCAATTGCCTGCACCAAAAGATGGCAGCGTCAAGTCACGGCCGCCACACGTCTCTCCCCCCTTTTCACGACGACTTCCTCCCGAATTCTCGGAAATTGCGTCCGCCTTCATACGACCGTCCGGCGCGGAGGCATCGATAGCATCACGGCCATGACGACCTGCGTAGTCACCGGCGGCGCCGGCTTCCTCGGCTCACATCTCTGCGAACACCTGCTCCGCAAGGGGCACCGGGTGATCTGCGTGGACAACCTCGAGACCGGGTCGCTGCAGAACATCGACCACATCCGCGACGAGGCCTTCGAGTTCCGCAACGTCGACATCACCGAGCACGTCGACATCCCCGAGGACGTCGACTTCATCTACCACCTCGCCTCGCCGGCGAGCCCGATCGACTACCTGCGACTGCCGCTGCACACGCTGAAGGTTGGCTCCCACGGGACCCACCACATGCTCGGCGTGGCGAAGTTCAAGCGCGCCCGCTTCCTGATCGCCTCGACCAGCGAGGTCTACGGCGACCCCAAAGTCCATCCGCAGACGGAGGACTACTGGGGCCACGTCAACCCGATCGGCCCGCGCGGCGTCTACGACGAGGCCAAGCGCTACGCCGAGGCGCTGACCATGGCCTACCACCGCCAGCAGGGCCTCGACACGGCGATCGTCCGCATCTTCAACACCTACGGCCCGCGGATGCGCCCGCACGACGGCCGCGCGATCCCGACCTTCCTGCGCCAGGCGCTGCAGGACCGGCCGCTGACCGTCTTCGGCGACGGCAGCCAGACGCGCAGCTTCTGTTACGTCGACGACCTGATCCGCGGCATCGTCGCCCTCGCCGAGTCCGACGTCCACCTGCCGGTCAACATCGGCAACCCGAACGAGTTCACCCTGCTGGAGCTGGCCAAGGCCGTGATCGACGTCACCGACTCCCGCTCGGAGATCGTCCACGAGGCGCTGCCCACCGACGACCCCCAGCAGCGTCGCCCCGACATCACCCGCGCCCGCGACCTGCTCGGCTGGGAACCGACGATCGAGCTCACCGACGGCCTCCGCCGCACGATCGACCAGTCCGGCATCGAGCGGCTGGTCGGGGCCTCGGACTAGGACCGTTTCGCGCCGACGCTTCGCGAGCGTCGGCTTCGGGCAAAGAAAAGGGCGGCCCGGAGGCCGCCCTTTTCGGATGCTTCTTGCTGCTGGTTACTACTGGGTCTGGACGGTGAAGTTCACCGTGCCCAGCGGGTCGCCGGCGGCGAATTTTTCCTGGCCTTTGTAGGCCGGGCTCGCAGCTTCCAGGCCTTCGATGAAGACCTGGTTCAGCGTCGCCGCGGTGACCGCCTGCAGGGTCGCGTAAGCGCCTTTGACGGTGACCGTGCGGCCCGACGGGTCGGACGTGATCGTCGCTTTCGACAGGTCGATGTCGGCGATCGAGGCCCGGCCCAGGTTGCCCAGGTTGGCCGCTTTGGTTTTCGGGTTTTCGATGGTCACTTCGACCGAGGCGGTCTTCGCGCCCATGTCGACCCAGATGTTGCCCATCGTCAGCGTCGTGATGTTGCCCGGTTCACTGATGGCTTCGAGATTCTGGACCAGTTTCAGGCCGCCGTTGGTCATCACCGTGCCGGCGGCACCGCTCGGAGCGATGGTGCCACCCGCGATCGGGAAGCTGACGTCCAGTCCGTTGGCCGTGGTCGGAGCAACCGGGAACAGGTTGACTTTCACCGAGTCGAAGGGGGCCACACCCGGGGGGTTGCCGACGTGCTGGAGCTTCGCAACCGCCTGCGGCGCGAGTTCCAGCGACGCCGTATTGGCGGCGACAACCGCGACCGTCGCGGGCTGCACTTCAGACGTACCCTTGCCGATCACGAAGCCACCGATGAACGGCTTCGGGGTGCCCTTCGGGTAGCCGGTCTTCTTGTTCAGCTGCTTGGCAGCCGGACCGGTGATCTTCAGCGACTTGATCGTGATGTTCACGCCGAAGCCGTTGCGGGCGTAGCTCCAGCCGGCAACCGTCGCGAACTTCATCTTCTTGCCGCCGACCTTGGCGGAGATTTCCTTCTTTTCGGTGTTGAGGACGAGGCCGGAGACGACGCCCTTCTTCACCTTCTTGCCCTGCTTGGCCTTGAAGATGATGCCGCCGCCGAGGCTGACCTTGCCGAGGCCGTTGGTCGGGTCCATCGTGCCTTCGGTCGCGCTCAGCGTGACCTTGTTGCCCTTGACCTTGGCTGAGCCCTGCTTGACCACCTTGATCCCGAAGGTCTTCAGGTACTTGGTGAATTTATTGCTCAGGTTGACGGTGGTGGTGCCGCCTTCGACCGGGTCAGGGGTGGCCGAAGCGACGGGTGCGAACGCCAGCAGCGCGATAAGCGCGGTCGCCAGGATTCCGGCGGTGAGCATTCTCCCCCGAGCCACGCGTGGCTGGGTTGCATCAGTCATATGGTTCCTCCGTTTTTTGTCGCCCCCTGCGGTCCCAATTCGGCGACTTACGACAAAGTCGTTTGCGGCCAAGCCTATTCCGGGCCGCTGTATATGACAACCCGGCTGGCCAGCCAAGGTTCCGGTGGGATCAATCGTGCATCTGGGGGATCTGATTAATAGATACCCGGTGGAGGCGCACCGATGCGGCCCTCCCCAATATCCTCTGCGGCGATGACCGGCACCGACAGCTCCGCGGCGGGGGAGACCCACCGCACGATCGCGCCCTTGGTCGGGCCCGACGACGAGCGCGTCTTCACCGACTCGGGGATCGAGATCGACCGCCTCTACGAGGAGGGCGACGTCGCCCCCGGCCTGCAGGAGCGCCTCGGCGAGCCGGGCGAGCCGCCGTTCACCCGCGGCATCCACGACGGGATGTACCGCGACCGGCTGTGGACGATGCGCCAGTACGCCGGCTTCGCCTCGCCCGAGGACACCAACGAGCGCTACCGCTACCTGATCGAGCACGGCTCGACCGGGCTCTCGATGGCCTTCGACCTGCCGACCCAGCTCGGCCGCGACTCCGACGACCCGCTCTGCCACGGCGAGGTCGGCCGCACCGGCGTCCCGATCGACACGATCGAGGACATGCGGATCTGCTTCGACCAGATCCCGCTCGACGGCGTCTCGACCTCGATGACGATCAACGCCCCGGCGGCGATCCTGCTGCTGCTCTACGAGCTGGTCGGCGAGGAGCAGGGCGTCCCCTCAGAGAAGCTGCGCGGCACGGTCCAGAACGACGTGCTGAAGGAGTACATGGCCCGCGGCAACTACATCTACCCGCCGGAGCCGACGATGCGGCTGACCACCGACCTCTTCGAGTACTGCCGCGAGAACGTGCCGAAATGGAACACGATCTCGATCTCCGGCTACCACATCCGCGAGAAGGGCTGCTCGGCTGTGCAGGAGGTCGCCTTCACGCTCTCCAACGCGATCGCCTACGTCGAGGCGGCGCTCGAGCGGGGGCTGAAGATCGACGAGTTCGCGCCGCGGCTCGCCTTCTTCTTCAACTGCCACAACAACGTCTTCCAGGAGATCGCCAAGTTCCGCGCGGTGCGGCGGATGTGGGCGAAGATCGTCGCCGAGCGGTTCGGGGCCGAGAACCCGAAATCGATGCAGATCCGCTTCCACACGCAGACCGGTGGCGTCACCCTGCAGGCCCAGCAGCCGGAGGTCAACATCATCCGCGTCGCCCTGCAGGGCTTCGCCGCGGTCGCCGGCGGCACCCAGTCGCTGCACACCAACGGCTTCGACGAGGCGCTGGCGCTGCCGACCGAGCGCTCGGCGCGGATCGCCCTGCGCACCCAGCAGGTGCTCGCCTACGAGTCGGGCGTCGCCGACACCGTCGATCCCTTCGCCGGCTCCTACTTCGTCGAGTCGCTGACCGACGAGATCGAGCTGCGCTCCTGGGAGCTGATGGACAAGGTCGCCGAGCTCGGCGGCTCGGTCGAGGCGCTGGAGTTCATGCAGCGCGAGATCGAGGAGTCGGCGCTGAGCTACCACGAGCGCTACAAGAGCGGCCAGGACATCATCGTCGGCGTCAACAAATTCGTCACCGACCAAGTCGACGACGTCGACATCCTCAAGGTCGACCCCGAGTCCGAGCAGCGCCAGCTAGCGCGCCTCAAGGCCTTCAAGGAGAACCGCGACCAGGCCGGCGTCGACGCCAAGCTGCAGGCGCTGAAGGACGTGGCCCAGGGCGACGGCAACCTCCTGCACCCGATCCGCGCCGCCCTCGCGGCAGATGCCTCGATCGGCGAGGTCTGCGGCGCGATGCGCGAGGTCTTCGGCGAATACAAGGGCGGCAGCTTCTTTTAGGGCAAGGGCTCGAAGCGCATCCGACATTGACCCCAGTCAGGTGTGGTCAATGTCGGATGCGCTTCTGGAGCAGTGCGGCGGCACGGTGCAGGTCGGAGCGCACCCGGCGGGGTTCGTAGCGGACTTCGTAGTGGGTGAAGCGAAGCGGGGCCATTCCGGCGAGGACGTGGGCGCGGTCGCGGCGGGCGTCGCGGGCCTGGGTCGAGGGCGTGCGGTGGTAACGCAGACCGTCGGTCTCGACGACGAGCCCGAGGTCGGGCCAGAAGAAGTCGACCTCGAAGCCGTTGACTCGTTGTTTGGAGAGTGGGGAGGGGAGGCCCGCGGAGGTGGCGATCGGCCGGAAGTAGATCTCCAGGTCGGAGTCGGAGAGTTGGAAGGTGAGGCGGTCGAGAATCTGGCGTAGCGGGCGGACACCCGGCTCTCCCGCGTGGGAGTCCAGAGCGAGGCGCAACGTCTCCGGGTCGACCAGGTCGCGCTTGTCGGCGTCGTTGACGGCCCGCTCGATCGCGACCGGGCTGCTCTCGGTGGCGAGGTCGATCAGCGTCTGGACTGGGCTGGTGACGGGGAGGTCGTCGGCGAGGCGAATCTCGGCGGGGGAGAGGGTTGGCCGGCCGCGGATGCGCAGGCCCCGGCGGGGGCGAATTTCCCGGCGGCGAGCAGTGAGGTCGATCACCCCGGATCGCTCGCTTCCGATCCCCCAAAACGCGGCCGCGCTGTCGTGGCTGAGCATGGCGGCGTTGCCGAAATAGGGCTGGGTAGGGAAGCGCGCCCCGTGATCCCCGGCCGCGGCGGCGAGGACGGCCGCCGCCCAGCGCCGCCGCTGGTCCAGGTGGGGCCAGCCGACGGCATAGATCCCGCGCGCAATCCGATGAAGTCGGCCATACGCGATCCTGTGCTCGATCGCCCGCGAGCTGAATCCGAGCGCCAGCAACTGAGGTCGCGCCAAGATCCCGTGCTGCCTCGCAGCCAATCTCCAGGTTTGAGCTGAGCGCGCTTCCGACATTGACCACACCTGATTGGGGTCAAT
>JBEHWY010000052.1:0-21194 GCA_048498975.1 Actinomycetota bacterium | reverse complement strand
GGCGGCAGCTCGCCGACTTTCGGAAAGCTCGGCGTGCTGCGGAGCCGCCCCGACATAGGGACGCGACTCAATTCGCACGGAGGGTCACCGGACCCCTCCTACGCGGCGGCTGGCCACGCGACGCGTTCTATAGAGTGCCGGGCATGAGTCCTCTGGTTCCGATGGTGGTTGAGCAGACGTCGCGCGGTGAGCGTGCTTTTGACATTTACTCGCGGCTGCTCGGCGAGCGGATCGTCTTCCTTGGCACGCCGGTCACCGACGACATCGCCAACCTGATCGTCGCTCAGCTGCTGCACCTCGAGTCCGAGGATCCGGACAAGGACGTCAGCCTCTACATCAACTCGCCCGGCGGATCCGTCTACGCGGGGCTGGCGATCTACGACACGATGCAGTTCATCAAACCCGACGTTCAGACCATCTGCGTCGGCGTCGCGATGAGCATGGGCGCGCTGCTGCTCTGCGGCGGCAAAGAGGGCAAACGGATGGCGCTGCCGAACTCGAAGATCCTGATCCACCAGGTCTCGGCCGGGTTCCAGGGTCAGGCCACCGACATCGAGATCCACGCCAAAGAGATCATCGACGTCCGCCGTCGCCTCGACGAGATCATCGCCAAGCACACCGGGCAACCGTTCGAGAAGGTCACCAAAGACACCGAGCGGGACTACTTCATGAGCGCGGAGGAGGCGAAGGAGTACCACATCGTCGACCGCGTGATCGAGCACCACTGAAGCGCTCCGCTCTCCTCGCCCTTCTTCTCTTCGCGGCGCTCGCCGCTCCCGCCTTCGCCAAGCCCGCCGTTCGCGACGGCGGCCTGCCATACGTCCGCAACGCCTTTCCGGTCAAAGGGCCGCACGGGACCCGTGGCTACATCGGCACCTACCACGCGCCGCGCAGCGGCGGTCGCATCCACGAAGGGTTCGACATCGTCGCCGCCTGCGGCACCGAGCTGGTGGCGGCGGCGACCGGCAAGGTCACCCACGTCGGCTACGACCCGGTTCTCTACGGCAACTACCTGGAGATCCACGGCCAGGGCGAAGACCGCAGCTACTTCTACGCCCACCTGATCAAGCCGCCGCTGGTGCGCAGGGGCGAGCGGGTCTGGGCGGGGGAGAGGGTCGGGGCCGTCGGCGAGACCGGCAATGCGATCACGGTCGGCTGCCACCTCCACTTCGAGCTTCACGTCCACGGCCACCCGGTCAATCCGGAAGCCGAACTGCGGCGCTGGGACCGCTACAGCTGACGTTCGAGCCAGAGGTCGGCCTTCGGGTTGCGGTTGTAGTCGGGGACCTCGGCGTAGCCGGCGCTGCGGTAGAGGCCGATCGCCTCGGCGAGGTAGTCGGAGGTGTCGAGGCGGATCGCGCGGCAGCCGTGGTCGGCGGCGACCTGCTCGAGCCGGCTGAGCAGCGTGCGGCCGAGGCCGAGGCCGCGGTGGGCGGGGGAGACGAACATGCTCTTCACCTCCGCCACCTCCGTGTCGAGATGGCGGATGCCGCCGAGGCCGGCCGGCTCACCATCGACCCGGGCGAGGAAGAGGACGCCCCCTGGCTGGTTCAGCTCCGCTGGCGGCCCGGCGGCGATGTCGGCCTCCAGCTCCGCCTCGGTCACCCTCCCCGACTCGAGCAACGGCCCGTCGGCCTCGCGCATGAACACCGCGTAGAGCGCCCGCACCTCCGGCGCCCCGCGATCGATCGACTCCAGCGTGATCTGCATTGCGAGAGGCGACGCTATCGGTTCGGCAAATTGGCACGTTCTGCGCGCATTTCGTGCGTCGCGGCCTGGCACAATCGGCGTCGTGACGCGGGAGGAATGGGCTGAGATCGACAGGCGGATCGCCGACTCGGTCGCGCGCCAGGAGGCGGCGATCGCGCGCCAAGAGGCCGCGGTCGCCCGTGGCGAGGAGACGCGGCAACGCCTCGACGCCATCGTCGCTCGCGGAGAGGAGACGCGGCAGCGCTACGACTCCAGCATCGCGCAGCAGGAAGAGACGCGGCAGCGCTACGACGCCGCCGTTGCCCGGCAGGAAGAGATCAACGCCACCATGGCCGTTCGTGCGGAGGAGCGCGAAAGGGACAGGGCCGAGACCAAAGCGATCCTCCGCGAAATCGCCGCCGAGCTACGGGATGCCCGTGACGAGCGGCGGGCGCTGATCGAGGCGGTGCTGATGCTGGTGGACCGGTTCCCGCCTGCTCAGGGCCAGGCCGCCTAACGAGTCGGCTCTACAGCCCCAGCTCGTACTCGAGCCATTCGGAGCGCTCGGCGCCGGTCGAGTCGTAGAGACGCTGGGCGGTGTGGTTTTCGGGTGCGGTCGCCCATTCGAGGTGGGCGGCGCCGCGTTCGCGGGCGATGTCGCGGGCGGCCTCGATCAGGGCGCGGCCGACGCCGCGGCCACGGTCGCCGGGCTCGACGAAGAGGTCGTTCATCAGCACCGTCTCGGCGGCGAGGGTAGAGCTGAAGTGCCAGTAGAGGCAGGCGTAGCCGCGGAAGCGGCCCTCGGCGCGGGCGCCGAGCAGGAGGCCGTCCTCGCTGGGGGAGAGGAAGCGACGGAAGAAGGCCCGGTTGCGCTCGTCGTCGACGTCCTCGACTTCGTAGAAGTGCTGGTAGGCGGCGATCAGCGGCAGCAGCTGCTCGAACTGCTCGGCGCTGACGGGGGCGATCTCGACCTCGGCCGGCATGCGCCACCAACCTATCGCGGGCCATCCGTGAGGACGCAAGGCCCCGACCACAGGGAGGGACCGGCGCGTGGGCGCCGTAAACCCAATCCCACGACCGGCCACTCGCCCCGTCTAAGCTTTGGGCGACCAGTCGGAGACCACGACCATCCCACCTAGGAGGGGATTCCGCTGGCACGTCCCACCGACTCGAACGAGCAGCTCCTCTGCAGCTTCTGCGGCAAGTCGCAGCGCCAGGTCAAAAAGCTGATCGCCGGCCCCGGCGTCTACATCTGCGACGAGTGCATCGACCTCTGCAACGAGATCATCGACGAGGAGCTGACGGCGCCGCCCGCCTTCGAGCTGGAGAACCTGCCGAAGCCGCGCGAAATCCACGACGTGCTGGAGGAGTACGTGGTTGGCCAGGAGTCGGCCAAGCGCTCCCTCTCGGTCGCGGTCTACAACCACTACAAGCGGGTCCAGATCGCGCAGTCCGAAGAGACCGACGTCGAGCTGCAGAAGTCGAACATCATGATGCTGGGCCCGACCGGGTGCGGCAAGACGCTGCTGGCGCAGACGCTGGCGCGGATCCTCAACGTGCCCTTCGCGATCGCCGACGCGACCGCGCTGACCGAGGCCGGCTACGTCGGCGAGGACGTCGAGAACATCCTCCTGAAGCTGATCCAGGCCTCCGACTTCGACGTCAAGAAGGCCGAAACGGGGATCATCTACATCGACGAGATCGACAAGATCGCGCGCAAGGCCGACAACCCGTCGATCACCCGTGACGTCTCCGGCGAAGGCGTGCAGCAGGCGCTGCTGAAGATCCTCGAGGGAACCACCGCCTCGGTGCCGCCCCAGGGTGGGCGCAAGCACCCCCACCAGGAGTTCCTGACGATCGACACGACCAACATCCTCTTCATCTGCGGCGGCTCCTTCGCCGAGCTCGACAAGGTGATCGAGCGCCGCGTCGGCGATCGCGGCATCGGCTTCGGCGCCGCGATCTCCTCGCGCGAGAAGAAGGACGCCGGCGAATGGTTCGAGCAGGTGCTGCCCGAGGACCTGATCGAGTACGGCCTGATCCCGGAGTTCATCGGCCGCCTGCCGGTGATCACCGCGATCCACCAGCTCAGCCGCGACGACCTGACCACGATCCTGACCGAGCCCAAGCACGCGCTGACCCGCCAGTTCCAGCGCTTCTTCGAGTTCGACGACATCGAGCTCGTCTTCAGCGAGGACAGCCTCGAGGCGATCGCCGACAAGGCGCTGGAGCGCGAGACCGGCGCCCGCGGCCTGCGCTCGATCCTCGAGGAGACCCTGCTCGACGTCCAGTTCGAGCTGCCCTCGCGCCGCGACGTCACCAAGTGCGTCGTCACCAAGGAGACGATCGCCCAGGGCCGCCGCCCGACGCTCGTCACCGAGGCGACCCACGAGGACATCGGCAGCGCCACGGACGGCCTCAGCGAGGAAACGGCCTAGACTCGGCCGCGTGGACGCGGCCGATCGTCAGAGACTCGAGCAGACCACCCGCTACGAACCGGCGGAGGTAGAGGCGCGCATCTTCGCCGAATGGATGGAGGGGGGCTACTTCCACCCCGCGGCGGAGGGCACTCCGGCGGAGAACTTCTCGGTCGCGATCCCGCCGCCGAACGTGACCGGCGCCCTGCACATGGGCCACGCCCTCAACGGCTCGATGCAGGACGCGCTGGTGCGGCTGAACCGGATGCGCGGCGCCAACACGCTCTGGATCCTCGGCACCGACCACGCCGGCATCGCCACCCAGGCGGTGGTCGAGAAAGAGCTGCGCGCCGAAGGCAGGGACCGCCACGAGCTCGGCCGCGAGGCCTTCGTCGAGCGGGTCTGGGAGTGGAAAGCCGAGTACGGCTCGCGGATCGTCGAGCAGTACAAACGGCTCGGCGCCTCCTGCGACTACGAGCGCGAGCGCTTCACCCTCGACGCCGGCTACGTGCGGGCCGTCTACCGCGTCTTCAAGCAGCTCTACGACAAGGGCTACATCTACCGCGACCACTACATGGTCAACTGGGACCCGGGCTCGCGCTCGGCGATCTCCGACCTCGAGGTCGAGAACCGCGACGTCGAGGACGCGCTGTTCTCGATCGACTATCCGGTCGAGGGCTCCGACCGGGTCCTGACCGTCGCCACGGTGCGCCCGGAGACGATGCTCGCCGACACCGCGGTCGCCGTCAATCCGAACGACGAGCGCTACGCCGACCTCGTCGGCCAGCACTGCGTGCTGCCCCTGGTCGGGCGCCGGCTGCCGATCATCGCCGACGAGCACGTCGACCCCGAGTTCGGCACCGGGGCGCTGAAGATCACCCCCGGCCACGACGTCAACGACTTCGAGATCGGCCGCAAGCACGGGCTCGAGGAGCTCTCGGTGATCGGCGAGGACGGCCGCATGAGCGACGAGGCGGGCGAGTACGCGGGGCTGACGATCGCCGAGGCCCAGGCCGCGATCGTGCAGGCGCTGCGCGCGGAGGGCCGGCTGCGCGCCGAAGAGCCCTACCTGCACTCGGTCCCCTTCTCGCACCGCTCCGGCGAGCGGATCGAGCCGCTGATCTCGCTGCAGTGGTTCTGCCGCATGGACGAGCTGGCGAAGCCGGCGATCGAGGTGGTCGAGAACGACCGGGTGCGGATCGCGCCCGCGCAGTGGAAGCGCGTCTACCTCGACTGGATGGGGGAAATCCGCCCCTGGTGCGTCTCGCGCCAGCTCTGGTGGGGTCACCGGATCCCGGTCTGGTACTGCGACCCCTGCGAGGAGACCTTCGTCGCCGAGCAGGCGCCGGAGCGCTGCGGGCGCTGCGGCGGCGAGCTGCGCCAGGAGGAAGACGTCCTCGACACCTGGTTCAGCTCGGCGCTGTGGCCGTTCGCCACCCTCGGCTGGCCCGACGAGACGCCGGAGCTGCGCGCCTTCTACCCGACCAGCTTCCTCACCACCGCGCGCGAGATCCTCTTCCTCTGGGTGGCGCGGATGATCATGATGGGGATCGAGTTCGCCGACGACGTCCCCTTCGACGACGTCTACGTGCACTCGGTGATCCAGGCTCGTGACGGGCGGCGGATGTCGAAGAGCCTCGGCACCGGGATCGACCCGCTCGAGGAAATCGACGTCCACGGCGCCGACGCGCTGCGCTTCGGCCTGCTGGCGATGTCCTCGACCCAGGACGTGCGCTTCTCCGACGCCAAGGTCGAGCAGGGCCGCGACCTCGCCAACAAGCTCTGGAACGCGAGCCGGCTGATCCTGCTCAACGTCCCCGAGGGAGTCGAGCCGGCGCCGCGCCCGCTGCACGTCGAGGACCGCTGGATCCTCTCGCGGCTGGAGAAGACGCTCGCCTCGGTGACCGAGATGCTCGAGACCTACGACTTCGCCCACGCCGTCCAGGACGTCTACTCGTTCTTCTGGCGCGACCTCTGCGACTGGTACCTGGAGATCGTCAAGCCCCGCCTCTACGAGGGCGAGGAGGAGGCCGCGGCGACGCTGCTCTACGCGCTGGAAAGGGTGCTGGCGCTGCTGCACCCGACGATGCCGTTCGTCACCGAGGAGATCTGGTCCTTCCACCCGGCGCGGCAGGGCCACCTGGTCGTGCATCCCTTCCCGCAGGCCGACGAGTCGTTGTTCGACGACGCCGCGGAAGCCGACGTCGAGGGCGGGATCGGCCTCACCCAGCGGCTGCGCGCCTGGCGCGACCTGGTCCAGGTCGCGGCCGGGGCGACGCTGGCGGCGGCGATCGACGGCGTCGCGCCGCCCGAGTTCGTCGGCCGCCTCTCGCGCTTCGACTTCGACGGGGTGGGGGCCGAGCCGGTGGCGGCGATCGGGCCGGTGCGCGTGCTCGCCTCCGAGCAGCTCGACGCCGAGGCCGTCGCTGCCCGGCTCGACAAGCGGCGCCAGGAACTGCGCGCCGAGGTCGAGCGCGGCGAGCGCAAGCTCGGCAACGAGGGCTTCGTCGCCAAGGCGCCGACCGAGGTGGTCGAGGAGGAGCGGGGCAAGCTCGAGCGCTACAAGGCCGAACTGGCTGAGCTCGGCTAGCCACGCCGTGCCGTTCGACCCTGACGCCTACCTCGACTCGCTCGAGCCGGTCGGCTGGCGGCTCGGCCTGGAGCGGATGCACAAGCTGACGACGGCGCTGGGCCTGCCCCAGAACCGCTTCGCCTCGATTCACGTCGTCGGCACCAACGGCAAGTCCTCGGTGACGCGGACGACGGCGGCGCTGCTGGAGGCGCACGGGGTCCCGGCCGGTGCCTGCGTCTCGCCCCACGCCGAGCGCTGGTCGGAGCGGACGCTGGTGCATGGCGAGGAGGTCGACCCCGAGAGCTGGACGGCTGCGGTGGAGGCCGTCGCCCGTGCCGCCGAGGGGGTCGACCGCAGCCTCGAGGAGGGCGAGGCGGTGACCCCGTTCGAGGCGGCGACCGCGGCGACCTTCGTCGCCCTCGCCCGGGCTCGGGTCAAGGCGGCCGTGATCGAGGCCGGGCTGGGGGGGAGGCTCGACGCGACCAACGTGATCCCCTCGCGGGTCACGGTCCTGACCTCGATCGGGCTCGACCACACCGAGTGGCTGGGCGAGACCGAGCTCGAGATCGCCGCCGAGAAGCTGGCGGTGCTGCGCGACCAGACGACGCTGGTCCTCGGCCAGGTCTCGCCGCAGGTGCGCGAGCTGGCCGAGCGCACAGCCGCCGAGCGTGGCGCGCGGGTCCTGCAGGCGCCCGAAGACCCCGGACCGGAGCTGGCGCTACGCGCGCCGGGCCGCTTCCAGCGCCGTAACTTCGCCCTGGCGATGACAGCCGCCGAGGCCTTCCTCGGCGAGCTCGACCAGACCCGGGTCGCGGCGGTTGCCGCCAGCATCGCCGTCCCCGGGCGCCTGGAGCTGATCGCGACCAGCCCGCCGACTTACCTCGACGCCGCCCACAACCCCGCCGGAGTCGCCGCCCTGGCCGAGGCCCTGCCGGCGGTCGTCGGCGAGCGGCGGCTCGTCGCCTGCCTGGCGATCCTCGCCGACAAGGACGCGACGGCGATGATCGCCGAGCTGGCGCCGCTGCTCGACCGCGCCGTCTGCACCGAGCTCCCGCCGGCTGCCCTGGAAGGCCATGGCCGCCCAGGGGCCCGTCCGCACCCGGCCGCCGAGCTGGCCGCCGCCTGCGCCGCGGCCGGCGTCGCGGCCGAGGCCGAGCCCGACTTCGCGGCCGCGTTGCGCCGCGCCACCGAGCTGGCATCGGCGCCCCCGGAGGGCACGCTGCTGGTCGCCGGCTCCCACTACGCGATCGCCCCGACCCGCGCCGCCCTGGCTGGCTAGTCGCGTTGCGGGGACCTGAGGACCGCTCCGGGGCGTAGGAGAACTGTGCGAGGATTTCCTCATGGACCGCGGCGCTGGCTCGCAGCTGCTCTCGATGATGGGCCTCGTCGCCGCCGTGGTGGCGATCGTGATCCTGGTCTTCTTCGGGGTCGGCTACCTTTTCGGAAGGCTGTTCCTCTGACGGTTTCCGCCCGGCGCGAACCTCGAACAGGGTTCGCAGGGATGGCGGCGAAGTAGACTGCCGCTCCCTTGCGCAGGGGGAATTTCAAATGGCACTAGCGATCTTCGGAATCAAGAGCAACGGCCTCAACCTGGCCGCGACGCTTTTCCTGCTGTTCCTTGTCGTGCTCTGGCTGGCCCTGATCGTCTACACCTACCTGGACGCGCGCCGCCGGATCTCCGACCCGTTCCTGGTCGCCTGTGCGACCGTCGCCTCGTTCTTCCCCTACGTGGGGACGATGGTCTACGTGATCGTGCGCCCGCCGGAGTACCTGGAGGACGCCCACGAGCGCGAGCTGGAGATCAAAGCCGCCGAGCTGCGCGTGCGCCAGCTCAAAGACCAGACCTGCCCCAACTGCGAATACACGGTCGAGAAAAACTTCCTGCGCTGCCCGAACTGCCAGCGTCGCCTCAAGGACCCCTGCCCGACCTGCGGCAAGCCGGTCGACCCGCGCTGGGCGCTCTGCCCGTTCTGCGAGACGGTGCTCGCGCCGGGCGAGAAACGCCGCCCGCCGCAGAAACGCGAGCGGCGCCCCGAGCAGCGCGAGCGCCCGCCCGAGCGCGGCGCCGGCGAGCGCCCCGAGCGCACGGTGCCGCGCGAAGCGCCGCCGAAACGACGCAAAAAAGCGTCGGCCAGCGCGAAAAAAGATTCCGAGGACGCGCCCGCCAGGAAAGCGCCGGCAAAACGCGCCGCCGCGGAGCCGTCCACCCCCACCCCTGAGCAAAGGAGCCCCAGCCGTGAGCCGGACCCTGATCCTCGTCAAGCCTGATGCCTTCGAGCGCGCCCTCACCGGTGAGGTGATCGCCCGCTTCGAGCGCAAGGGCCTGCGGATCGTCGCCCTCAAGACCCTCGTCGCCGGCGAGTCGATCGCCCACCAGCACTACGCCGAGCACACCGAGAAGCCGTTCTTCGGCGAGCTGGTCGAGTTCATCACCGGCGGCCCGCTGGCGGCGATGGTGCTGGAGGGCCCCGAAGCGGTTCCCGCCGCCCGCCAGGTCATCGGCTCCACCAACCCGGTCGAGGCCGCTCCCGGCTCGATCCGCGGCGACTTCGCCCTCGAGGTGACCTTCAACATGGTCCACGGCTCCGACTCCGACGAGTCGGCCGAGCGCGAGATCGCGATCTGGTTCCCAGAGCTGTCCTGAGTGTCGTCCTCGCATCCGGGTCCCCGCAGCGGCGGGAGATCCTGCAGAAGCTGGGCGTCGAGTTCGAGGTGATCGTCCCCGGAGTCGAGGAGCTCGACGCCGGGGACCCCGCCGAGCTGGTGGTCGAGAACGCCCGCCGCAAGGCGCGGGCGGTCGGCTCGGCCCCGGGTCGGCTGGTGATCGCCTGCGACACCGACGTCGTCCTCGACGGCGAGGTGCTGGGCAAGCCGGCCGACGCCGCCGACTCGCGCGCCTACCTCGACCGCATGTCGGGCCGCACCCACGAGGTGATGAGCGGCCTGGTCGTGCTCGCGGGCGGCGAGGAGCGTGCCGGCCTCGAACGCACGGCGGTGACCTTCAAATCCCTCAGCAACGCCGAAAAGGAGCGCTACGTCGCCTTCGGCGAGTGGCGGGGCCGCTCCGGCGGCTACGCGATCCAGACCCTGGGCTCGACCCTCGTCGACCGCGTAGAGGGCAGCATCTCCAACGTAGTCGGCCTCCCCGTCGGCCTCCTCTTCGAGCTGGTACCGCAGCTCTTCGGGGCGCTTTAGGCGCGTTTGGTTTCATAGGTTCTCTGCTGGAAATCACGGAGAACGACAATGGGCATCTTTAGTCGCCTTGCCCGGCTCGGCGGGCGCGACATGGCGGTGGACCTCGGCACCGCGAACACCCTCGTCTACGTTCGCGGCCGCGGCATCGTCCTCTCCGAGCCCTCGGTGGTCGCGATCGACTCGGCCAGCGGCGAGGTGCAGGCGGTCGGCAGCGAAGCGAAGCAGATGCTGGGGCGCACGCCGGGCACGATCACCGCGATCCGGCCGCTGAAGGACGGGGTGATCGCCGACTTCGACGTCACCGAGCAGATGCTGCGCCACTTCATCAAACGGGTCCACAAGTTCCGCTTCTCCCACCCCCGCGTGGTCGTCTGCGTCCCCTCCGGGGTGACCGGGGTCGAGAAGCGGGCGGTGGAAGAGGCCTGCCTCTCGGCCGGCGCCAGCCGCGCCTACCTGATCGAGGAGCCGATGGCGGCCGCGATCGGCGCCGGGCTGCCGGTCGCCGAGCCGATCGGCTCGATGATCGTCGACATCGGCGGCGGCACCACCGAGGTCGCCGTCGTCTCGCTCGGCGGCATCGTCGTCTCGCAGTCGATCCGGGTCGGCGGCGACGAGCTCGACGAAGCGATCGTCACCCACTGCAAACGCACCTACAAACTTGCGATCGGCGACCAGACCGCGGAGAAGGTCAAGCTCGAGGTCGGCTCCGCCTCGCCGCTGAGCCGCGAGGTCGAGTACGAGATCCGCGGCCGCGACCTCGTCTCGGGGCTGCCGAAGACCGTCTCGCTCGGCTCCGAGGAGGTCCGAGAGGCGCTCGAGGAACCGGTCCGCAACATCGTCGACGCGGTCAAGGAGACGCTCGACAGGACGCCCCCGGAGCTGGCGGGTGACATCATGGAACGCGGCATCACCCTCGCCGGCGGCGGTGCGCTGCTGCAAGGCTTCGAGCAGCGCCTACGCGACGAGTGCCAGATGCCCTGCCGACTGGCAGAGTCGCCCCTTACCTGCGTGGCGATCGGCTCGGGCAAATCGCTCGAGGAGTTCGAGACCATCCATCGCGCCGTAAAGAACAACTCGCGGACCTAGGTTCAGCACGTGTATCGAAAACAAGTACGCCGTCGCCGAGCGGTGCTGGCGCTTCTGGTCGTCGGCTCCTTCGTCCTGCTCACCGTCACCTACGGGAAGGGCTCCAACGGGGTCCAGCACGGGGTCAGCGCGATCTTCAGCCCGCTGCAGTCGGCCGCCGACCGAGTGCTGAAGCCGGCCCGCGACCTGGTCAACTGGTTCGACGAGACCTTCGACGCCAAGGGCGAAAACGCGAAGCTGAAGGCCCAGGTGGAACAGCTGCGGGAAGAAAGCGTCGGCGCCAAGGCGGCGCTGAACGAAAACCGGCAGCTGCGCGGCCTGCAGAAACTCGACGAAAGCGGCGCGATCCCCTCCGGCTACGAAACGGTGACGGCGCGGGTGACCGGCCGCTCGCCGACCGTCTGGTTCGCCGACCTGACGATCGACCACGGCAGCGACTCGGGCATCGCCGTCGGCGACCCGGTCGTCAACGGCGACGGCAGCGGCGGCGCCCTGGTCGGGGAAGTGACCGCCGTCGACGGCGGCTCGGCCAAGGTGACGCTGATCGCCGACGGCACCAGCGCCGTCTCGGCCAAGGTCGTGCCGCTCGGCGTCCAGGGCCTGGTCAAGCCTGTGGTCGGCGATCCGAGCCGGATGATCCTCGACTTCATCGACTCGACCAAGCACCTGCACCGCGGCCAGGACGTGGTCACCGCGGGCTGGAAGGCGGACGGCGTCGAAGCGAGCTTCCCGCCCAACATCCCGATCGGCGAAGTCAAGAAGGCCTCGATCATCGAGCAGGAGGCCCAGCAGCAGGTCGAAGTCGAGCCCTTCGCCGACCTCCGCGACCTCGACATCGTCCAGGTGTTGACGGGAGGCTCGCGCAAGTGATCCTCACCACCAAGATCCACATCCGCCTGGTCCTGATCTGCCTCGTCGGCGTGCTTCTGCAGCTCTCCTTCTTCTCCGAGGTCGAACTGTTCCACGTCACCCCCGACGCGCTGCCGACCCTGGTCGTCTCGCTCGGCCTGCTCGGTGGCGGTCTCACCGGCGCCGTCAGCGGCTTCGGGATCGGCTTCCTGCTCGACTGCCTGCTGATCCGGCCGCTCGGCGGCAGCTCGCTGGTGCTGCTCACCTGCGGCTACCTCGCCGGCCGCTTCCGCGAGCGCTTCGAAATCCAGAGCGTCTTCCTGCCGCCGCTGATGTGCATGGGCTTCACCCTCTTCGCCGAGCTCGGCTTCGGCGCGGTGGCGCTGATGCTGGGGCTCGACGCCACGGTCAGCCCCCTGGTCGTCAAGGACATGCTGGTCCAGAGCGTCTTCGCCTTCTTCCTCGCCTGGCCGATCTACTACGGCGTCAAACGCCTGCTGCGGCCGGCGCTGGTCGAGGACCGGGCGGTGCGCCGCAGCCGGCCGACGGTGCTGGGAGCCTAGGGCGATGTTCCCGCGCCAGCAGGATCAACCGCGCCGCAGCCGCCTCTCGCTGCGGATCGCCGTGATGGGCGGGATCGCCGTCGCCCTCTTCGCCGTCCTCTTCTTCCGGCTTTGGAACCTGCAGGTGCTCGACGGCAGCAAGTACCTGGCCGAGGCGCAGAACAACCGCACCCGCGAATACCGGGTGATCGCGCCGCGCGGCGAAATCCTCGACCGCAGCGGCCACGTCCTCGTCGACAACCGCACCAGCCTGGCGCTGGTCGTCACCAAAGACAAGCTGCCCGCCGACCCGGCGAAGGAAGAAGCGGAGCTGAAGGAACTCGGCGGGCTCGTCCACATGTCGCTGAAACGCGTGCGCGAAGTGATCGCCGAACAGGAAGAAGTTGCCGCCGGAGCGCCGGTGATCCTGCGCCGCGACATCGGCTATGACGTCGTCTACTTCATCGAAGAAAACCAGCGCCGCTTCCCGGGAGTCTCGGTCCAGCGCGTCTTCATCCGCGACTACCCGGACGGCAGTCGCGCCGCGCACGTGCTCGGCTACGCCAACGAGGTCACCGAAGAACAGCTCGAAGAGCCGCAGTTCAAGGGGCTGCAGCCCGGTGATCAGGTCGGCCAGGCAGGCGTCGAGGCGGCGTACGACAAGTGGCTGCAGGGCAGGCCCGGGGTGACCCGGATCCAGGTCAACGCCGCCGGGCAGCCGACGCCGGGCGGTCATCTCGAATCCGAACCCCCCGAACCGGGCGACAACGTCGTGTTGACGCTCAACTCGAAAGCCCAGGAAGCGGGCGAAGCGGCGCTCGCCGAATTCGGCCTGCCGGGCGCCTTCGTCTCGATGAACATCCGCACCGGCGAAGTCCTGGCGATGGGGTCCAACCCGACCTTCGAACCGAAAGTCTTCACCGAAACGATGACCCAGAAACAGGTCGACGAACTCTTCAACGACGAAGTCCTCGCGCCGCTGACCAACCGGGTCACCGAAAGCGCCTACCCGACCGGCTCGACCTACAAGATCATCACCGCGCTGGCGGCGCTCGAACACGGCGTCGTCACGCCGGACACCGTGATCCAGGACAACGGCTGCATCAAGCTGGCCGGGCTCCCATTCTGCAACGCCGAAGGCGCGATCAACGGGCCGATCTCCCTGATCCACGCGCTGCAGGTCTCCTCCGACGTCTACTTCTACGAACTCGGCCTGAAGATGTGGGACAAGAACTACCTGCAGGAATGGTCTTCGAAGCTGGGGATCGGGCGCAACACCGGCTTCGAGCTGGGCGAACGCGATCCGCCCGGCCTGGTGCCGAGCAAACAATGGCGCGACCAGCTCTACAAGGACGGCGAAACCGAACGACCCTGGTCAGCCGGCGACAACGTCCAGCTCGCGACCGGTCAGGGCGATCTGCAGACCGACCCGATGCAGATGGCGGTCGCCTACGCGGCGCTCGGCAACGGCGGCAGCATCGTCACCCCGCACGTCGGCCTCGCGGTCGAGGACGCGGCCGGGAGGGTGCTGAAGGAATTCGAATATCCCGTGCGGCGCCACGTCAAGATCGACCCGACCTACAGGCGCGAGATCCTCGAAGGGCTGCACGAGGCGGCGCAGGTCCCTCCGGGCACCGCGGCGCCGGTCTTCGAAAGCTTCCCGATGGAAATCGCGGGCAAGACGGGGACCGCGGAACGCCCGGGCCACGGCGACCAGTCGTGGTTCATCTCCCTTTCCCCGTACCCTGACCCTGACATCGTTACGGTCGTGACCATCGAGGAAGGCGGATTCGGGGCCCATGCGGCGGCGCCAGCCGCGCGCCGGATCCTCGAAGCGCTCTACTACAAGCAGCTGAACGAATCCGCAGAAGAAGAAGCCTCGACCGAAGCAACCGGCTAGATGTACCAGACCCGAACCAGACAGCCTCACCCGGAACTCTTCGCCAGCCAGGCGAGCCTCGCCGAACGGCTCGGCATCGCCCATTTCGACTGGCCGCTGGCCTTCGCCGCCTTCGGACTGATCGGCTTCAGCGTCTTCACGCTCGGCCAAGCGACCCAGAACGACATCCCCGGCGACCCCGGCTACTACGTCAACCGGCAGCTGATCTACGGCCTGCTCGGCGTGCTCGGGATGCTGATCGTCAGCCGCATCGACTACTCGCGCTTCCGCGAGCTGCGGGTCGGGATCTACACCTTCCTCTGCGTCAGCGTCTCGCTGGTCTTCGTCTTCGGCTTCGCCGCCCGTGGCTCGCGGCGCTCCTTCGAACTTCCCTTCTTCAGCTTTCAGCCATCCGAGCTCGGCAAGCTCCTGCTGGTTTTGGCGCTTGCCGGGTTCGTAATCGATGGGGCCAGGCGAGGCTCTCCGAGGCAGCGCACGGTGCGCTACCTCGTCCTCGGCCTGGCGCCGGCTGCTCTCGTCTTCCTGCAGCCAGACCTCGGCACCTCACTGGTGTTCGGGGTTGCCACCCTCGCCGTGATGTACTTCGGAGGGGTCCCTTGGACCCACTTCGCGGTGATCGGCGCAGCCCTCGTTGCCTTGATCGCGCTGGTCCTGGTCGTCGCTCCGGCGGCGGGCGTGCCGGTGCTGAAGGGCTACCAGAAGGAACGTCTGACGTCCTTCGCGGAACCCAACGCCGATCCCGGCGGCGCGGGCTACCAGCAGAACCAATCAGTGATCGCCACCGGCTCCGGTCAGCTGACCGGCCGTGGCGACAAAGCCACCCAAACGCGGCTCGACTTCGTTCCCGAGCGGCACACCGACTTCATCTTCGCGGTGATCGGTGAGCGCTACGGGTTCATGGGCGCCGCGTTAGTCCTATCCCTTTACGCCCTGCTCTTCTGGCGGGCGCTGCGGATCGTGACGCTTTCGAAGAACTCGTACGGAATCCTGGTCGCCGGCGGCATCGCCGTCGCGCTGCTGTTCCAGGTCTTCGTCAACGTCGGGATGAACCTCGGCATCATGCCGATCACGGGCATCCCGTTACCGCTGATGAGTTACGGCGGTTCCGCCGTGATCGCGACTTTCCTCGCGGTCGGCGTGCTTCAGAGCATCCACATCCAAGCTCAGCTCAGCCAGAAGGGGAGGTTCGCCTGGTGATTTGCCGAAGGCACCCGGGCGATGCGTACCAACCCTGAAACTGAGCTAGACAAATGAAAAAAACGATTTTGGTGTCCGCCGAGCGCGGCGAGACCCGCGTTGCCGTCCTCGAGGCGAAGCAGAAAGGCGCCAAGCCCAACGTCGCCGAGCTCTACATGGAGCGCCGCGGCCGTCGCTCGATCGTCGGCAACATCTACAAAGGCAAGGTCGACAACGTCCTGCCCGGCATGGAGGCCGCCTTCGTCGACATCGGCCTCGAGCGCAACGGCTTCCTCCACGTCGACGAGATCGTCCTCCCGGGCGGCGAGCAGGCGCCCAAGCGCGGCCGCGGCCACGGGCGGCGGATCAACGAGCTGATCAAGCCCGGCCAGGAGATCCTGGTCCAGGTCGTCAAGGACCCGCTGAAGACGAAGGGCGCGCGGCTCTCGATGAACGTCTCGATCGCCGGCCGCTACCTGGTCTACGCGCCGCAGGGCTCGGGCGTCGGGGTCAGCCGCCGCCTCAGCGACTCCGAGCGCGACCGGCTGCGCAAGATGGTCGACCGCACCTACAAGGGCCCCGGCGGCCTGATCGTCCGCACCGCCGCCCACGGCGCCAAGAAATCGGACTTCGTGCGTGAGATCAGCTACCTGCAGCGCCTCAACGAGGTGCTCGACCGCCGCGCCGAGGAAAGCAAGGCGCCGGCGATGGTCTTCCAGGAGGCCGACCTCTCGGTCCGCGTCCTGCGCGACGTCTTCCTCAACGAGTTCGAGAAAGCGATCATCGACTCCGAGAAGCAGTTCGAGCGGGTCACCAGCTTCTTCCAGCGCACGGCGCCGGAGCTGGTCGGCGGCGTCGAGCTCTACCGCGAGAAGAAGCCGCTGTTCGAGAAATGGAAGATCGACGAGGAGATCGAGTCGACCCTGAACCGCCGCGTCGACCTGCCCTCGGGCGGCTACCTGATCATCGACTACGCCGAGGCGCTGACCGTGATCGACGTCAACAGCGGCAGCTTCACCGGCCGCGGCAAAGGCGGCCTGGAGGAGACGATCACCAAAGTCAACACCGAGGCCGCCGAGGAGGCGGTGCGGCAGCTGCGGCTGCGCGACATCGGCGGCATCATCGTCATCGACTTCATCGACATGGCGCGCGCCTCCAACCGCGACAAGGTCCTGAAGACGATGCGCAAAGCGCTCGACGCCGACAAGTCGAAGAGCTACGTGGTCGAGGTCTCGCCGCTGGGGCTGGTCGAGATGACCCGCCAGAACGTCACCGACGGCGTGCGCGAGATCCTCACCGAGCTGTGCCCGACCTGCCACGGCGAGGGCGTCGTCCTCTCGGCGGAGACGGTGGCGCTGGAGGGGCTGCGCAAGATGCGCGACATCGCCGACGAGAACCCCGACAGCGAGGCCTTCCTCGTCCGCGTCAACCCGAAAGTCGCGGCCGAGCTGACCGATTCCGACAGCGGCCTGCACGAGCTCGAGCAGGAAACCGGCAAGCGCTTCCACTTCGAGGGCGGCGACGCGCTGGCGATCGACACCTTCGAGCTGATCGAGAAGGGGACCCGCGCCCAGATCGAGGAGCGGGCGCTGCCGTTCAAGGTCGGCGAGGAGGTCCTGGTCAAGATCGACGAGCCGCACATGTACAACGCCGACGACGCGGTGGCCCGGATCGACTCCTACATCGTCTCCGTCACCGGCGGTGGCCGCTTCGTCGGCGATCGCAAGCTGGTACGGATCGAGGAGGTCGAGCGAGCCTCGGCCGTCGCCTCGCTGCTGGGCGGCGATTCGCCCAACGGGTCTGCAAACGGCGGCGAAAACGGCTCCGAGCTAGAATCCGACGCCCCTTCGCGTAAACGCAGTCGCGGCCGCCGGGGCGGTCGGGGACGTTCGCGCGCCAAACAAGCCGAAAAAGACGAGTGAGCATGTACGCAGTAGTTGAAACCGGTGGCAAGCAGTACAAGGTCGAGGAAGGAACCTCCCTCCTCGTCGATCGGCTCGATGCCAAGGAGGGCGACAAGGTCTCGCTGCGCGCGGTGATGTTCCGCGGCGACGACGTGATCGCCTCGCCGAAAGAGCTCGAGAAAGTCAAAGTCGAGGCGACCGTCGCCGAGCACCTGCGCGGGCCGAAGATCAAAGTCTTCAAATACAAGGCGAAGAAGGGCTACCGCAAACGCGCCGGCCACCGCTCCGAGCTGACCAAGCTCGAAGTGACCAGCCTCAAAGCGGGCAAAACGGCCGCCAAAAAAGCCCCAGCGAAAAAAGCTGAGACCGAGAAAGAGGAGGCCTAGGCATGGCTCACAAGAAAGGACTGGGTTCCAGCCGTAACGGGCGCGAATCGAACCCGAACATGCTCGGGGTCAAGGTCTTCGCCGGTCAGCAGGTCCACGGCGGCGAGATCATCGTCCGCCAGCGCGGCACCCGCTTCTGGCCCGGTGAGGGCACCGGCCTCGGCCGCGACCACACGATCTTCGCCACCCGTCCCGGGAAGGTCGACTTCTTCACCGCCCGCAAGGGCCGCACGATCCGCGTCCTCGCCGAGGACTAGGCAGATGCGCGGCAGGCGCCGGGGGCTGCTCGGCGCCCTTGCGGTTTGCGTCACGGCGCTGCTGGCGACGGCCGCCGCCGCCCAGGCGACGGAAAACCTCTACTGGGCGAACTACGGCGGCGAACCGGACAGCATCGCCGTCTCCTACCTCGACGGGACCGGTGGCGGCCCGCTCAACCTGGGAGGGCTGGAACTCAACAGCCCCGAAGGCATGGCCTACGACACGGTCTCCAACCGCCTCTTCGTGACGAGCAAGGTCAGCGGCGGCCAGATCCTGGCGATCGACCTCGACGGCAGCGGGGCGACGACCTTCACCGCGCCGGGCGCTCCGATCGAAGTTCCCGAAGGGATCGCGGTTAATCCGGCGACGCGGATGATCTACTGGGCGAACGACAAACCCCCGTGGTCGATTGCCTGGGCGAAGCTCGACGGCAGCGCCGGCGGGACGCTCAACCTCGCCGGCACGACGTTGGCGGGACCCTGCTGCCGGATCGCGATCGATCCGGTCGGCGGCCGCGTCTACTGGGTCAACCAGGGCCCGGAACCGCACACGATCGGTTACGCCAACCTCGACAACTCCGGTGGCGGCGGCACGCTCAACCTGATCGGCAGCACCGTCGAACCGCAGGGCGAAGGGCTCGCCGTCGACCCCGCCGGCGGTCGCATCTACTTCATCGGTGGCGAAGACGAAATCGGCTACGCCAACCTGAACGGCAGCGGCGGTGGCAACGTCAACACCGGTAGCGCGGTCCGCAACAGCCCCTGGGGGCTGGCCTTCGACCCGTCGGTCGGCCGCCTCTACTGGGGGAACGAAGCGAACGCCAAAGAAGCGGTCAACGCCTTCGGCTTCGCCGACCTCACCGGCACCGGCGGCGCGATCAGCATCGCGACCGCCCCGGTGGCGGCCCCGCAGGACCCGCTGATCATCAAAAGCCCGGCTGCGGTCACGGCGCCCGCGTTGAACCGCTCGAAGAAGTCGCGCGCGAAGCTGGAATGCACGCAGGGCGAATGGGGCGCCGACTTCCCGGGCTCGTTCGTCTACCGGGCGCCGCAGACCTACACCTACTCCTGGACGAAGGACGGCAAGGAATTTGCCGGCGCGAGCTCGCCGACCTTGATCGTCAAGAAGGCAGGCCGGTACGCCTGCGCCGTTACCGCGGGCAATCGGGCCGGCTCGGCCAGCCAGACCAGCGCCAAGAAGCTGAACGTCACCGCGGCGAAGCTGAAGCTGACGACGAAGGCGAAGGCGAGCGCAAGGTCGGGCGGCCTGGCGACCTTTGCCGTCAAGGCCGCCAACCAGGGGGACCTGAAGTCCAGCAGCAAGGCGAAGGTCTGCGTGAAGCTCGCCGGCGCCGCCAAGAAGGCGCTGAAGGCGCCCAAGTGCAAGTCCCTCGGCGGGCTGGTCGGCGGCAGGAAGAAGACCGCGAAGCTGAAGGTCAAGGTCCTCTCCTCGGCCGCCCCTGGCACCTACAAGCTGACCTTCCAGGTCAAGGGCGCCTCCGGCAAGTCCGCCAAGGCCAAGCTCGTCGTCAGCGGCTGAGTCGCCCGTCCGGGTCTTCGGGTAAAAAACCCGGCTGTTCCCTCGTCCCCCTGCCTGAAGAAAAGGAATCCGCTTGAACCTCGCTCGCTTCCGCGCGCGCTCCACTTTCGGTGGTGCGTTCGTCGTCCTCTTCGCCCTGCTCGCTGCTCTCGTCTTCGCCGATCGTTCGCGCGCAGCCGAAACGATCTATTGGAACAACTACTCCGGTGATCCCGACTCGATTGGATACGCCGGTATCGACGGCAGCGGGGGCGGGGCTCTGAACCTCAGCGGCGCGGAACTCAAGGGGCCCGAAGGCATGGCCTACGACAGCGTCACGAACCGCCTCTTCGTCGCCAATGCCGGGAGCAACAAGATCGTCGCGATCAATCTCGATGGCAGCGGCGCGGCGGATTTCAACCCCCCGGGCGCGCCTATCATCGACCCCGACGGGCTGGTGGTCGACCCGGAAAGCAGAACCGTCTACTGGATCAACGCCGAACCCGACACGATTTCCTGGGCTCGTCTTGACGGCAGCGCCGGGGGCGTCGTCGACACCGGCGGCGTCTCGGTCGACGCGTATCGGCTGACCATGGACCCGGTCGCCAAGCGCCTCTACTGGTTCGACGAAAGCGTCGACCCCGGCGTCGTCCGCTACGCCGAGTTGAACAGCGTCGGCAGCGGCGTCGTCAACATCTCCGGCGCCAGCCCGAGCAACAGCGCCAGCGGCATCGCCGTCGAACCGCAGCTCGGCAAAGTCTTCTGGCTGAACAACAGCCATTCCCTGGTTTCCTGGGCCAGCCTCAGCGGCAGCGGCGGCGGTGATCTCCCGGTGGTCGAAAATTCCTTCTTCGGGCCATACGGGCTCGTTGTCGATGCGGCCCTCAACCGGGTCTACTGGGCCAACTACAGTCATGGCGAAACTCGCACCGGTGCCCTCGGCTTTCTGAGTCTCGCCGGCGGTGGCGCCGCGATCGACGTGCCGACGGCCCCGGTCGACGGGCCCCAGGATCCGATTGTGCTCAAGTCGCCGACCGCGACCCAGGCGCCATCCATCACCCGTGCCAAGGGTTCCCGCGCCATGCTCTCGTGCGCGACCGGCACTTGGGCCGCCGACGCGGTGGGGGCGTTCCTCTACCAGGCGCCTCGTTCCTTCGCATACCAGTGGGCGAAGAACGGCAAGCAACTCGCCGGCGCTACGGCAACGACCCTGACCGCCAAGTCCGCTGCCAAGTACACCTGCATCGTGACCGCCACCAATCAGAGCGGTGCGACGGCGTCGACTAGCGCGGGGGTCAAGGTCAAGGCGGCGAAGCTGAAGCTGACGACGAAGGCGAAGGTCGGCGCACGGCCGGGCGGCCTGGTCAGCTTCTCCGTCAAGGCCGCCAACCTGGGCGACCTGAAGTCCGGCAAGGCGAAGGTCTGCGTGAAGCTCGCCGGGGCAGCCAAGGCGGCCCTGGAGGCGCCGAAGTGCAAGTCGCTTGGCAAGCTGGCGGGCGCCAAGAAGAAGACGGTCAAGCTCGAGCTCAAGGTCCTGACCTCAGCCGCGAGCGGCACCTACAAGCTGACCTTCCAGGTCAAGGGCGCCTCGGGTAAGGGTGCGAAGGCCAAGGTCGTGGTCAGCGACTGACCAAAGCGCGTGGCAGTCCTTTTCCGTCCACGGCGCGGAAAAAGACTGCCACACCGTCGCCGTCTACTCCCA
>JBEHWY010000051.1:0-21254 GCA_048498975.1 Actinomycetota bacterium | reverse complement strand
GGCCTGACCCGCACCCCTACCAGCCCTGCGGGGGTGCGGGTCAGGCCCCCAAACGGCTCTTGCGCGCTACTGCAGTTCGGGCGCGCCGGCGGCCTGGCTCATCCATTTCTGGGTGATTGCTTCCAGTTCGCCGGATTCTTCGAGTTCTTCGATCGCCCCGGAGATGCAGGTGGTGAGCGGCGATTCCTTGGCCAGCAGGGCGCCCCACTGGTCGCCGCCGGGGGCGCTGAACTGGCCGACGACGGTGGCGGCCGGGACCTGGACGGCGGTCAGGTAGAGCGCCGTCGGCAGGTCGACGACGACGGCGTCGATCTGTTCGTTCTTCAGCGCCTGGACGACGTCGTTGGAGCTGTTGAAGACTTCCGGCTTGCTGTCCGGTTCGATTTCTTCTTCGACCGCTTCGAGGCTGGTGGTGCCGACCTGGACGCCGAGGTCAGCGCCCTTCAGCTCTTCCAGCGTCGTCGCTTTCGCCGCGTCGGAGGTCTTCAGCGCGACGACCGCCTGGTTGGCGGTGTAGTACGGGACCGAGAAGTCGACCGCCTTTTCGCGCTCGGGGGTGATCGAGATCTCGTTGAGGTCGAAGTCGAAGTTCTTCGGCCCGGGCGCGAAGGAGGCGTTGAACGGCTCCACCGTCCACTTCACGTCGCTGGGCGCGTAGCCGAGCTGCTTGCCGATCGCGTAGGCGACGGCGCTCTCGAAGCCTTCGCCGTTGGCCGGTTCGTCGTTTTCGAAGTACGGCGGGTAGGCGGGCTTGTCGGTGGCGACGGTCAGCGTGCCGGCGCTCTGCGTTTCCATCTTCTCCGGCGTGCAGGTCGCGGCCGTCGCGGTCGTGCCTTCTTCGGCGCCGCTGCTTTCGCTGGAGCCGCTACCCGAACCGCCGCCGCAGGCGGCAACCAGCAGGGCAAAGGCGAGGACGGCGGTGGCGGCGAGGAGTCTCTTCATGGGTTTCCGACGCGCGGAAGCGGCGATCCTAACCAATCAGCCCCTGCCGGTGGGCGATTTCTCGCTTTGAGGAACCCGAGTATTTTGGAAATCCCTGCGGCAAACGGGCAAGATGGGCCGGGTGATCAGGCAGGCGATCGACCGCGACGAGGTGCAGCGCTACGTCGCCGCGGTGCGCGCCAACCTCGACCACCCCGAGCTGGCCGAAGCTACCGCCGACGCCGCCTCCCAGCTCGAAGGCGAGGGCGACCCGGCCGCTCAGGTGCGCGAGGCGCTCCCCGACCAGGGCGCCGGTCCCCCCTCCTCCGGCGGCCGCGACGCCGCCGCCCCGTTCATGTCGCGCGACCCGGTCGTCAGCCTCCTGCAGAGCTCGCTGGAGAGCAAGCTGCGCGAACGCGGCGTGCCCGATGTGCCGCCACCGCACCGCGGCCTGCTGGCGCGGATCGTCCATTTCATCGAGGGGCTGCTGCACCCGGTCCGCTACGGGCCGGAGGACGTCGAGTGGGTGACCGAGATCGCGAAGGCGATGCTCGACCGCCTCGCCGAAGGCAACCACCCGTTCAACCCGCGGCCGGCGCACCACCAGATCGCCGACAACGCCCGCGTCGTCGTCGTCGGCGACTGGGGCTCGGGCCTGAGGCGCGCGCAGGAAGTGTCGGCGCACATGGCCGAAGAGGTGGCGGCGGCGCTGGCCGAAGGGCGCGAGGCGCACGTGATTCACCTCGGCGACGTCTACTACTCGGGGACGCGCGGGGAGTACAAGCGCAACGTGCTGGCGCCGAAGATGTGGCCGGTCAGCGCCGAGCAGGCGCGGGCCGGCGTCACCTCCTGGGCGCTGAACGGCAACCACGACATGTACGGCGGCGCCTACGGCTTCTTCGAGACGATGCTCAGCGACGGGCGCTTCGCCGCCCAGCACTCCGAGGACGGCAAGCCGACCAGCTTCTTCCGCCTCACCTCACCCTCCTGGGACCTGGTCGGACTCGACACCGCGTGGAGCTCGGACGTGCTCAGCCTCGGCGAGTTCGGCGTGCTCGAGGACCCGCAGGCCGACTTCGTCGGCAAGGTCGCAGCCGAGTCCGAGCGCAAGCTGATGCTGCTCAGCCACCACCAGCTCTTCTCGGTCTATGACCGCGACAGTGCCGAAGTCGGCAAGGAGCTGCGCAAGAAGCTGGCGCCGACTCTCGACGCCGGCGTCGACGCCTGGCTCTGGGGCCACGAGCACCGCTGCGTCGGCTACGAAGCCCACCAGGGCGTGCGCTTCGGCCGCTGCATCGGCCACGGCGGCGTGCCGACCGTGATGGACACGCCGGAGGATGCGAAGGTGCCACCCCCGGGGATCTGGGAGGAACGCGAATACTGGCAGGCCGACGGCGAACGCTGGGCCCGCTTCGGCTTCGCCGTACTCGACTTCGACGGCCCCCGGATCGCGGTCCGCTACCGCAACGAAGGCGGCGACACGACCCGCACCGAGCAGATCGAGTAGCGCCCGCCGAGGCTCCGCTCAGGGTTCCGCCACTTCGACCCCGGGCTCGTTCAGCGCCGGGTCGTCGGGGGGCGGCGGCCAGGATTGGCTCTGGCCGAGGTCGACGACGCTCTCCATCCCCTCCATCGGCGCCGGCTCGCCCTCGCTGGAGATGAACCAGGACTCGATGTGGTCGTCGAGGATGCCGTGGGTGTCGGGGAAGAAGCCGCTGAACAGCGGCCGTGAGGAGGGCTGCAGGCGACGCAGTTTCTCGACCCGCGGGTGGGTGCCGATCTCGAGGCGGGCCGAGCGGGTCAGCGGCAGGTTGAGACCCGCCCGCGCCTGGAAGTAGACGCTCGACTTCATCAGCATGCCGCGGAAGGCGCAGTAGTTGGCGCCGCCGAAGGAGAGCGGCAGGCGCTCGAAGCGGGGCCGGTCGACTTCGATCCGGACGCAGAGCTGGCCGTCGAGGTCGTACTGGCTGGAGGCGGAGCGGCGGCCGATGACGAAGTCGAGGTTGGCCTGGTGCTTGGGCATGCCCCAGATCCCTTTGCCGCCTTTGACCGAGACTTCGGTCGAGACCGGCAGGTCGACGACGAACTGGCCGGTGCCGAAGAGGCGGTCGGCGAGCGGCAGCGCCGGCAGCAGCGGCGGCGCCTGGCGCTCGCCGTGGGTGCAGGCGATCGCCAGCGAGAACTCGATGTAGCGGCCGATGTTGGTCGAGCGGTAGTCGATCACCGTCACCAGGAGGACGCCGCGGCCGCCGGGCAGGAGCAGCGGGTGGACCTCGTTGCCCGGCAGCGCGGCGGCGGCCGCGGCGCCGTCGATCGAGAAGGCGGCGAGCAGCGCCGGCGTTTCGCGCGAGGCGACCGGCAGCGTGAACGGGATCTCGTCGACCAGCGCCTTGCGGCCGGCCTGGCGCTTGAGGCGGGCGGGCGCTCTCACGCGGCCTCCAGCTCGGCGAGGATCGTCGGGAAGACGTCGGTGGCGGCGTCCTTGCCCATGAAGACGTCGAGGTGGCCGTAGCCGTCGAAGACGTGCAGGGCGGTGCGGCCCGGCCGCTGCTCGGCGTACCAGTCGTGCGAGCGGCGCTGGCTCTCGGGTCGGAAGCAGTTGTTGAGGGCGCCGGCGAGGAAGACGACGCGGGCGTCGGTCGCCGGCGGCTCGGTGCCGAAGGCGGCCGGCAGCTCGGGGCTGCCGTCGACCGCGACCAGGTGGCCGGCGTTGACGCAGCGCAGCATCTGGGTGAAGAAGGTGAGCGGGACGGGGCCGAACTCGTCGCTGAGCCAGTCGTGCGTCGCTTCGTTCAGGTTCTGGTGGCGCCAGAGGGTCGGGTGGCCGGAGCCGTAGGTGTAGCTCGACCACTTGCAGACGCCGTTGTGGCACTCGTGGTGGACGAGCCGGATCCAGGCGCCGACCAGCTTCGGAACCACCCAGGGGGCGCCGGTGCGGCCCCACTGCGGGTCCAGGTAGCCGAGCAGCTTCGCCGTCTGCGGGATCAGGTAGCGGAGCTTGGCGCCGGCCAGCGGCGGCACCACCGGGTGGATCGAGACCGCGTTGGAGACGATCGTGCTGACCTGCGGCACCAGCCCGGCCAGGGCGCTCATCATGAAGCTGGTCGAGCCCTGGCAGTGGATCACCGCCTTCAGCTCCTCCGCCCCGGTCTGCTCGCAGACGAGTTCAACCGCGCGCGGATGGTCGTAGACCGCCGCCTGGTCGAGGGTCCAGTGGTTGTGCGGGACTTCGATCGAGGCGCGCCAGTTCTCCAGCCAGACGTCCCAGCCCTCGTCGACCAGCACTTCGACCAGGTTGCGGCCGCTGGGGGCGCGGAAGATGTTGCCGCGCACGCCGGCGCCGTGGACGAGCAGGACCGGGCCGCGCGGCGCGTCGTGATCGCCGCGGACGTTGATCAGGTTGCAGCGGACGCCGTCGCCGGCGGCGAACTCGAGCTTGCGTTCGCGGAGCTCGGTCACCCCTTGCCGTCCGGGCCGTAGACGCTCCACAGCTCGCCTGCGAACAGCTCGCCGAAGCGGCCGAGGGCGTCGACGCGACCGCCCGGCTCGGTGCGGAAGGTGGTCAGCTGCTTGGCGAAGTCGAGCGGGTGGATGTGGAGGATGCCGCCGGCGATCACCTGCGCCTCTGCCTCTTCCTCGGCGCCGACGTGGCCGGCGAGGACGCGGGTGAACAGCGTCGTCGTCTCCGACCAGAGGTCGAGCCCGTGGCCGTGGAGGATGATCTTGTGGCCCGCCATCGTCAGCGGGTGGCCCTCGCCGTCGGCGAACTGCAGCCGGTAGAGCATCCGTTTCTCGCCCGCCTCCTCGGTGGCGACGAAGAGGTTGAAGGCGCCTTCGCTGACCGCCAGCTTGCCGCCGAACTCGTCGGACTCGATCCAGCCCTCGGCGACGGCGGTGTGGCGCGGGTCGGAGATGAAGCGCTTGACGTCGTCGGCGGTGATCGTCAGGTGGAACATGAAGGCGCCGCCGTCCTGCTTGCCGGCGCGGTAACCCTTGTCGTAGTCGGGCTCGCCGAAGCTGAGGTAGCCCTTCATCTCCTCGGTGAAGGAGACGGCGACGGCGCCGTCGTGGTGCGCGGCCGGGACGGGCGGCGCCGGCCCGGGGGCGGGCTCCGGCTCGGGGGCGGGCGCCGGGGCTTTCGCCGCCGCGCCGGCGCCGCGGCGCGGTTCCTCGAGGATCGTGTCGGCGAAGCGGTCGGCGAGAGCGGCGATCGTCAGCGACGGATTGGCGCCGACCGGTCCCGGCATCACCGAGCCGTCGGCGACGTGCAGGCCGGGGTGGTTGAAGACGCGCCCCTGCGGGTCGACGACCCCCTCGCTCGGGCTGGCGCCCATCCGGCAGCCGCCGAGCGCGTGCACGGTGATCACCCGGTTGGCGAGCCAGATCGGGTTGTCGAGGAAGTCGGCGCCGAGCTCGTCGGCGACTTCCTTGGAGCGGGCGCGGACGCGGTCGTAGTAGGCGGCCGAGGCGCCCCGCTTGGTCCAGTTGACTTCGAGCTGGTCGTCCTCGATCAGCATCTTGCCGTCGGGGATGTCGCGGCCCATCCCGAGCAGCGGCAGCAGGCCCGAGGAGAGCTCGCAGTCGCCGAGGAAGGCCGCGGCGAGGTCGTCGTCTTCGGTGTCGGCGTGGCCCCAGAGCCGGTCCCAGAGCCGCTCGACGAAGCGCGGCAGCGCCCGCAGCACCGCCTCCGGTCCCTCGATCGCCTCCAGCATCCAGCTCGCGAACTGGGGGTAGCCGGCGTCCTCGAGGTAGAAGCCGCGCTGCCCCGCCGGGGCGCCGTCGAGCTCGTCGGGGTAGCGGATCGCGCTGGTGATGACCGGGCCGCGAGCGGGGTCGATGAGCAGCGGCTTGCGCTGCCCCGCGACCTCGTCGTGGCAGCGCAGGGCGAAGGTGAGCAGGTCGCCGTTGCCGGAGAAGCCGTGGCCGAGCTGACCGGAGAGGCCGGGCAGCGCGGCGCGGTTGCGCAGCATCAGCCAGGTCGTTCCGAAGGTCCCCGCCGAGAGCACCAGGTGGTCGCAGGTGAGGGTCTGCCGCGGCAGCGCCTTGGTGTCGGTCTCGTGGCCTGCGGCGGCGGGGTCGTGCTCGACGTAGTGGACGGCGTAGCCGCCGTCGCGCGGCTCGAAGCCGCGCACCTCGTGCAGGGTGCGGATGTCGGCGCCGGCGCGCCAGGCCTGCGAGAGGTAGGTGTAATCGAGCGTGTTCTTGGCGCCGTAGTTGCAGCCGAGGTCGCACTCGCCGCAGAGGCGACAGGTCTCGCGCGTGCGTTCGTGCAGGTTCGGCAGCGGCTCGGCGATCGGTTCGCCGGGCACCGGCGGGCGGCCCTGGTTGGCGAAGGTCACCGCCAGCGGCACCAGCGACCAGTCGAGCCCGAGGCGCTCGGCGGCGTCGCGGTAGGCGCGCACCTTCGGCGTGCTGGCGTAGGGCTCGTCGGCGAACGGGAAGTGCTGGACGCCGATGTGCTTTTCGACGCGGTCGTAGTGGGGGTCGAGGTCGGCGCGGGTGACCGGCCAGTCTTCGTAGCCGCCGCTGGCCAGGTCTTCTTTGACGAACCATTTCTCGTCCTTGCGTAGGAAGACGTTGGCGTAGATCAGCGAACCGCCGCCGAGGCCGCTGGCGCAGAGCGCGTCGAGGCCTTCGAAGGACCAGAGGTCGAACATCCCCTGCATGCCCTCGCTCGGGTCCCAGAAGTTGTGCTTGGTGTCGAGCGGGCTGCGCGGGAACGAGTTCGGCGGGTAGGCCTTGCCGCGCTCCAGCACGCAGACGCTCCACCCCGCCTCGGCCAGGCGGGCGGCGGTCACCGAACCGCCGAACCCGGAGCCCACCACCACCGCGTCGAAGTGCTCGGGCGCCCCCACGACTCCCACAGTACCCATTACACGACTGTTTTTCGAACAGTTGGTGTTTACAGAGTGAAGAACCTGACTGTTAGGGTCGGGCGATGCCGGTCCTGCCGACGCCCGAGACCCTCGCCGCCTTCCGCGCCGGTGACGACGGCGGGCCGGTGGTGATGCTGAATCTGCTGCGCTATGCCGACGGCGACAGCTCGCTTTACGAGGAGTACTCGCGCAAGGTGCTGCCGTTCCTGGCCAAGGTCGGCGGCGAGGTGCTCTACGCCGGCGCCTGCTCGACCAAGGTGATCGCCGGCGAGAGCTACGCCGGCGAGTGGGACTCGATCCTGCTCGTCCGCTACCCCAGCCGCGCCGCCTTCCTGGAGATGGTCTCCGACCCCGAGTACCTGGAGATCGCGCAACTGCGCGAGCGCGGGCTAGAGGACTCGGTCCTGCGGGCGACCAGCCAATGGTACGCCGCGGACGACGTCGCTTAGACGGAGATCCATGGCGGAGCGTGGCGGGGAGAAAGTCGCACTCAGTGCATAGGCGGGGAGAAGTGAGCACTCACGGCGCCGCTTCCGTGCTCGCGGGCGGGCCGGCGCACCTACCTGCCCTGTTGGTGCGCCGGGCCGCCCACCGTTCATCGAACCGCACAAGGCCCCCGCCAGTTACCCGCCACCGGGACATCGGCGGCGGAATACGTTGGAAGCGTGTTCGTCGACTACCTCGACCGCGGCTTCGCGATCGACCCCGAGGCGCCCTGCATCGCCAGGCCCGACGGCGGCCTGGCACTGAGCCACGGCGAGTTCGCCGACCTCACCCACCGGGTCGCCAACGGGCTGCACGGGCGCGGGCTCGGCAACGGCGGCAAGGTCGCGGTCTTCGCGCCCAACGGGCCGCTCGGCTACGCGGCGGTGGTCGGGGTGCTGCGGGCGGGCGCGGGCTGGGTCGCGCTCAACCCGAAATCGGAGGAGAACGAGCTGAGCCAGCTGCTGGCGCTGCTCGACTGCGACTACCTGATCTACGCCGCCAGCTACCGCGAGCGGGCGCGGGCGCTGCTGGCCCGCAGTGAGGGGATCGAGGGCGCGGTCGAGTTCGGCGACGAGGAGCTCGGCGCCGAGTTCGAGGCCTGGCTGGGGCCGGCCGGCGAGCGAGCGCCGGCGCTCGCTCATGACCCCGAACGCAAGCTGATGTTCCTCGGCAGCGGCGGCACCACCGGGCTGCCGAAGGCGATCACGCTCTCCGACCGCCAGTTCTGCACGATGAGCCTCGGCTTCAACGCCCACATGGCGGAGCCCGGCCGCCCCGTCTACCTGATGGCGACGCCGATGACGCACGCCGCCGGCACCGTCGGCTTCCCGACCCTGGCCGAAGGCGGCACGATCGTCGTCCACGACGGGGTGCGGGCGCCGGCGCTGCTGCACTCGATCGAGCGCGAGCGGGTGACGCGCCTCTTCCTCCCTCCCACCGCGATCTACGCGCTGCTCGCCGACCCCGGCGTGCGCGAGCGCGACTACTCCTCGCTGCGCCACTTCCTCTACGCGGCGGCGCCGATGTCGGCCGACAAGCTGGTCGAGGCGATCGACGTGTTCGGGCCGGTGATGGCGCAGTGCTTCGGCCAGTCCGAGGCGCCGATGCTCGCCACGTACATGAGCCCGGCCGACCACGTCGAGGCGCTCGCCGACCCGGCCAAGCGGGGTCGGCTGGCGAGCTGCGGGCGACAGTCGCTGGTCGCCGCGGTGGCGATCATGGACGAGGACGGCAACCTGCTCGGCGACGGCGAGCGCGGCGAGATCGTCGTCCGCGGCGACCTGGTGATGAAGGAGTACTACCGCAACCCCGAGGCCTCGGCCGAGGTCCGCCGCCCTGGCGGCTGGCACGGCACCGGCGACGTCGGCTACCGCGACGGCGACGGCTTCTATTACATCGTCGACCGCAAGCGGGACATGATCATCAGCGGCGGCTTCAACGTCTTCCCCAGCGAGGTCGAGCGGGTGATCTGGACGCACGAGGCGGTGCTCGACTGCGCCGTGATCGGGGCACCGGACGAGAAGTGGGGCGAGGCGGTTACCGCCGTGGTCGAGCTGAAGGACGGCGCCGTGGTCGAGGAGGTGGAGCTGATCGCCCTCTGCAAGGAGGAGCTCGGCAGCGTCAAGGCGCCGAAGGCGGTCCACTTCCGCACCCTGCCGCGCAGCACCCAGGGCAAGGTGCTGAAGCGGGAGCTGCGCGACGAGTTCTGGGCGGGCCGGGACCGTATGGTCTGAACCCCGCGACCCAGATCGGAGTGAGCCCCGCCATGGACAGAGACGAGCTGCGCAGCATCCAGGCCCCGCTGAAGGAGCGCTACGAGGAGGAGCCCGCGGCGGCGCTGGTGACGCTGCGTGCCAGCGGCAGCCTCGGCGAGGGCGTCTCCTGCTCGGTCGACACCGGCCGGGCGATCGCCGAAGCCGGCCTGCATCCCGCCAGCGGCGGCGACGGCACGCAGCTCTGCTCCGGCGACATGCTGCTCGAGGCGCTGGTCGCCTGCGCCGGCGTCACCCTGCGCGCGGTCGCCACCTCGCTGGGGATCGCGGTCGAGGGCGGCACCGTGCGAGCCGAGGGCGACCTCGACTTCCGCGGCACCCTCGCCGTCGACCGCGAGGCCCCGGTCGGCTTCCGCGCGATCCGCCTCTCCTTCGACCTCGACTCCGACGCCTCCGAGGAGGAGCTGGCGACGCTGCTGAAGCTGACCGAGCGCTACTGCGTGGTGCTGCAAACGCTGGCGGTGACGCCGGAGCTGACGTCGAGCATGGCGGTGGTCTGAGGCGCGGCGCCGGCCGCGAACGTTGCCGGGGAGGGTGTGAGAGCGGATTTGTCCCCGCATACCGGGGAGAATGTCGCGCTCAGTTCGTAGGCGGGGATAAATGCACACTCACGGGGCGCTCCCGCTTACGCCCCTGCCCGCGCCGCCACCCCTCACTTACCGACGTGTAGCTCCAGGGCGTGGATCTGTTCCTGGCCGTAGGAGCCGGTCTGGACGGGGCCGGCGGCGCTGATCAGGTCGCCGGGGCCGGGGAGTGGGTGGGGGCGCAGGCCCTTGCGGACGTCGATCGCGGTGAAGCCGGGGAGCGTGATGCCCTGCGGGTCGGTGACGACGAAGTGGGCGTCGCCGTCGCCGTCGGGGTCGACCCGCTCGACGTAGACGATCCGGCCCACGGTTTCCCGGCAGCCGGCGACGCCGGAAGGGCAGTGCGAGGGCTCGACCTGCTCACGCCGCTGGCTGCGCTGCGGCGATTCGGCGCGGGCCGGCGGCTCGGTAGCCGCTTCGGGGCCGGGGCCGGCGGTCGCCTCACCCGTCGCAGTGCCCGCACCCGAGCCGCCTCCCCCACACCCGGCAACGACGAGGAGGCAAAGGACGACGAACAGCGCTCCGAACGCTCGCTGAAGCATTGGCGCCCCTATAGCGGCGCCAATGCTTCAGCCACGCCTTGGTCCGCGCTCACGGGGTGCGGGGCGGGCCTAGGAGGGGGGTCTTGACGGGGGTGGCTAGGCCTAGGTAGGCGACGATTTGGTAGCCGCCGGGGTTGGACTGGATCGGCTTCGTCTTCCAGTTGTTGGCGAGCCAGACGTTGCCCGAGGGGTCGACGGCGACGCCGGTGTTGCGGACGAGGCCGTCGAAGCCGTAGCCGCTCTTCGCGGGCGAGATCGAGGCGCCGGTGCGGCGTTTGCCCGCCGGGCAGTTGCGCGGGCTGGTGCCGCAGAGCTCCGAGAGGCGGCTGCCGGTGAAGTTGGCGACCCAGACGTTGTCGTCGCCGTCGACGGCGACGCCCCAGGCGTTGAGGATGCCGCCGCCGCTGAAGGGGTTGCCGGCGGCGACCTGGCCGTTGCTCTTGATCAGGGTGACGCTGCCGCCTTTGCCGGGACCGCTCTGGGGATGGAATTCGCCGACGCAGGGGGCGACGACCCAGGTCGAGTTGCCGACCCAGACGTTGCCCTTGCTGTCGCTGGCGATCCCCAGCGGCCGGTGCAGCCCGCCGCCCTTGACGCGGCTGAGGACTTCGCCTTTGGGGCCGAGCCGGACGACGGTGGCGCTGTCGTTGCCGACGACCCAGACGTTGCCGCCGGCGCCGACCGCGGCGCCGAACGGGCGGCTGAAGACGAACCGCTGCTGCGGGTCTTTCGATTCGCCCTGGAGGTAGGACTGCGGGTAGTTGACGGCGGCGCTGTGGTCGCCGTGCGGGTAGACGGTGACGCTGTTGTTGCCGCAGTTGGCGATCCAGATGTTGCCGAGCCGGTCGGAGACGGTCCCCTGCGGCCAGGAGACCTCGCCGTCTTCCCAGCCGCCGCGGTACTGACCGGAGCCGGCCGGGGATTCGACCAGGTCGGGCGAGAGCGCGGTGCCGTCGAGGTCGAACTCGGAGACGCTGTTATGGGGCGGCTGCTTTTCGCAGCCGGCGCCGGCGAAGCCGAAGTTGCCGGCCCAGACGTGGTTGGAGGGGTCGATCGTGATCCCGAAGCCGACGCCGCTGAGGCCGCCGCCGGTGAAGGGCGAGCCGGGGAAGTACTTGCCGGTCGGGGTGAAGCGGAACAGTTCTTCGCTGGCGCAGGCCGGCTGGCGCGACTGGCGGCTGTAGGCGTAGTTGTTGCCGACCCAGAGGTTGCCGCCACCGTCGATCGCGAAGTTGCCGGGGCCGTCGAGGCCGCGCGGGCTGCCTTCGAAGCGCAGCGCCAGGGTCCAGGCGTCGGGCTTCTCGCCGGCCGCGAGCGCGGGCGCGTAGAGGGCACGGGCGCGCAGCGAGGCGGCGAACAGCGGCCCGGCGTTGTGCCACGGGTAGCGGGCGAGGTTGGTCGCCGCGGTCAGCGTGTCGGGCGCGGCGCCGCCGCCGGGCGCGCTGGCGAGCTTCAGCACCGTCGCGCAGGCGTCGTCCTGCATGCGGCAGGTGGCGAGCAGGTTGGCCAGCGAGTCGAAGGTCGCGAGGGCCGAGGTCGCGTTGCCGTTGGGATATGCCTTCAGCACCGGGCTGAGGCCGCCGCTGCGACGGGCGACGAGGTTGGCGCTCATCGCCGCCGCGTTGCGCAGGCCGGGGTTGGGGCCGGCGACGCGGCCGCCGGCGATGAACTGGGCCATCGCGTAGCCGATCGCGACGGTCGTCCGCTCGTTGACGGTCGCCCGCGCGGGCACCTGCCCGGTGCCGAGCGCGGCGGCGAGCCGGTAGGAGCTGCCGGGGACCGGGAAGCCGGCTTCGGCGCCGCCGCCGGGCCGCGTCGCCAGCAGGTACTTGACGGTGGTGAGGCCGGCGCCGCGGTAGGAGAGGCTGAAGGCGCCGCCGGCGCCGCTGCGCGCGGTGCCGAGCACGACCGGCCGCGCGGCGCCCGGGTTGGCGGCGAGCAGGGCGACGTTCATCCCGCGCAGCGGCACGGTCCCCGAGATCGTCCGGGCCCCGGCGGCGGGGGCGGCGAGGGCGAACAGCGAGATCGAAGCGAGGGCGAGCGTGAGCGCGGCGGTCGCGCGGGCGAGGCGGGGGCGGCGGGGCAAAGCGTCTCTCCTTTGGTCGTGCGAGGGCGCCGAAATCTACGCGACGGCGCCGACCCTCAAACCGCGCTCTGGCCGCATGGTTGCGGCATTTTGGGTGTGGCAGAGGTTTGTCTCGCCATCCGAGACAAACCTCCGCCACCAGGTGCGCCGGGCGCCGCCGCGGTGTCTCGGTCCTCAGCCGGCGAGCGTGCGATGCGCGGCGAGGTCGATCCACTCGACCCGCGCCGGCGGTCCCTCGATGCCGCCTTCGGCCAGGGCCGGGGCGAGACGCTCGGCCATGAACGCCTCCTGACTGCCGCGCGAGTCCCAGACCTCGAACACGACCCAGCCGCCGTCTTTGGCGCCGCCGCTGTGGAACAGCATGCCGGCGGGCCAGTCGCCCTCGCCGCTCTCCATGTCGACTCCGAGCAGGTCGTTGACCCGCTTGTACTGGTCGAGGCCGACGCCGTCGAACTCGAGGATCAGTCCTTCTGCCATCTCATTCCTCCCATCGTGGTTGCCGGTCGAAGCTCTCACGCCCGTGGGCGGTGCGTCAAGCGGCGAGGATCGCGTCGAGCCGGTCGAGGTCGAGGCCGGCGCCGACCGCCGCCGCCAGCTCGTCGAGGGCGGCATCGAGGCTGCGCGCCGGGGCGACGCCGAACAGCGCCGCGAGGGTGCCGGCGTCCTCGAGCAGGCCGTGGACACTGATGCCGAGGACCGGGCCGGCGACCCAGCCGCGCCCCTCGCTGAGCGCCGCGGCGACCTCGCCGTGCGCCTCGGTGTGGCCGTGGCGGATCTCGTAGCCGGCGAGGGCGCGGCCGGCCAGCGGCGCCCACGCCTCCCCCAGATCCGGCGCGAACTCGGCCTCGCTGCGCCGGGTCAGCTTCTCCTCCCCTTCGCCGCTCGCCAGCGGCAGCAGGCCGAGGCCGGCGAGCTCGCCGCCGGGCCCGAGCCGCTCGCCCAGCATCTGCAGGCCGCCGCAGATCCCCAGCACGCGGCCGCCGGCCGCCGCCCGGGCGGCGAGCGCCGCGTCGAGCCCCTGCGCCCGCAGCCAGGCGAGGTCGGACGCCGGGTCTTTGGAGCCGGGCAGGACCACCAGGTCGGGATCGCCGAGGCCAACTCCGGCGTCGACCCAGCGCACCGCCGCGACCTGCTCGGCGAGCTTGAGCTCGTCGAGGTTGGAGGCGCGCGGGTAGCGGACGACGGCGACCTCGGGCGCTCCCTCCCCGGGGCTGACCGGATGAGCGGCGCCGTCCTCGTCAGGCAGCCCGTGCGCAAGCCAGGGCACCACCCCGAGCAACGGCACGCCGGTCATCTCGGTCAGCATTCGCGGTCCCGGCTCGAGCAGCGCCTGCTCGCCGCGGAACTTGTTGAGGACGAAGCCGGCGAGGCGCTCGCGGTCGGCCGGAGCCTGCAGCGCCCAGGTCCCGTAGAGGTGGGCGAAGGCGCCGCCGCGGTCGATGTCGCAGACGAGGAGGACGGCGGCGTCGGCGGCGCGGGCGGCGCGCAGGTTGGCGAGGTCGATGCCGGCGAGGTTGATCTCGGCCGGGCTGCCGGCGCCCTCGAGCACGACCAGGTCGTACTCCTCGCGCAGCGAGCGCAGGGCGCGCTCGGCCCGCGGCCACAGGTGCGGCGCCCGCTCGGGCCAGGGCAGCGCCCCGACGGCGGCGTCGACGACGCCCTCGACCACGACCTGGCTGCTCGTCTCGCTCTCGGGCTTGACCAGGACCGGGTTCATCCGCACGTCGGGCTCGACCCGCGCCGCCAGCGCCTGCAGGTACTGGGCGGCGCCGATCTCGCCGCCGGCGACGACGCGGGCGTTGTTCGACATGTTCTGCGCCTTGAACGGCGCCACCCGCACGCCGCGGTCGGCGAAGTGGCGGCAGAGCGCGGTGGCGATCAGGCTCTTGCCGGCCCAGCTCGAGGTCCCCTGCACCATCAGCGCCCGCATCGCGCCCCCCTCACCCCGACCCCAGCTCGCGCTCGACTTCGTCCAGCCAGGCGCGGTGCGCCTCGACCAGGCGGCGGCCGAAGCCGTGGACGAGCAGCAGGTAGCGGCGGCGGTGCGGCAGCTCCTCGGCGCCGGCCTCGGCCGCGTCGAGGGCGAGTTCGAGGTCGTCGAGCTCGCCGCGCAGCGCCTCGAGGCTGGCCAGCAGCGCCGCGTCGTCGGCGACGATGTCGCCGGCGAGCAGGCGGATGATCGCCTCCGACTGGATCCGCGGGAACGGCGTCGGCTCGCGCGCCCAGCTGCGCAGCGCCTCGCGCCCGCGCTCGGTCAGCGTGTAGTGGGTGCGCTGGTGGGTGCGACCGGGTGCGGCCGCGGCCTCCAGGTAGCCGAGCTTCGCCAGTCGTTTCGGCTCCGCGTAGAAGTGGCTCTCCGACGCCGTCCAGTACTGGCGGCTGCCGGCCCGCATCATCCTCACGATGTCGTGCGGCCCCGCCCCACCCTCGCCGACCAGGGCGAGGATCACGTAGGAGAACGGCTTCAGGTCGTCGCTTGACATAGCTCTATTTCAGAGTTATACCTAAGCTCCAGTTTGGAGTTTCAACGAAAGGAGCCTGCAAGATGCCCACCGCGACCGTCACCGGCCAACCCCTCTGGTTTCTCCACGACCTCGTCTATATCCGCCTCGACGCCGAGCAGAGCGAAGGCACGCTCGACGTGATCGAGATGGAAGGCCGCCGCGGCGAGATGCCGCCGCTGCACGTCCACCACCGCGAACACGAGTACTTCATCGTGCTCGAGGGCGAGATGAGCGTCCACTTCCCCGACGCCTCGCGCACGCTGCGCGCCGGCGAAGCCGGGTTCGCGCCGATGGGCGTCCCCCACATCTACCGGATCGAGTCCGAGCGGGCGCGCTGGCTGGCGCTCTCCTCCCCCGCCGGCTTCTCCAAGTTCGTCGCCGCGGTTGCCGACCCGGCCGCGACCGAGGAGCTGCCGCCGGCCGACCGGCCGATCGACCAGGCCCGGCTCGGGGCCGCCGCCGAGGCGGCCGGGATCGAGCTGCTCGCGCCTCCGGGAACGATGCCGTAAGGCCGGTGAACCCGGCTCCCTAGAGTCTCGATGGATGGAGCTCGGCGAGTTCGGAGTCTGGACCACTTACCGCCAGATCGGCGAGGAGAACGCGGGCGCCGCGGCGCGGCTGGTCGAGGAGTGCGGCTACGGCACCTTCTGGCTCGGCGGCTCGCCGCGGCTGCCCCAGGTCCGCCCCCTGCTGGAGGCGACCGAGCGGATCGCCGTCGGCACCTCGATCGTCAACATCTGGGCGTATGAGCCCGAGCAGCTCGCCGCCGAGTACGCCGAGCTGGCGCCCGAGCTCCGCGAGCGGCTGATCGTCGGCATCGGCGTCGGCCACCCGGAGGCGACCGGCGACTACTCGAAGCCGCTGAGCGCGATGCGCGAGTTCCTCGACCGCCTCGATGCCGCCCCCGACCCGATCCCGCCCGAGCGCCGCTGCCTGGCGGCGCTGGGGCCGAAGATGCTCGACCTCGCCGCCGAGCGCAGCGCCGGCACCGTCCCCTACTTCGTCCCGGTCGAGCACACCGCGGCCGCGCGCGAGCGGCTCGGCGCCGGCAAGCTGGTGGCGACCGAGGTCGCCTGCGTGCTCGGCGAGGACCGCGCGCGGCTGCGCGAGACCGCGCGCGGCTACGCCAAGCTCTACCTCGGCCTCAGCAACTACACCGGCAACCTGCGGCGCTTCGGCTACGGCGACGCCGACATCGACGACGGCGGCTCCGACCGCCTGATCGATGCGGTGATCCCGCAGGGCAGCGCGGCCGAGGTCGCGGCGGCGCTGCGCGCGCACCTCGATGCCGGCGCCGACCACGTCGCCGTGCAGCCGCTCGGCGAAAGCGGCGTCCCGGCCGCGGGCTGGCGCGCCCTCGCCGAGCAGCTGCGGTAACGGCGGCGGCGCCGGGCTACTTCTTCGCCATGAGCACCGGCTTGGCTTTGAACGAGCCCTCGGCGAGACAGCTGTAGATGACGAAGGTCGGCATCGGGTAGGTCGGGACCAGGTACTCGAACTGCATCCGCTGGGTGCCGGTGATCGTCCCGTTCTTGCGGTTGATCTTCGAGGTCAGCGTGTGGTTCGTGGTCACTTCGCCCCAGTAGACCGCGGGCTGCTTCATGAAGCTGAATTCCTGCGGCTCGGAGCTGAGCGGGACCCAGCCTTTGTAGGAGAAGGTTTCGACGCCGCCGGTCGGCGAGCCCTGGCCCTGGATCGCGACACAGGAGACGGCGATCCCCGATTCCATGTCGTAGAGCCGGTTCTTCTTCAGCGTGAAGGTGATCTTGTGGCCCGAGGCGGTGGTCCCTTCGTAGGCGACCGCACGGTTCGGTTCGTTCCACGGCTTCGACTTCTTGCCCTTGCCGGCCGCCTGCGCGGGCCCGGCGATGACCAGCGCCGCGAGCAGGGCCAGCGCCGCGAGTACCGCGAACAGGTCGAGGCGAAGACGGGGTTCGGTGCGAGACATGAGTTGCTCCCTTTGATTGCGCTTTACAGGAGCCTCAGCATCCGCCGCGCCCGGCGCCGGGGCATCGGGCGTTTCCCTAAATCCGATCCCCAATGTTCCGTGGCAAAACCCCTAGGCGCCCCCTTCGCACACCCCTCCCGGCCGGTTAGGCTCGATCAGCCAGGGGAAGACGAGAGGAGGACGAGATGCTCGCACGAGTGGCACGTTGGGAAGGCGCAAACGCCGCCGCCCTAGAAAGCAGCGCCGCCGGGATTCGCGCTCAGGCCGAGGCCGAGGAGGGGCCGCCGCCCGGGGTGCCGGCGAAGAAGTTCCTGCTGCTGCACGACACCGCCGCCGGCAAGGCGATCGCGATCACCCTGTTCGAGAGCGAGGCGGACTATGCGGAGGGCGACGCGACCCTGAACACGATGAGTCCGCCCGGCGAAGGCATGGGCCAGCGCGTCGCGGTCGACAGATACGAGGTGGTCGTCGACCTCGACGCGTGACGGCGGTCCAGGCGCGTTTGTTGCCCCTACGGCGACAAACGCGCCTGGGCGACGCGCGGGCCTACTCGCCCATCTGCCAGCGGAAGCGGAACCCGTTCTCGCGGCGACATTCGACCGTCGCGGTCTTCGGGTTGGCCTTGCAGGTGTAGCCGGAGACGGTGCAGGTGTGGCCGAAGGAGCAGTCGCCGCCGGCGTCGTACCAGTTCCTCGCCCTGTTCTTGGCGCCGGCGCAGGAGATGCCGACCGCTTCGACCCCGAAGAAGCCGACGCCGCGGTAGCCGAAGTCGCCGCAGGCCTGCTGCTGGAAGCCGCAGCCGCCGCCACCGACACCGGTGTAGGCGACCTTCTTGGCGCCCTTGACGAGGCTGATCCGGCCGTCCCAGGTGGTCGCCGTCCAGCCGCCGGCGACGGTTCCCTTGATGCAGCTGCGGGCGACGTTGCGAGCCTGGTCGCAACCGACGTTGGTCGCCTTGATTGCGTGGGCACCGCCGCTGCCCTCGGGCTTGAACTGGACGACGACGTCGCCGCAGCTCTGCGCGGCGCGCGCCACCGGGGCGGTCCCGACCGCACCGGCTTCCTGAATCCCGATCAGCAGCGCCAGGGCCAGCGCGACGCCGGCCACGGCCGCGATCGCCGCGCCCCAGCCGCTCATGTCTCGACTGCTCTCTCGTCCCATGGCCGGGGACGCTAAGCGGCCGCCGCGGGGGCGCCATCGGTACCGATCAGATCAACCGCTGCGGGTTTCTACGGGTCGCCTCGCGGACGACCCGCGGCGGGCTCAGACCTTGTAGCCGCCGTCGACGCTGATCACCTGGCCGGTGATGCCGGCGCCGTCGGGGCCGGCGAGGAGAACCGCCATCGGCACCAGCTCGCTCGGGTCGAGCACGCGGCCCTGGACCGTCTGCACGGCGGCCTTGGCGCGGGCCGAGGCGACCCCGTCGGCGCCGCTCCAGGAGAGCAGGTCGGTGTCGGTCCAGCCGGGACAGAGGCAGTTGGCGGTGATCTGCGGCGGCACCTGGTAGGCGAGGGCGCGGGTGAAGCCGACGAGGCCGTGCTTGCCGGCGCTGTAGGCGACCATGCCGCCGCCGTGGGTGGCGTAGCCGGAGCCGATGTTGATCACCCGGCCGTAGCCGCCGGCGACCATCTGCGGCAGCGCCGCCCGCGTCGCGTAGTAGGCGCTGGTCAGGTTGAGGAAGACGGTCTGCTCGAACAGCTCGTCGTCGTGTTCGAGCGCTGTCAGCTTCTCCGCCGAGCCGACCAGGCCGCCGACGTTGTTGACGAGGACGTCGAGCCGGCCGAACCTCTCCCCCGCCTCGGCGACCGCCGCTTTCAGCGCCGGCCCGTCCATGCAGTCGACGACGAGCGCCCGCCCGGAGCCGCCCAGATCCGCCACCTCGGCGACGACCGCGTCGAGCTGCTCGGGAGTGCGCGAGAGGACCGCCACCGTCGCCCCCTCGGCGGCGAGGCCGAGGGCGATCGCGCGGCCGATGCCGCGGCCGCCGCCGGTGACCAGCGCCGCCCGCCCCGCCAGCCGCCCGCCTGCGCTCGCCGCGCTCATCGTTCGAACCAGGCCCGCCGCTGCTCCAGCGGCTGGGAGAGGTAGTCGCGCAGCGCCGGCGCGGCTTCCGGCGACTGCTTGGCGCGGTAGGCGCTGTCGAGCTCGTGGTCGAGGGCGACCGAGAGCGGCACCCCCTGGCTCTCGTAGACGATCTTCTTCGCCATCGCGACGGCGGCGCGCGGCAGCGTCGCGAACCGCTCGCCGAGCTCGACCGCGGTCGCCAGCGCGTCGTCGGCGAGCAGCTCGAGGAGGCCGGCGTCGAAGGCCTGCTGCGGGGTCAGCGCCTGCGCCCCGGCACCGAGCAGCATCGCCTTGCCGGGCCCGATCAGCCGCGCCATCCGGGTCAGGCCGGTGCCGCCGGGAACGATCCCCAGGCGGGTCTCGATCAGCCCGTAGCGGTGGTCGGCGCGCTCGCCGACCCGGATGTCGGACGACAGCGCGAACTCGAAGCCGACCCCCATCGCGTCGCCGTTGAGGGCGGCGAGGATCGGCATCGGCGCCCTGTTCATCGCCTGGGTCAGGAGGTGGATGCGGCGGCTGCGGACCGGCGACTCGATCGGCCCCTCCGGCTCGACCTGCTTGAGCAGGATGCCGTCGACTTCGAAGTGGGTGATGAACTTGCCCGGCCGGCCCCCGGCCAGCACCACCGCCGGCACCTGCCGCGCCGTCCACTCGGCGACCAGCTCCTCGAGCTGCCCGATGTCCTCGTCGGTGTAGTAGTTCATCGGCGGCCGGTCGAAGCGCGCGACGACCACCCCGCTGTCACCCTCCTCCAGCTTCCACATGGCGCGAGCGTACGTCGGCGCCGGTGCGGCGTCGCAAGGCCGACGAGCGGCGCTCGTGAGATCCACAGTCGTGGGACCACACCATCGCCCTGGGAACGAGGATGGCGCGCCCGCGGCGACCGCCTGGCTCAGGCGAGCAGGCCGGCCTCGCCGGCCTTGATGCTGGCCTCGACGCGGGAGCGGCAGTCGAGCTTGGCGAGGATGTTGCGGACGTGCATGTCGACCGTGCGCGGGCTGAGGAAGAGCTCGGCGGCGATCTCGCGGTTGGTGCGGCCGGCGGCGAGGCGGCGCACGACCTCCAGCTCGCGCCGGGTCAGCTGGCCGCCGTCCTCGGCGTCCCGTCCCAGCCGCTGCTCGGCCGACTCGCCGAGGGCTTCGATCGCCGCCGCCGCGCGGCCGGCGAGGGGCCGGGCAGCGAGCCGGCGGGCCAGCCGGTAGGCCTCGGCCTGGCGCTCGATCGCGAGCGCGCGCTGGCCGGCGGCGGCCAGCGCGATGCCGGCCCGGTGCAGGATCTGCATCCGCTCGGCCGGGATCCGCAGCCCGCGATGCAGCTCGACCGCGCGGCAGATCTGCTCCGCGGCGACCTCCGGCTCGCCGTCGGCGAGCGCGATCTCGCCCAGGGCGTGGGCCAGCGCGGCGAGCACGTCGCCGTGGCCGGAGCTGGTTGCGATCCGGGTCAGCCCCTCGGCGCAGGCGTGCGCCTCGTCGATCTGGCCCGCCTGGGCGAAGAGCGCCGCCGCCTGCCGCAGGCCCCAGACCGCGTAGTGGTGGTCCTCGCTCTGCTCCCAGCGGCCGAGCACGAAGCGACAGCGATCGAGCGCCTCCTCCGGATCGCTGTCGTAATCGGCGACCACCGCGAGGGAGGCGGCGCAGTCGACCTGCATCGAGAGGATGTCGAGGCGGCGCGCCAGCTCGAGGCCGGCGCTGAGGTAGCGCCGGGCCGGACCGATCTCGCCGCGCAGCCCGCGGATGAACCCGATCGAGCCGTCGGCGATCGCCCGCACCCCGTTGCCGCTGTGCTCGTCGATCAGCTCGCGGCAGAGCTCCAGCGTTCGCGGCCACTCGCCGAGCTCGCGCAGGACGTAGGCCATGCAGGCGACGCAACCCGCCTCGGGCTCGTGGTCGCCGCTGAGCTGGCAGAGGTCGAGGGCGCTGGTCAGCGCCTCGCGGGCGTTCATGTAATCGCCGGCGGTCTCGAACACGGTGCCGAGGCGCTGGTAGGCGTCGATCGCCTGCGCGGTCAGGTTGTGCTCGAGGGCCAGCGAGAGCGCCTCCTTGACCAGCGCCATCCCCGGCTCGAACTCCCCCCGCTTGGCGAGCACGACCCCCTCCGCCGCCAGTGCCCGCGAGCGCAGGTCGAGGCGATCCGCGGCCTCGGCCTCCTCGGCGGCGCGGCGGCTCAGCTCCAGCGAGGCGCCGTGGCGACCGGCGAACTGGAGGAAGTCGGCGGCGGCCAACCGGTCGCCGGCGGCCTCACCGGCATCGCCGCCGGCGGCGAAGGCGTCGGCTGCCCCGGTCAGCGCCTCGATCGCTCCGGCGCGGTCGCCGAGCAGGGCGCAGACGCGCCCGAGGCGTCGCTGGGCAGCCGCCAGCCCCAACTCGTCGCTGCGGGCGCGCTGCAGCGAGGAGACCTCGCGCCAGGTGCGGGCCGCCTCGGTGAGATCGCCGGCGAGCTCCCACCAGGAGCCGTGCCTCTCGAACGTGGCA
>JBEHWY010000050.1:0-21305 GCA_048498975.1 Actinomycetota bacterium | reverse complement strand
CAACCCCTGGTTGACAAACTCGACAACGGCTCACCCGGAGCGGCGGCCGGCTCAGCCGAGCAGGCCGATGACCTGGCGGACGGCGGTCTCGAGGTCGGCGTCGGGGACGAGATCCGGCGCGGGCGGGGACTCGTAGGGGGCGCCGACGCCGGTCAGGTCCTTGATCTCGCCGGCGCGGGCCTTGGCGTAGAGGCCCTTCGGGTCGCGCTCTTCGCAGATCTCCAGCGGCGTGTCGACGAAGACCTCGTAGAAGGGGATGCCGGCCTCCTCGTGGATCGCCCGCACCCGGTCGCGATCGGCCTGGTAGGGGCTGACGAGGGAGACGACGGCGACGTTGCCGGCTTCGGCGAGGACCTTGGCCAGCTCGCCGGTGCGGCGCACGTTCTCGGCCCGGTCCTCGGGACTGAAGCCGAGGTTGGAGTTGAGCCCGTGGCGCAGGTTGTCGCCGTCGAGCATGAAGGCGGGGCGCCCGCCGGAGACGAGGCTGTGCTCGACCGCGGTGGCGATCGTCGACTTGCCCGAGCCGGAGAGGCCGGTCATCCAGATCGTCGCGCCGCCGTTGCCGAGCGCCGAGCGGCGCTCCTCCTGGGAGAGCTTGCTGGGGTGGAAGGTGATGTTCTCGGCGACGATTTCGCCGGTCCCCTGCTCGCCGGTGGCGGAGATGATCATCCCGGCGGCGACGGTGAGGTTGGTCGCCGGGTCGACGAGGATGAAGCTGCCGGTGTTGCGGTTGAGCCGGTACTCGTCGAAGAACAGCGGCGAGGTGGCGTGGATCGCGATCCGGCCGATGTCGTTGACCTCGAGCGTCTCGGCGTCGAGGTCGCGGTGCAGGGTGTCGACGTCGAGCTGGTAGCGCAGCGCCTCGACTTCGGCCGGCACCCAGCGCGTCGTGTGCTTGAGCATGTACGGGATGCCGGTGCGCAGCGAGCTGGTCTCGTCGAACCAGCAGACCATCCCCTCGAAGCGGCGGTTGCTGGTCGGCTGGTTGGTCGGGCGGCAGATCATGTCGCCGCGCGAGACGTCGATCTCGTCCTCGAGCAGCAGCGTCGCCGCCATCGGCGGGAAGGCCTGCTCGACCGCCCCGTTCGGGGTGTCGATCTGGGCGATCTTCGATTTGCGCCGCGAGGGCAGGACCATGACTTCGTCGCCCTGCTTGAAGATGCCGCCGGAGACCGTGCCGGCGAAGCCCCGGTAGTCGCGGTGCTCGGAGGACTGCGGCCGGATTACGTACTGGACCGGGAAGCGGTTGTCGACCAGGTTGCGGTCGGAGGCGATGTGGACTTCCTCGAGCTGGCCGAGCAGCGGCTGGCCGTCGAACCAGGCCATGTTCTGCGAGCGCTCGACGACGTTGTCGCCCTCCAGCGCGGAGATCGGGACGAAGCCGAGGTCGGTGACGTCGAGCTTGGCGGCGAAGGAGGAGAACTCCTCGCGGATCTCGTCGTAGACCGCCTGGTCATAGTCGACGAGGTCCATTTTGTTGACGCAGAGGATCAGGTGCGGCACCCGCAGCAGCGAGGAGAGCAGCGCGTGGCGGCGGGTCTGTTCGAGCACGCCTTTGCGGGCGTCGACCAGCAGCAGCGCCAGGTTCGCGGTCGAGGCGCCGGTGACCATGTTGCGCGTGTACTGGATGTGGCCCGGCGTGTCGGCGATCACGAACTTGCGCCGCGGCGTCGCGAAGTAGCGGTGGGCGACGTCGATCGTGATCCCCTGCTCGCGCTCGGCCCGCAGGCCGTCGGTCAGCAGCGCCAGGTCGGTCTGCTCGTCGCCGCGCTTCTCGGAGGTGCGCTCGATCGATTCGAGCTGGTCCTCGAAGATCGATTTGGTGTCGTGCAGGAGCCGCCCGATCAGGGTCGACTTGCCGTCGTCGACGGAACCAGCGGTGGCGATGCGCAAAAGCTGCGAGGCCATCTAGAAATAGCCTTCCTTCTTGCGATCCTCCATCGCCGCTTCGGAGAAGCGGTCGTCGCCGCGGGTGGCGCCGCGCTCGGTGATCCGGGTCGCCGCGGTCTCCTCGATCACCGCCTCGTAGTGGGTCGCCTCCGAGCGCACGGCACCGGTCGCGGTAGCGTCGCCGACGGTGCGGTAGCGCACCATCAGCCGTTCGACTTCCGCCCCCTCGGGCAGCGGGAAGAACTCGTTGACCGCCATCAGCAGCCCCTCGACGTCGACCACGTCGCGCTCGTGGGCGAAGTAGATCGGCGGCAGGTCGACCTGCTCGCGGGCGAGGTAGCGCCAGACGTCGAGCTCGGTCCAGTCGGAGATCGGGAAGACGCGGATGTGCTCGCCCTTCTTGTGGCGGCCGTTGAAGAGGTTCCAGAGCTCGGGCCGCTGGTTCTTCGGGTCCCACTGGCCGAAGCTGTCGCGGAAGGAGAAGACCCGCTCCTTGGCGCGCGCCTTCTCCTCGTCGCGGCGCCCGCCGCCGAAGACGGCGTCGTAGCCGCCGCCCTGGATCGCCTCGAGCAGCGCCACGGTCTGGTGGCGGTTGCGGCTTTCGAGCTCGTGGCCGACCTTGATCCGGCCGGCGTCGATCAGCTCCTGCAGCGAGGCGACCTCGAGCCGCAGCCCGTGCTCGGCGGCGACGCGGTCGCGGAACTCGATCACCTCGGGGAAGTTGTGGCCGGTGTCGACGTGGAGGATCGGGAAGGGGACCGGCGCCGGCGCGAACGCCTTGCGCGCCAGGTGCAGCATCAGCACCGAGTCCTTGCCGCCGGAGAAGAGCATCACCGGGTTCTCGAACTCGGCGACGACCTCGCGGATGATGTGGACCGACTCGGCCTCGAGCGTGTCGAGGTCGGTCAGCTCGACCACGGCCTGTGGCGTCTTCGTCGTCTCCTCCATCAGCTGTTCACCGCCAGCGGGGAGACCGCGTCAGTTGATGCCGCACTCCGACTTGGCCAGGCCCGCCCAACGGCCGTCCCGCGAGTCGCCGCCAGGGGCGACCGGCTGGGTGCAGTGAGTGCAGCCGATCGAGGGATAGCCCTGGTCGTGTAGCGGGTTGTACGGGAGGCGGTGCTCATGGATGTAGTTCCAGACGTCGCGCTCAGTCCAGTCAGCGAGCGGGTTCAGCTTCCAGAGGTTGAACTTCTTGTCCCAGGCGAACTTTGGCGTCTTGGAGCGGGTGCTGGAGTCGCCACGGCGGACTCCAGCGACCCAGCAGTCTACGGAAGAAAGGGCGCGGCGCATCGGCTCGACCTTGCGCAGCCCGCAGCAGCCGTCCGGATCGGTCTTCCACAGCTCCTCGCCGTACTCGGCGGCCTGCTCCTCGGGGGTCAGGTTGTGGAAGCGGTCGAACTCGATCCCGAGTGTCTCCGCCAGCCGGTCGCGGGTCTCGTAGGTCTCGGGAAAGAGGAAGTCGGTGTCGAGATAGAAGAAGCGCGCCTCGGGGTTGACCTGGGTCGCCAGGTGGGCCGTCACCGAGCTCGTTTTCTGGAACGAGCAGGCGATGTAGTGGTCCTGCCCAAAGCTGCCGAACATCCATTCCAGGACCTCGGGCGCCGTCAGGCCCTCGAGCTCGTCCGCGATCGCCTCGTGGTCGAGGTCGGTGATTGTCGGCACCGTGCCCGAGAGAGTGACGGGAGGCGGTTTCATCGTCGGCTGGCGCGACTCAGATCGCGCACTCCCCCTCGCCTCGCTCCACCTTGTAGGGGCTTGAGCGGTTCCAATCGATGAACTGCTGCATGGTCTCGAGACTGAAATCGACCGGCAGCGTCAGATCTTTGACGCTCTCTTCGAAGGCCTCGGCGCCGCGGCGCTCGGCGAAGGCGTTGAACTCCTCGCCGTCGGCGCGCTCGGCCTCGTACAGCCGCACCCAGCGCTCGACCGCCTCCGGCACCCGCTTGGCGGGCAGCCGCGATTTGAGCCGCTTGCCGAAGGCGACCTCGCCGCCCTCGAAGTTGCCGCCGATGTGCGGGATGTAGGCGGGCATCTGCCGCTCGCCGACTTTCAGCGAGGCGCCGTAGAAGCCGATGTTGGCGATGTGGTGCTGGCTGCAGCCGTTCGGGCAGCCGCTCATTTTGATGTGGATCCGCTTGGTCAGCTCGTCCTCGATCTGCAGCGAGTCGACCCGCTCCTTGATCGCCCGGTTGAGGCCCATCGAGGCGGTGATCCCGAGTTTGCAGCTGTCGGTGCCGGGGCAGCTGACGACGTCGGTGATCTCGCGAGCGCCGGCCTCGCCGAGACCGAGCTCGGTCAGCTTCTGCCAGACGTCGTAGAGCGCCTCGTCGCGGACCCAGCGCAGGACCAGGTTCTGCTGCACGGTGCTGCGGGCGTTGCCGCCGGTGTGCTCGCGCATCAGCGCGGCGAGGCCGCGGAACTGCTCCGGCGTCAGGTCGCCGCGGGTGATCTTCACCTCGACCGAGGAGAAGCCGTCCTGCCTCTGGGCCTGGACGTTGCCCTCGAGGAAGCGCTCGAACTCGGTGCGATCGCCGTTGGGCGAGGCGGCCTGCAGCGGCGCCTGCGGCGCCCGCGTCTCCTCGTCGTCCTCGAAGCGCAGGCGGTCGACCATGTCGGCGTCGAATTCGCGCTCGGCGACCCAGTCGCCCTCGAGCTCCTCGTCGACCAGCTCGCGGAAGGCGTCCATGCCGATCTTGTCGATCAGAACCTTGATCCGGGCGCGGGCGCGGTTGACGCGCAGCCAGTCCTGGCGGTCGAAGATGCGGAAGACGGCCTCGGAGACCTTGAGGTAGTCGCCGTTGTCGGCCTCGACGAAGTCGTAGAGCGTCGGGGCGACGCGGGCCATGATCGAGGTGCCGCCGCCGACCCGGACCTCGAAGCCCTTGACCCCGTCCCTTTCGCGGGAGAGGAAGGCGATGTCGTGGATGCCGGTGATCGCGCGGTCCTCGTCGGAACCCGTGAACGCAGTCTTGATCTTGCGCGGCATCAGCTGCGTCGTCGGGTGGCGGACGAAGTAGCGGACGTAGGCGCCGGCGTAGGGCGTCGGGTCGAAGATCTCATCCGGCGCGATCCCGGCCCAGGGGTCGCCGGTGACGTTGCGGACGGTGTTGCCGCAACCCTCGCGCGAGGAGAGGCCGACGGCGGAGATTTCGCGGATCAGCGACTCCATGTCGCGCAGCGGCACGTGGTGGATCTGGATGTTCTGGCGGGTCGTGATGTGGCCCTTGTTCAGCGGCGCGTACTTCTCGACCACCTGGCCGAACATCTCCATCTGCTCGGGCGTGACGCCGCCGAACGGGAGCTTGACGCGGACCATCTGCACGTCGGGCTGGCGCTGGCCGTAGACGCCCTGTTTGAGACGGAAGCCGATGAACTCCGGCTCCTCGATCTGGCCGGCGAGGAAGCTCTCCGCTTCGTTGTCGAAGTCGTCGAACTCGCGCTCGATGGCGGGGATGATGTGCCCCGGGACGTTCTCGTAGGTCTCCGGGTTCTCGAGGGTGCCGACGCGCCCCTTGCCCCGCTGCTCCTTGTTCTCAGCGACTATTACCTCCATGGCGGAGAAAAATAGCAAAACCCGACAGGGATTCAGGTATTTAATTTCCTGACCGGCTGAAACCGGCTCAGGAAGCGCGTTTGCGCGCCTGCAAAACCGCCGCCGCTTCGCCCGACTCGGCCACGTAGCCGTCCTCGGGCTCGACCGGGAGGTCGGCCTCGATCCAACCGACGATCCCCTCTTCGAGCTTCGCCGCGTCGTAGCCGGCCTCGGCCAGGGCCGCCGCCGCCATCGCCGAGCGGTTGCCGCCGCGGCAGTAGACGACGACCGGTCGCTCCTTGTCGATCTCGCCGGCGCGCCCGGAGAGCTCGTCGAGGGGGATGTGGGTGGCGCCGGCGATGCGGCCGACCTCCCACTCGTGATCGACGCGGACGTCGATCAGCTGCGCGCCCTCGTCGATCAGCTTCTGCGCCTCGTCCCGCGAGACTTCGCGCCCTGCCTCAGTCATCAATCGACCTCCGTCCCCTCGATCAAGAATGCGACGCGCACGTGCGCCCGGTACTCGTCGAGGTTCTCGCCGCGGATCCCGGTCGAGACGATGTCGACGGCGCGGATGTTGCGCAGGGTGCCCTTCGCCTGGTCGAGCGCCTGCCGGGCCGCGTCGTCGGTCGAGGTCTTGGAGCTCCCGACCAGCTCGATGATTTTCACGACAGCCATGTCGATCCCTTTCCTTTCGACTCCTGGACCGCCTCCTTCGAGCCCACCCCCTCCAGCAGCGCCGCGCGCTGCCACGGGCTGACCGCTGCCGGGCGCTCTGCGGGAGCGCCGGCGTGCTCGGCCTCGAACCGCGCCACCGCGGCGGCAATCGCCGCCGCCTCGTCTCCGCTCGCGGTCTTCGGGGCCATGGACCAAGCCTAGTTCAAGCGCAATTCCCCTCGCCGGCCGCGTCGAGAACCCAAAACTGCCTATTGACAGGTACGCATCGAGTACTCAAGGATCTCCAATGAGTGGAGGCGTCGACCGCGGAACCGGATGGGCAAGGCAGCGGCCGGGGCGCCGCCCAGCGCGCAAAGGCCGCGCGGACCGCGAACTGGCACGACGCCGCGATCGCCGCGACCGCGCTCCTCATCCCGGGCCTGACCGGGCTGATCCTGTTCGCGATCCCCGCCACTCGGGAAGGGATCGGCGCCGCGGTCCTGACCGCCTCGGCCTCCTTCGCCGTCGGCGCCTTCTTCGGCTTCATCTTCGGCATCCCGCGCACGCTCTCCTCGCCGCTGCCGGCGGGAACGACGATCGACGGCGGCTACCAGGTCATGCCCAACACCAACCTCGAGCAGATCTCCGACTGGCTGACGAAAATCCTCGTCGGTGTCGGCCTCGTCGAGCTGGGCAAGATCGGTGACACCCTCAGCAACGTCGCCCAGGGCCTCTCCCCCAGCCTCGGCGGCGGCAGCACCGGCTACCCAGCGGCGATGGCGCTGATCATCTCTTTCCTGATCCTCGGCTTCATCGGCTCCTACCTCTTCACCCGCCTGCGCCTGCCGGGCGCGTTCTCCGCTGAGGCCATGCTCGGCGAAGTCAAGGAGCAGGTGGAAAAAGTCGAGCAGGTGAAGAAGGGCATAGACGAGTCGGCGGCCGCCGACAGCCGGGCGCAGGTGCTGGTCGAGAACCAGCTCCACATCCGCAAGCGCCCTCCCGACAAGATCGAACTGGTCGAAGCGCTGCGCGCCAGCAGCGCGACGGCCAGGGTGAATGCCTTCTACCTGGCGCGCGAGCAGCGGCGAGCGAACTGGCGCGACGGCGACAAGCACCTCGTCGAGCGGACGATCCCCGTCTTTGAAGCGCTGATCGCCTGCGACGACGAGAACCGCTTCCACCGCAATCACGGCGAGCTCGGCTACGCGCTCAAAGACCAGGACGTCCCCGACTACGCCCGGGCCCTGGCCGAGTTCGAGGAAGCGATCAAGATCCGGCCCCCCGGGCAGGCGACGCGCTATTGGCCCTACGAGTTCAACCGAGCGCTGTGCAAGTGCAAGCTCGATCCCGACTTCTGTGCCGGCAAACCCTCAGCAGAGGCGCTCGTCGCGGAAGTCTGCGACGACCTCGAGGTGCCGCTGAGAACCCAGACGGGGGCCGAGGCGGTGCGCGACGATCGCGTGATGATGAAATGGATCGAGCTCAACAGCGCCAACCCGCGGGTCGCCGAGCTGAAGCAGAAGCTCGCCCCCTAGTCAGAGGCGTTCAGCCGTTGAGGCCGGGGACGGGGTGGCCGTGCTTGGCTACCAGGCAGTTGAAGGGGAGTGGGTCGAAGGGGTCGGTCAGGGCGCGGCCGGCGGCTACGCCGGTTGCCTTGGTCAGGCCGCCGCCGGGTTTCTTCTGCGGGGGACGACCGCGGCCGCACTGGATCGACTTGTCGCGGACGCCGTCGCGGGCGTCGATCACGTCGTCGCCGCCGTTGCCGACGAAGACGTCTTCGCCGGGTTGGCCGAGCATCGAGTTCTTGCGGCCGTTGCCGATCAGGACGTCGTTGTCGAAGGAGCCCTCCATGTCCTCGTCGGTTGCCGAGAGGTGGACGTGGGGGCAGTTCTTGACGGTGGTCACCCAGGCGCTGTGCTGGGGGAAGGAGATGATCAGCAGGCCGGGGTGCGCCTGGGTCTCGGCGAAGGAGGCGTCGTCGCGGCCGGGGCCACCGACCAGCGCCCCGCCGGCGCAGCCGCCACCGGCGGCGAGCAGGTCGCCGGCCGGACCGCCGTAGAGGAAGGTCGGGCCCGGCAGCCCGCCGACCAGGCCGTCGGCGCCGGCGCCGCCGTAGAGCTTGTCGGCGCCGAGGCCGGACTCGATCAGGTCGTCCTCGGGGCCGCCCTTGATCACGTCGTTGCCGTCGCCGCCGGCGAAGCGGACGCTGCCGACCGCGAGCAGCGAGCCCGTGACGTCGAGGCTGTCGTTGCCGGGGCCGAGGTCGGCCATCAGCCAGCGGCCGGGGCCGTCGGCGGGGCAGCTCACGGTGGCCCCTTCGTGCGGGGGGTGGGCGCAGCCGGGGCCACTGGCCAGCCCCTTCTTCGCCGTCACGGTGAAGGTCGAGGTCGCTTCGTCGAAGGCGACGGCGAAGTCGTCGCTGCCGCCCCCGCCGACGATCTGCAGGCCGGCGCCGCCTCCCTGCACCCGGTCCAGTTCGACGTAGGCGGAACCCTTCGGAGCAGCTTCCTTGCCGCAGGAGACCGTCCGCCCCTTGGCGCCGCTGCAGCCGTCGCTGCCCTGGCCGCCGTCGATTTCGTCACGGCCGCCGCCGCCGAGCAGGTGGTCGTCGCCGGGGCCGCCGTCGATCACGTTCGCCTGCGGGCTGCCGATCAACGTGTCGCGGAAGGCCGACCCTTCCATGCTCTCGAACCCGAACAGCTTGTCGTGGCCGTCGCCGAAGGCGCGATGCGATTTGAGCGAGGCCCAGACGCCGCTGCCCTTGCCGCCGGCGCGGGCGGTGGCGAAGGAGGCGATGTCGCCCTTGCCTGCCCCACCCGCCATCCGGTCCCAGCCGTAGTCGCCGTGGACGAGGTCGTCGTTGCCGGCCCCGCCGTTGACGATGTCGATGCTGGGTTCGCCGGCGACCTCGTCGTCGCTGCCCGCCCCGCCCATCACCTTGTCGTCACCGAGGTCGCCCATCACGCGGTCGCCGCTGCCGGTGCCGCCGTCGACGGTGTCGTTGCCGCGACCGCCGTGGACGACGTCGGCGCCGGGACCGCCGCAGATCAGGTCGTTGCCGAGGCTGCCGTAGATCGTGTCGTCGCCCTTGCCACCCCAGATCACGTCGCGGCCCGGCGTCCCGCGCAGGACGTCGTTGCCGTCGGTGCCGACGATCATCGCCTTGCGCCCGTGGCAGCTCGGCGCGACGATCGTTTCGCCGGCCTCGGCCGTGGACCCGGTTTCAGCTGCGCTGGCGGTGGCGACGGAGATGACGGACGCAAGCGCCAGCGCCGCCACAACCCCCCTGGTTCGTGCTCTCACTGGATGTGGATGGTAGTTCCCGACGGGCTAGTCGAGGTTGATCATTACGTGCTTGATGCGGGTGTAGTCCTCGAGGCCGTAGACCGAGAGGTCCTTGCCGTAGCCGGATTCCTTGAAGCCGCCGTGCGGCATCTCCGAGACGAACGGGATGTGGTCGTTGACCCAGACGCAGCCAAAGTCGAGCGCGTTGGTGACCCGCATCGCGCGGCCGACGTCGCGGGTCCAGACCGAGGCGGCGAGGCCGTAGTCGACGCCGTTGGCCCACTCGATCGCCTGCTGCTCGTCGCCGAACGGCTGCACCGTGATCACCGGGCCGAAGATCTCGCGCTGGACCATCTCGTCGCCCTGCTGCAGGCCGGCGACGACGGTCGGCTCGAAGAAGGACCCCGGCAGGTCGGGCCGGCCGCCGCCGGTGACGACCTCGGCGTTGGCCGGCCGGCGCTCGAAGAACCCCTCGACGCGTTCGCGCTGGCGCTCGCTGTTGACCGGCCCCAGAGTCGTCGCGGGCGAGAGCGTGTCGCCCATCACCTGCCCCTTCGCCGCGGCGGCGAGCCCGTTGACGACGTCGTCGTAGACGCCCTTGGCGGCGAGCACCCGGGTCGCGGCGGTGCAGTCCTGGCCGGCGTTGTAGTAGCCGGTGGCGGCGATCGTCTCCAGCGCGCTCTCGATCTCGACGTCGTCGAAGACGATCACCGGCGCCTTGCCGCCGAGCTCGAGGTGGACGCGCTTGAGGCTGGCGGCGGCCGCCTCGGCGATCCACTTGCCGGTCGGCACCGAGCCGGTCAGGGCGACCATCTCGACGTCGGGATGGGTGACCAGCTCCGAGCCCGCCGGGCGGCCGTGGCCGCCGATCGCGTTGAAGACGCCCGGCGGCAGGATCTCCGCGCACCACTCGGCGAAGGTCAGCGTCGTCGCCGGCGTCGTTTCGGCCGGCTTGACGACCACCGTGTTGCCCGCCGCCAGCGCCGGCGCGATCTTCCAGATCATCATCATCATCGGGTAGTTCCAGGGCGTGATCTGGCCGATGACGCCGACCGGCTCGCGGCGGACGAAGGAGGTGTGGCCGGCCATGTACTCGCCCGCCGCGCGGCCCTCGAGACAGCGCGCGGCGCCGGCGAAGAAGCGCAGCTGATCGGCCATCGGCCCGATTTCGTCGGCCAGCACCATCGCCCGCGGCTTGCCGGCGTCGGCCGACTCGAGGTCGGCGATCTGCTCGGCGCGCTCCTCGATCAGGTCGGCCATCCGCAGCAGCGCCCGCGCCCGTTCGCTCGGCGGCGTCGCCGCCCAACCCGGGAAGGCGCCCTTGGCCGCGGCAACGGCGCGGTCGACGTCGGCCTTGGTCGAGAGCGGCGCCTCGGCGATCGCCTCGCCGGTCGCCGGGTTGACGACCTCCTCGTAGGCGCCCTCGGCGGGCTCGACCGCCTCGCCGCCGATCAGGTTCTTCAGCTTCGTCCGCGTCGCCGTCGCCATTAGATCTAAGCGACTCCGGCCGGCTCACTCGCCGAACCCGAGCCGCCGAGGTCGAGCGCCTCCTCGACCGGCACGTAGTCCATGCCGACGCCCTCCGCCACCGCCGGGTGCGTCACCTTGCCGCCGGCGACGTTGACGCCCGGCCGCAGGCCCGGGTCGCGCCGGATCGCGCCGGCGACGCCGTGGTCGGCGAGCGCGATCGCGTACGGCAGCGTCGCGTTGGTCAGCGCCTGGGTCGAGGTGATCGGCACCGCGCCGGGCATGTTGGCGACGCAGTAGTGGGTGACCCCGTCGACCTCGAAGGTCGGTTCATGGTGGGTCGTCGGCCGCGAGGTCTCAAAGCAGCCGCCCTGGTCGATCGCGACGTCGACAAGCACCGCGCCCGGTTTCATCAGCGCCAGCTGTTCGCGGCGGATCACGTACGGCGCCCGCGCCCCGTGGACGAGGACGGCGCCGATCACGAGGTCGGCGCGCGGCAGCATCTCCTCGACCGCCAGCGTCGTCGAGTAGACCGTCGAGCAGCGGCCGCCGAAGGTGACGTCGAGTTCGCGCAGGCGGTCGATCGAGCGGTCGAAGACGAAGACGTCGGCCTCCATCCCGATCGCGATGAAGGCGGCGTTCATGCCGACGACGCCGCCGCCGATCACGATCACGTTGGCGGCGGCCACCCCGGGCACGCCGCCGAGCAGGATGCCGCGCCCGCCGTGCGGCTTCTCCAGCGCGTGGGCGCCGGCCTGAGTCGCGATCTTGCCGGCGATCTCGCTCATCGGCGCCAGCAGCGGCAGCCGCCCGCGCGAGTCCTCGACCGTCTCGTAGGCGACCGCGGTGGCGCCGCTGCCGCAGAGGCCGCGGGTCTGCTCGGGGTCGGGCGCCAGGTGCAGATAGGTGAAGAGCAGCTGGCCGGGCCGCAGCATCTCGATCTCGGTCGGCTGCAGCTCCTTGACGTGGAGGATCATCTCGGCCGCGCCGAACAGCTCGGCCGCCGCGGGGACGATCGTCGCCCCCTGCGCGGCGTAGGCCTCGTCGGGGATCGCGCTGCCCTCGCCGGCGCCGGCCTGGACCAGCACCTCGTGGCCGTGCTCGCGCATTTCGCGGACGCCGGCCGGGGTTATCGCCACCCGGTACTCGTCCGCCTTGATCTCGGTCGGAACGCCAACTCTCATGCGATCAGCTCCCTCGCTCGTAAGGCCAACCAGAACTCGATCCGGTCGTGCGCCCGCGAGAGATCGCGGCCGGTCAGCTCTTCGACCTTGCGCATCCGGTACCGCAGCGTGTGTCGGTGGCAGTAGACCTGGCGAGCCGCCCGCTCCCACTGGCCGTTCTGCTCGATGAAGGCCTCCAGCGAGCGCAGCAGCTCGCCGCCGTACTCCTCGTCCCCCTCTTCGATCGGGCCGAGCACGCTGTCGCAATAGAGGCCGAGCGCGTCGTCGTCCTGGATCGAGAGCAGCAGGGTGAAGGCGCCGAGGTCGCGCCAGGAGGCGACCTCTGGAGCGGCGCCGTTGTGGAAGGCGGTCGCCTCCAGCGCGCAGCGCGCTTCGTGGAAGGAGTGGCGCAGGTTCTCGGGCGGCGCCGGGCGGCTGGCGGCGGCGCGGACCGCGGTGCGCTCGGGGCCGAGCGCGCGGCGAGCGTCGCCGGCGACCTCGACCGGGTCGCGGTCGGTGGCGTCGATCACGGCGCAGAGCAGCTCGCGGCCGCCGGTCTCGTGCGGGGCGACGACCGCCGGACAGGCCTCGGCGGCGAGCGCGCGTTCCAGCGCCCCGGTCGCCGAGGCCGGGTTCTCCAGCGCGAAGACGAGCACCGCCGCCTCCTCGCCGATCCCGAACGGCTCCAGCCGGCGGCGCAGCTCGGTCGCCTCCATGCGGCCGCTCAGCGCCCCGGCGAGGACGTCGCCGGCGAGCCGCCGCTCGGTCTCGCGCGCGACCCGGCGCCGCATCAGCTCCAGCGCCACGATCGCCACCGCCTGCTGCAGGATCAGCCGCTCGAAGTCGCCGAGCCCGCCGGAGTCGCGGACGATCACCACCCAGGCCTGCGGCGGACCGCCGCCGGGCGAGATCACCGGGTGCGCCAGCGCCCGCCCCGCGACCGAGGGATGCGAGGGCACGAAGGGGTGGCCGTCGGCGGCGTGGCCGAGCGCCTCCTTGCGGATGCCGCCGATCGCCTCGGCGGAGAGCTGGCGGCGGAAGCCGCGCCCGGCGAGCCGCTCGCCGCGGCCGTCGAGGATGGCGACGGTGCCACCGACCGCGGAGGCGATCGTCGCGGCGATTTCCTCCAGGCCGCGCTCCTCCAGGACCAGCCGCTCGAGCCGCCGCTGGACCGCGATCCCGCGCTGCAGCACCTCGTACTGCTCGTTGACGAGGCGGGCGAAGGCCTTCTCGGTGATCGCGATGAACGGCGTCGAGTAGGGCACCTCGAAGAGCGGGAAGTCGCGCTTCTCGGCCTCGTCGACCAGCGCTTGCGGCAGGCTCTCGTGGCTGAAGCCGGTGCCGAAGCCGAGCCCGGCGAGGTTGCGGTCGGCGAGGATGCGGACGAAGGCGCGCTGCTTGGCCGCCGTGTCGAGCGGGATGCCGGTGGTCAGCATCAGCTCGCCGCCCGAGAGCCACGGCGTCGGGTCCTGCAGCTCGGAGATGTGGACCCACCGCACCGGCGCCGCCGCGGCCTTCTTGCCGGCCGCGAGGTCGAGGTCGAGCTCGTCGAGGAGGCTCTGGACGGTGAGCACGGCGTCTCAGATCATCTAATGCGCGACGACCTGATCCCAGGCGTCCGTCAGCACTCCGCGCAGGACGTCGTGGATCTCGGCGAACTGCTCGCTGTCGGCGATCAGCGGCGGCGCCAGCTGGATCACCGGGTCGCCGCGGTCGTCGGCGCGGCAGATCAGGCCGCGCTTGTAGAGCTCGCCGGAGAGGAAGCCGCGCAGCAGCCGCTCGGACTCCTCGTCGTTGAAGCTCTCTTTCGTCTCCTTGTCTTTGACCAGCTCGATCGCGTGGAAGTAGCCGGCGCCGCGCACGTCGCCGACGATCGGCAGGTCGTGCAGGCTCTCCAGCATGCTGCGGAACTCGGGCTCCTTCTCGCGCACGTGGCCGCAGAGGTCCTCGCGCTCGTAGACGTCGAGGTTGGCCAGCGCGACCGCCGCCGCCACCGGGTGGCCGGCGAAGGTGAAGCCGTGGGCGAAGGAGGCGGTGCCCTCCATGAACGGCTCGGCGACGCGGTCGGAGGCGATCACCGCGCCCATCGGCGCGTAGGCCGAGGTCAGCGCCTTGGCCGAAGTGATGATGTCCGGCTGGTAGCCGAATCGTTCGCAGCCGAAGTAGTGACCGAGGCGGCCCCAGGCGCAGATCACCTCGTCGGAGATCAGCAGCACGTCGTGGCGGTCGCAGATCTCGCGCACGCGCTGGAAGTAGCCGTCGGGCGGGACGAAGCAGCCGCCGGCGTTCTGGACCGGCTCGAGGATCACCGCGGCGACCGACTCCGGGCCCTCGAATTCGATCCGCTCCTCGATCGCCGCCGCCGCCCACAGCGGGTGACGGTCCTCGGGCCAGCGGTAGAGGTTGGTGTTGGGGACGTGGCAGGCGCCGGGGGTGAGCGGTTCGAACTGGGTCCGCAGCTCGGTGATCCCGGTCGCCGAGAGGGCGCCGAGCGAGGTGCCGTGGTAGGCGACCTCGCGGGCGATCAGCTTGTACTTCTGCCCTTTGCCGTGGATGCGGTGGAAGTTGCGGGCGAGCTTGATCGCCGACTCGACCGCCTCCGAGCCGCCGGAGGTGAAGAAGACGCGGTTGAGGTCACCGGGGGCGAGCGAGGCGATCCGCGCCGCGAGCTCGATCGCGCGCGGGTGGGCGTAGCTCCACAGCGTGTAGAAGTCGAGCTCTTCGACCTGGCGCGCCGCCGCCTCGCCGAGCTCGGTGCGGCCGTGGCCGGCGTTGACGCAGAAGAGGGCCGAGAGGCCGTCGAGGTAGCGCTTGCCGTGCTGGTCGTAGACGTAGCAGCCCTCGCCTTTGGTGATGATCGGGATCTCGTGGTCTGGGCCGTACCCGCCCATCCGCGAGAAGTGCATCCAAAGGTGCCTGCGAGCCAGCTCCTGCAGCTCGGTTCCAACTTTTTCCTGCGGCATGGTGGCCATTCCGCTCTCCTCTTGGCCTACGACGATATGGACAACGCTAAAACGAGAATGGCACATCCGCAAGTGTTCGTTGGGTCAAGTTCTGCGCCTCCGCTTATACATTTGGTACAAGTGGCGCCTGTGCTTTTGGGACATTCGCCACTTGCGCCGTGGTCCGCAGGGGCTTACTTTCGAGGCTGCCGAGCGGTCTTGCGCCGCCGGCGTGGCGTCCGGCATCGAGAGGAGACGGAGAGTTGGAGAGCGTCGCGGTCCCGGTTTCGAGCACCCCGCCCGCCCATCCGGGGGTCGAAGACAAGGGGCTGAAGAAGAACGCGATCGGCTTCGCCTCCTCCGTCGTCATCGGGGTCGCCTCTACCGCCCCGGGCTACAGCCTCGCCGCCACCCTCGGCTTCGTCGCCGCCGTCGTCGGCCTGCAGTCGCCGGCGATCCTGCTGATCAGCTTCGTGCCGATGTTCCTCGTCGCCGGCGGCTACTACTACATGAACAAAGCCGACCCGGACTGCGGCACCAGCTTCTCCTGGGTGACGAAGGCGATGGGCCCGCAGCTGGGCTGGATCGCCGGCTGGGCGATCGTCGTCGCCGACGTGATCGTGATGGCCAACCTGGCCCAGATCGCCGGCCTCTACACCTTCGAGCTGTTCGGCTGGACCGCGGCCGCCGAATCGACCGCCGCCGTCACCGCGGTCGGCGTCGTCTGGATCATCATCATGACCGCGATCGTCGTGATCGGGATCGAGCTCTCGGCCCGCACCCAGATCGGGTTGCTGGCGGCGGAGATCGTCACCCTGGCGCTGTTCGCCGTCGTCGCCCTGATCAAGGTCTACTCGGGCGACGCCCCGGTCGGCTCGGTCCACCCCAGCCTCGACTGGGTCAACCCGTTCTCGCTCAGCCTCAGCGAGATCTCCGCCGGGATGCTGCTCGCCGTCTTCATCTATTGGGGCTGGGACACGACGGCCACCGTCAACGAGGAGACCGAGGACCCCGGTGAGGCGCCGGGCAAGGCGACGGTCGTCAGCACCCTGATCCTGCTCGGCGTCTACGTCGTCGTCGCCTTCGCCGCGCAGGCCTACGCCGGCGTCGACGGCCTGGTCGCAAACCAGGAAGACGTCCTCTCCAGCCTCGGCCACGAAGTCTTCGGCTCGCCGCTGGAGAAGATCCTGATCATCGCCGTGCTGACCTCGGCCGCGGCCTCGACCCAGACGACGATCCTGCCGACGGCGCGGACGACGCTCTCGATGGCGCGGGCGAAGGCGCTGCCCGGCAGCCTCGGCAAGGTCCACCCCCGCTACCTGACCCCGCACATCTCGACGATCCTGATGGGCGGGCTCTCGATCGTCTGGTACGTCGGCCTGACGCTCTTCAGCGAAGACATCCTCTACGACTCGCTGGCCGCGCTGGGCCTGATGATCGCCTTCTACCTCGGCATCACCGGCTTCGCCTGCACCGTCTACTACCGGCGTGAGCTCTTCCGCAGCATCAAGAACTTCTTCTTCATCGGCGTCGGGCCGGCGGTGGGCGGCGCGGTCCTCTTCTACCTGCTGATCAAGAACGGCATCGAACTCGCCGACCCGGCCAACTCCGAATCGGGCAACGCCTGGTTCGGGATCGGGCCGCCGCTGGTGATCGCCGTCTTCTTCCTGCTGCTGGGAATCGTCCTGATGGTGATCCAGTGGCACAAGGTGCCGGAGTTCTTCCGCCGCAAGCCGTCCGTCGTCCCCGCCGGCTTCCTCGAGGGCGAAGCACCGCCGCCCGGCCCGACCGGAGTGGCCGACTGATGGGCCAGCTCGTGGTCGGATACGACGGCTCGGCCTGCGGTGAAGCGGCGCTCGACAAAGCCCTGGAGCTGGGCGGCGAACTGGGCGACAGCGTCGTCGTCGTCTTCGGCTACGCGCCGCCCGGGATCTGGGGCGGCGAGATCGCCGAACACGAGGAGGCAATCGAGGAGCTGGGGGAGAAAGTGACCGCCGACGCGCGGGCGCAGGCGAAGGCGCGGGGCGGGGAGATCGAGGTCGAGCTGGTCGCGAAGCGGCCGGTCGAGGCGCTGATCGACGTCGCCGAGCAGCGCGACGCGAGGATGATCGTCGTCGGCAGCTACGGCGACCCGCCGCTGAAGGGCGTGATCCTCGGCTCGACTCCGACCAAGCTGTTGCACATCGCCGAGCGGCCGGTGCTGGTCGTCCCCGCGAGTAATTAGTGGCTGCCGCGGGTAGCCCACGCCCGACGAAAGGACATAGGGAACCTTGAGCGAAGCGCACGATCAGACCCCAAGCGTCGCCCTCAGGTCGGTGACGAAGCGGTTCGACGACTTCGTCGCCGTCGACGACCTCAGCCTCGATCTCGGCCAGGGCGAGTTCTTCACGCTGCTCGGCCCGAGCGGCTGCGGCAAGACGACGACGCTGCGGATGATCGCCGGCTTCGAGCAGCCGAGCGAGGGCGAGATCCAGATCGACGGCGAGAACGTCGCCGGGCTGCCGCCGCACCGGCGGCCGACCAACACCGTCTTCCAGAGCTACGCGCTCTTCCCGCACCTCAGCGTCGAGGACAACGTCGCCTTCGGCCTCAAGCGCCAGAAGATCGCCAAGGACGAGATCGCCGAACGGGTCAAGACCGAGCTGGCCCGGGTCGGGCTCGCGGCCGAGGCCAAGCGGCGGCCCTCGCAGCTCTCCGGCGGCATGCAGCAGCGGGTGGCGCTGGCGCGGGCGCTGGTCAACCTGCCCAAGGTGCTGCTGCTCGACGAGCCGCTCGGCGCGCTCGACCTGAAACTGCGCAAGGGCCTGCAGGTGGAGCTGAAGCGGATCCAGCGCGAGGTCGGGATCACCTTCGTCTACGTCACCCACGACCAGGAGGAGGCGTTGACGATGAGCGACCGGATCGCGGTGATGAACCGCGGCCGGGTCGAGCAGGTCGACGTCCCCGAGGAGATCTACGAGCGGCCGACGACGACCTTCGTCGCCGGCTTCATCGGCGTCTCCAACCTGATGCCGGGATCGGTCTCCGCGCCGGGGCTGGTCAAGCTCGACAGCGGGCCCGAAGTCGCCGCCGATACCGGCGGCCTCGGCGCCGGCCAGGGCTGCGCCGCGGTGGTGCGGCCGGAGAAGCTGCGCGTCGAGCTCGCCGACGGGGCGCCGCCGGCCAACGGCTCACCGCGGGTCGAGGGAATCGTCGAGAGCTCCGTCTACCTCGGCACCGCGACCCAGATCGTCGTCAACCTCGGCGGTGAGGTGCGGATGACCGTGCTCGTCCCCAACGCCGACGAGGCGCAGCGCCAGCGATTGCCCGGCGGCGGTGCCAGGGTGGTGCTGAACTGGGAGCCCGAGCACATGCACGTCGTCACCGAATCGATCGGCGACGCGGCGGCGGCGGGCGAGCCGGTACTTGCAACCAACGAGGAAGGGTGAGCGGCATGCGGAGGAGAAACTCGGGCAGAGCGGTTGCGGCGCTGGCGGCGGCGATCGCCGCGGCGGTGGTGGCACTGGGCCTGATCGGCTGCGGCGGCGGTGGCGGCATCAACGGCAACAGCGAAGCCTCGACCGTCGAACTCGAACCCAAAGCCAGCGGCAGCCTGACGATTTCGAACTGGCCGCTCTACATCGACAAACAGACCGTGCCCGACTTCGAAAAGGAAACGGGCATCTCGGTCAAGTACATCGAAGACGTCAACTCCAACGAAGAGTTCTTCGCGAAGATGGACCCGCTGCTCAAACAGGGTGAATCGGGTGGCCGCAGCCTGTTCGTCGTCACCGACTGGATGGTGAACAAAATGCACGAACTCGGCTACCTGCAGAACTTCGACAAGTCGGCGTTGCCGAACTTCGAAAAGAACCTCGTCTCGAACCTCCAGCATCCTGACTTCGACCCCAACCGCGAATTCAGCGCGCCATGGCAGAGCGGGATGACGGGCCTGATCGTCAACAAGGAACTGGCGCCTGACGTGCACTCGGTCTGCGACCTCTTCGACCCCAAGTACAAGGGCAAGGTCGAGATGCTGAACGAACTCCGCGACACGGTGCCGCTGGTGATGAAGTGCGAAGGCGTCGACCCCAACAAGGCGAGCGAAGACCAGTGGATGGCGGCGATCGACAAAATCGGCGCCGCCGCCGAATCGGGGCAGATCCGCCGCTTCACCGGCAACGACTACGGCGCCGACCTGACCAACGGCAACGCGGTGGCGGTGATCGGCTGGTCCGGCGACGCGGTGCAGTTGCAGGCCGACAACCCCGACCTCGAATGGCGGATGCCGACCCAGGGCTGCATCCTCTGGTCGGACAACATGGTGATCCCGGTCGGGGCGCCGAACCCGACGGCCGCCGAGGAATGGATCAACTACACCTACGACCCAGTCCACGAGGCGCAGATCGAGGCCTACGTCAACTACGTCAGCCCGGTCGAAGGCGTGAAACCGATCCTGCTCAAAGAAGAACCCGAAATCGCCAAGAACCAGCTGATCTTCCCGAGCAAGTCGTTCACCAAGAACTGCTCGATCCAGCCGGCCCCGAGCGGCGAAGAAGGGGAAAACATCAACCGGGCCTTCAACGCGGTTCTCAACGGTTAGTTCGATGAGGCGCCGGACCGTCCCTTATCTGCTGCTCGGACCGGGGGCGGTCTGGCTCGTCCTCTTCTTCGTCGTCCCCCTCTTCTTCCTGGGGGAACTCTCGCTCAACGCCGGCACCTTCGGCAACTACGAATTCGACTGGCACTGGGCCAACTACTCCGACGCCCTCTCGCTCTATGACACGCAGTTCGAGCGCTCCTTCGTCTACTCGGGGGTGGCGACCGCGATCGCGTTGCTGCTCGCCTACCCGCTGGCCTACACGATCGCCTTCAAGGCGGGCCGCTGGCGCAACGCGATGCTGTTCGCGGTGGTGGCGCCGTTCTTCACCACCTACCTGATCAGAACCCTGGCCTGGGAGACGATCCTCGCCGACGACAGCCCGGTGGTGAGCGTGCTGAAGGCGGTCGGGCTCGCCCCCTCCGGTCACGTCCTCGCCACCGGCCCGGCGGTGATCGCCGGCCTCACCTACAACTACCTGCCGTTCATGGTGCTGCCGCTCTACGCCAGCCTCGAGCGCCTGGACGTGCGGCTGATCGAGGCCGCCAAGGACCTCTACTCGAGCGCCAGCCAGGCGTTCTGGCGGGTGACGCTGCCGCTCTCGGCGCCGGGGATCGTCGCCGGCACCCTGCTCACCTTCATTCCCGCCACCGGCGACTACGTCAACGCCCAGTTCCTCGGCAGCTCGGGGAACCAGATGATCGGCAACGTGATCCAGTCGCTCTACCTCAAGCAGTCCGACTACCCGGCGGCGGCGGCACTCTCCTTCGTGCTGATGGCGCTGATCATGGTCATCGTCCTCGTCTACATCCGCTTCGCCGGCTCGGAGGCGCTGATGGGTGAGGAGGCGGCGCGATGAGCGGCGCCTGGAAGTGGCTGCGCGAGCACGCGGTCAACCTCGTCGGCGGCCTGGTCGTCGTCTACATGCTGCTGCCGATCGCGGTCATCTTCCTCTTCTCCTTCAACGATCCGACCGGCCGCTACAACTACAGCTGGGTCGGCTTCACCCTCTCCCACTGGGAAAACGCCTTCGGCATCCCCGAACTGAACGAAGCCCTGCTGACCTCGCTGAAACTGGCGCTGCTGGCGACCCTGATCGCGACCGCGATCGGGACGCTGATGGCGCTGGCCCTGGTCCGCCACGAGTTCTTCGGCCGCCGCGCCGCCAACTTCCTGATCGTGATCCCGATGGCGACGCCCGAGGTCGTGATGGGCTCGGCGCTGCTCTCCTTCTTCCTCCTCCTCGGCACCTTCTCGCTCGGCTTCGAAACGCTGCTGATCGCCCACGTCATGTTCTGCATCAGCTTCGTCGTCGTCGTCGTGCGCTCGCGCCTGATCGGCTTCGACCGCCACCTCGAGGAGGCGGCCAAGGACCTCGGCGCCTCCCCCTTCACCACCTTCCGCCTCGTCACCCTGCCGCTGATCATGCCCGGCATCTTCGGCGCCGCGATGCTCGCCTTCGCCCTCTCGATCGACGACTTCGTCATCTCCAACTTCAACTCGGGGACGACGGTGACCTTCCCGCTCTACATCTTCGGCGCCGCCCAGCGCGGCATCCCGGTCGAGGTCAACGTGATCGCGATGATCCTCTTCTTCGTCACCGTCACCGCGATGGGCTTCACCACCTGGCAGCAGCGCCGGGCAGAAAAGATGGCGGCGGTGCGGCCCGAGCAGGAGGAGCCGGTGCCGGTCGTGGTTACCAGCGTCGGCGCGGCGTAGGGCACGAGGGCTGCGAAGGACGGCGACCCGCCCCTGCTCGCACCCCCACTTGGGCAGGTAGGGGTGCG
>JBEHWY010000049.1:0-21421 GCA_048498975.1 Actinomycetota bacterium | reverse complement strand
CAACCGCAAAAACGAGCCAGTCCCACCCGCTGAAAATTGACCCCGTAAGCATCCGGGATGGCCGGGGTGTCATTGGGCTTACGTTCTGTCCAGGCAAGAAGCATGAGGGCCTGTACTCGGGGGCGTGGAACCGCGATCTCTGTGCCGATCTAGGGGTGATCCAATCGTTTGGCGCTAAGACGCTGGTGACGCTGATGGAAAGTACGGAGTTGGACGAAGTAAACGTGCCCGTCAGTCTCCTCGGTTCGTGGGCAAGAGAGTTCGGCCTAGAATGGCACCACTTGCCGGTCAAAGATGTCCATGTGCCCGACGACAGATTCGAGGATCTCTGGACGTACTCCGGCTTGCGCCTGCGAAGTGCGCTAGCACGTGGCGAGAACATAGTAATCCACTGCCGTGGCGGACTAGGGCGGACGGGCACTGTAGCTGGGCGCCTCCTCGTCGAGTTTGGCGATGCGCCCGAGACTGCTATCAAGAAAATACGAGCCGCCCGGCAGGGCTCAATCGAGACAGGCGCTCAAGAAAAGTACGTTGAAAATTGCCGTCCCGTCGCCTTCGCTCGGGTGCAACGCAGTCAAGAAGAGAGACTGCTGGCCTGCCTCCTGGGAGGAGCGATAGGCGATGCTTTTGGCTATGAGGTTGAATTCAAGAGCCTGCACGATATTCGCGAACGTTTTGGAGAAAATGGGATCAAGTCTCCCGTATTGCACGATGGCAAATTGATCGTCTCCGACGATACGCAGATGACGCTGTTTACCCTAGAGGGCTTACTCGGCAGCCGTCCCAAAGACAAACAGTCCGCGATCATCTCTTCCATAAGACAGGCGTATCTGCGTTGGCTAGACACGCAGCGCCTAGGCTCCTCAACCGCGACGGCGGACACCTCTGGCTGGTTGGCTCACCAGCCAGAGATGCATGTCCGGCGAGCTCCCGGCAATACGTGCCTAAGCGCCCTTGCGTCGGGGGGCGATGGCACGATGAGTAAACCAATCAACAATTCGAAAGGATGTGGCGGTGTTATGCGAGTCGCTCCGATCGGGCTGATCAGCCCAATGGGAGATGCTGGCGCCGCCTTCGAATTAGCTGCCGAATCCGCTGCGCTGACCCACGGCCATCCCAGCGGCTATCTCAGCGCTGGTGTGGCGGCGTCTATCGTGCGCCTCCTGGTCGATGGTGTAAACCTGAATACCCAGCCGCGTTCGTACCACGGCCGAGGCGCTATCGAACAAAGCTGCGGGCACCTACTTGCTTTTCCCGGTCACGAGGAGACTTTTGCGGCTGTAAGTGGGGCCGTGGCCTGCGCTGCCAAAGGCTTGAACAAGAATTCGTTCCTCGGGACTGAAGCTGAAACTGGGAGCGGCTTTAGGTGCCACGCGGAAGCAGTGGAGACGCTTGGGGGCGGATGGGTGGGAGAGGAGGCTCTGGCCGTCGCGCTCTATGCAGTTTTGTCTGCTGCATCGTTTGTCGAAGCCCTATCGATCGCGGCAAACCACAGCGGCGACAGCGACAGCACGGCGAGCATCGCCGGGCAGTTTTGGGGAGCTATGAACGGATTGGGAGGAATCCCCCACGATTGGGTGACGAGTCTCGATGTCCTGGTCCCGCTACTTCACCTCGCACGCCAGCTGGTTTGAGCTAGCTATCGATGATGTCGCTGTAGAGTCGTGCTCCGGTCATTTGTGAATAGGGAGTCAATCGTCCGATAATCCAGATATGGATCCTCAGGCGGGCAGAAGCCCAATGCCCGGGAAGCCGGTCGCAGATCGTCGAGTCAACATATATATCGACGGTTACAACTTTTATAGCAGCGACGCCGCTCGACTCGCGGAGAGGAACCTGCCCGGCCTCCCGCTGTTCAGCAGCGTCAAACCGAGCAGGGCAACACGATCGACGTGGCGCTGCTCCGCGGCTTCCTGAAGCGCGCCCTCGAGGACGATGCCGTCGCCGATCCGGTCAACGACCTGCTCTTCGAGCATGTGGTCGCCGGCCGCTTCCATCCCTCGGTCGTCGCCGAAACCTTCCCCGCTTACATCGACGAGATCCTGAACGCCGCCACGCGCGAGGACTGGCAGGCGGTGGCTGATGAGCTGATCGGCGAGGCGCGGAAGATCGACGGGGAGGTGTAGGTGAGCGGCGCGGGGGAGATAGTCGTCTACCTCCCCAACGGCGGCGGTCGCGCCAGCGCCGACATCGCCCGCGGCTCGGCGATCGTCGGCCGGCCAGACGCTGGCTCCGAGCGGGTGACGATCTACTTCGAGGGCGCGATCCACGGCCAGGAGAACCTCCGAACCCTTGCCGACCGGGCCAACCAGGCGGCGGGCAGGATGATCCAGCGCTACCCGACCACCGCGATGCGGGCGGTCCCGCGAGACGCGCTGATGGCTGTCGGCACTTTCGATCCGCAAGGGCGCCAGATCACCCTCACCGGCCCGCACTCCGAAGGCGCGGTCGCGGAGTGGCTGGGAACGGTGCAGCTAGATCCCGCAGAGCTCCGACCCAGCCGCGAGGCCGGTGGCCTTCATGTCCCCGGCTCGCGCATCGCCGCCGTGGACGCCGGTCTCCTTCATGCGCTGATGCAAAGAGGAGGCATCCGGGCCGAGGGGCACGAGTGGGTCGCCGACGATGGGCGCCGGACCGCGATAGTTGCTGAGGCGCTGCTGTGGGCACTCGAAACCATCGCCCAAGAGAAGGATTGAGCCCTCGATCTCTCTGCGCCGCAGTATGCCCAGAGCGGAAAATCTGAGAGGCCGTGGGGGGCGACGTCGCGGGAATCGAGTGCCCTCTGAGTATCGACGCCCAGGGGAAAAATGTCTTTGCTTGTGTGCGGATCGTGTGGCTACTCGGACTAACCGGAAAGCCGTTCGATCACGGCAAGGTCCTTTTCCATCCGCTTCCTCAGTCGCTGCTGGAAAGCTTTGTCGGCGCGGCGGCAGGCGGTGTATTGGTAGACCGCCGCACGGATCGCTTCCGATACCGACACCTTCTCAACATGGGCGATGGCTTCGATTTCGGCCGCAAGCTCCTCGGGGAGACGAAAGCTCATCGTCTTCGTCCCCGGAGCCACCGGGCCTCCGTTCTGGCTCACGGCGCCCTCTCTCCTTCAAACGGCTCGGCCTCCTCGAGCCACTCCACGGGGCGGCCCATTCAGGACTCCTCCTCGTCCTTCCAGGGGCTGGCCTCGAGCCGCTCGGCGAAGTCGGCCACCTCGCCGGTCGGGTCGTCGAGCTCGCGCAGACGCGCCGCGATCTTCTGCCGCCTGTCGATGCCGCCGACCGCCATGCGGCCCTCACGTAGGTTCCTTAGCGCGAGGGCTTCGAAGTTCAGCGACTCCCGATCGTCCCCCGGGTCACCCTCCTGCCCGATCAGCACGTTGAGGGCCATCAGGACCGCCTCGCTTTCGGGCTTGGGCGCCCGCATCCTTGGCTCGGTCCATTTCAGCCACGCCTGGAACAGGTCGCCCTCGGCGTGTCTCCAGACCTCGCCGTCGCCGTGGCGGACCAGGTACTCCCACTTCCCAAGACCGTTCAGGTAGCGGCCGACGATGCGGCCCTCGTCGCCATTCAGGAGGTGGACCTTGCAGTCGAGGGCGTACTCGGGCGGGTAGGGATCGAAGCTTCCGGCGATGGCCGCGGCCAGGCGCTCGACCTCCGGGGATTCGTGGCCGCTCCCAACCAGTGCGACCGCCCCCGCTTCGAGGACGGCTTGCAGGGCCTCGCGGCCGGCATGGTGGGCGAGCGCGTGGATCCGCAGCGCCCGCTCGGCCGGCGTCGTTCGGTCCTCGTCCCAGGGCTGGCCGATCGCCGGTCGCCAGGGAGCGCCCTCCTCGTGGACATGTTTCGTCGGCCCGGTCCCGTCGGCTGGGTCGTGGCGCGTGTAGTAGCCGGCTTTTTCACCGATGCGGGGTCCGGTCCCCTCCCAGGTCTCCGTCACCTCATGGACGCGCCCGTGGATGAGGATGAGGGCGCCCTGCGGCGGGATGTCGTAGCGCTCGTTGCGCTCCTTGGCCGCCATCAGCATGGACCTCCGCTCAGCTCGGAGCGCGGGATCGCCCCCTGCTGGTGCTCGTCTTCCTCATGGGTATCAAGGGCGCGAGTACCCCTCGCGCCCGTAGGGTTCTCTCTAGCCATTGGGAACCTTCTGCCTCCTTGTAGCCAGGCCCTCAGTCGGCGCTACCACCGCAGCGGGGGCCGCTCGTTTCGGTTGTCCGTTACTTGGTGTTGCCGGTCAGTTCGTAGCGGCGGGGTTTCTTGGCGGCCAGCCGCACCTTCTCCGCCGCCGCGAGCCGGTCAAGGCAGTTGGCCACCGCGCCCGAGGAGCGCTCGATCCCTCTTGCGACGGCGCTCGGGCTGTGCGGGGCGTCGTTCTTGTGACGGCGCATGTAGCCGAGGACGAGCTTGTCCAGCTCGCCCGGGCCGAGGCGCCGGCCTTCCGCTCGCGAACGTTTGGTCGCTTTGCCACCGCCGCGCTTCCTGTTGTTGGCGGGTGCCGTCTTTTCGCTCATGCTGAGTCCTCCTTGCTCTTGGATGGCAGGTGCGGGAAGTCGTTGCTCGGGGAAGCCTGGAGTCCGAGGGCAAGCCGCCCCCAGGGGATTTCGTCGATGAGAGAAGTCGCTCCGTAGAAGTGCTCGACCGATCCGCGATGCGACTGGGTGTCGATCAGCGCCACCGCGCCGTGCTCAGCGAGGACGCGGACGTGGTAGGAGACATTGGAGATGCTCTCGTTCACCGGAGCGGCCAGGTCCTCGGGCCTCCGCAGCCCCTCGCCGGCTTCGACGAAGAGCCTCGGCAGGCGCCTGCGCAGCGGGTGCCTGAGGATCGCCAGCAGCGCCTCCTCGGGGTCGGCTGGCTTCTTCTTGCCTGGCATGGCCCTCCTCCTCTCAGGCCGGAGGGCCGACGAGGAAGCTGCCCGGCCTACTGGGGCCGGGCACAACCCAATCGATGCCCTGCAGCAGCTCGTCGACCCTGACGGCAAGGGCGGAGGCGAGCTTCACGAGGTTGTCGGCGCGCGGCAGGCGCTCCCCCTTCTCCATGTAGCCGATGTGGGTCCGGTGCAGCGAGGTGAGCTTGCCGAGCTCTTCCTGGGAGAAGCCCGCGCGACGCCGGGCCTTCCAAAGGTTCCTACCGAACTGCTTGGCGGTCTCTTGATCCCTGCGCCTGCTGTCCATCAGAGCTCGCTGAGGGAGTGGAAGTGGGCGGCGGGCTGAGTCGGCAGGACCAGGTCGCCGGCGCGGATGTGGAGGAGGCCGGCGGCGACGAGGTCTCGGATCGCGCGCTCGATCCGGTCCCGCGCCTCGAATTCAGTCGAGGCGACAGTGAGCACCCGCACCAGCTCGTCTCTCGTCCGGATCTCCGGGTTCAGCTCGAGGACCTCGCGAAGGACCATCGACTGGCTACGAGCATCCTCGCTATCGGTGGTGATGCAGGCGCGATCGCCCTCCGCGCCCTTAGGCTTGTCATGCATGGGAGCTAAGACCTCCTGTGCCACGCCCCCGGCTGTTCGAGCAGCGCGGGGGCACTTTGTTTTCAGGTCGGCGCGACCGTAGCTCCGGCGCCGCCGCAAAGCGAGCCGGAATAACCCGAAATCGCCGCTAATCCCTTCGCATCCCGGCTATTTCAGGCACTAGTGCCTGAAATAGGAGCGGATTTCAGAGGCGGTTCAAAAGCCCTGCAAAAAGTGAAGTTTGCGATGTGCAGGGGCTTTGGGCGATGGAGCTAGGCGGATTCGAACCGCCGACCTCCTGGGTGCGATCCAAGCGCTCTGCCAACTGAGCTATAGCCCCAGACGTGGCGGTTTGCAGGGGAAAAACGGGTCCCACCAAACTTGCCAGTGCCCATTCTAGCTGTCAGCCCTTAGGGCGCCCGCCCAGATCCTGGGGGGTTTGTCTAGGGACCTCCCCGATGTGGAAGCCGCTTCCAGGGCGGAACCTGGCCCGGTCAATCGCACCGCATCGAGAAGGAGAAACCGAAATGAGACGCATCCTCTTCGCCATCGTTGCCGTCGTGGTGCTGGTGCTGCCGGGCGCCGCTCAGGCGGACAGCCTGGTCTTCACCAAAGATCACAACGTCTGGCTCGCCAACCCCGACGGCAGCGGCCTGTACCAGGTGACCACCGACGGCACCGAAGCCCGGCCCTACCTGTCGCCATCGCAGGCCGACGACGGCACGATCGTCGCCGGCCACGGCACCGAAATCGTGCGCCTGCGCCAGAACGGGGAGGTGCTCTCGCACTTCGACCCGCCCGCGGCGACCGACTCCGTCGGGGCGACGATCGACGAGGTGCCGCAGGACATCGCGGTCTCGCCCGACGGCTCCCGGATCGCCTTCGCCTACTACCGCTCCTCCTGTCCTCCCGCGGCGCCCTGCGGAGCCAGGCAGGTGCTGCTCTACTCCTACGCCGACAAAGCGACGCCGACCTCCACCTTCGGCCAGCAGACCAACCGGCGCAACCCCTCCTGGGTCGACGGCAACCGGATCCTGCTCTTCGGCGGCGCCGGCGCGCAGGTCAATCTCGACTCGCCCGGGGGCGGCAACGACGACGCCGCCCACTGGTTCGACGACGAAGCGATGGAAGACCTCGACGACGGCGAGCTCTCCCGGCAGGGCGACCGCCTGGCGCTGCTGCGCAGCTACGGCTCCAATTTGCACCTGGCGATCCTCCACGTCGACAGCGTCGGCGGGGAGCTCCAGCCGGCCTGCTTCAGTGGCGCCGACGCCAGCCTCAGCGCCCCCAGCTGGTCACCGGACGGCCGCTCGCTCGCCTTCGTCGACAGCGAAGGGATCGAGGTGTTGCCGCTGCCGAGCGTGGTCGCCGGCGACTGCCCCGGGGCGAGCTCCAGCCGTGTCGTCGTGCCCGGCGGGGCCGAACCGGACTGGGGCCCGGCCGACGTCAATCCGGGTCCCAGGCCCTGCTCCGGCTGTGGCTCCAAGGGGGGTAAGTCCGGGCGGATCGCGCTGAAGCGATCGAAGCCGGCCAAGCTCGCCGCGGCCCTGAGGCACGGCTTCTCGGTCCGGGTCGTGGTGCCGGGCTCGGGTCGGATCAAGGCGACGGCCGAGCTGGGCGGCAGGCAGATCGCCGCCGGTGCCGCCACCGCGAAGGGGGCGGGGGCCGCCGAGGTCCGGCTTCGATTCCCGGCCTCTGTGGCCAAGCTCCTGCGCCACAGGTCCTCGTTGCGGCTGAAGGTGCAAGTCGCCTTCCAGCCCGCTGCGGGCGGCAAGGCGACGACCGCGGCCGGCGTCGTCCGGCTCGCGCGCTGAGCGAAACGGCGCTGGATCCTCGCCCGGCCAACCGCGCCGGGCGAGGATCTCGAAGCCGAACGTCGTCAGCTCACCGGGATCGCGGCGATGTGGGTTTCGCTGGCGGAGCCGTTGCCTTCGTCGAAGGCGCAGATCACCTGCAGCGGGTTGCCGGGGCTGGCGGCCGCGACCGCGAGCATCGCGACTGACTGGCGGCTGCTGGCAGCGCCGGCCTTCCACTGAACCAGGTCGACGTCTTTGCCGCCGGCGCGGAGGACGCATTCGACTTTCGCCGTCGCCTGCACCGCGAAGAGGTTGGTCTTCGCATTGATGACGAAGCTGCCGGCGGCGGCAACGGGCACGGTCAGTACCGTGACTTCTTCGCCGTCGGCGATGTTCTTGCCCGACGATTCGACGCCGGAGAGCGGGGCGACGATGCCGGCAGGGCCCTGCGGCCCGGTGGCGCCGTGCTCGCCTTTCTGGCCCCGGAGCTGGCTCACCGCTGCTTTGCTCAGTTTGTTGATCGCCAGGGAGCGGTTCCTGATCTGCTTGCCGGTGATCGTCCCCTTCTTGATCTTGTTGCCGTTGATCAGGCCGGTGGCCGCGGTCGCGGTGCCGGCGAGGACGGCGAAGACCGCGATCGCCGCCAGCACGGTTGCCGGCCGGGGTAGGGGACGCCGGGGGCGGTTACTGTCACTCATCTGCTTGCTCCTCCTCTGAGGGGTCGTTCGTTTGCCTTTCCTGGTCCTCGGCCAGGCTCGTCAGCGCCGCGGCGAACTCGACCCAGCCCCGGAAGAGCACGGACCGCCCCCGCCCATCGCTGACCCGGCCGACAACCGGATCAGACAGGGAGCTGATCTCGCATCGGAAGTCGATCGGGCCGGCAGAGGACATCGGTTGGCAGCTTTGCCCGACGCCGGCTCCCTCGCATGAGGGGTGACCCCCCTGTCTTCTCCTTGGGGGGGTGCGCTCAGAGGCGGGCGGAGAGCTCGCGCCGCGAGGAGATCCCGAGCTTTCCGTAGACCCGGGTGAGGTGGTTCTCCACCGTCTTCGGCGTCACGAACAGCTCTTCCGCGATCTCGCGGTTGGTGCGCCCGGCCGCCGCGTGCTCGGCGATTCGGCGCTCGGAGGCGGTCAGCTCGTCGAAGCTGAGCCGGCGCGGCTGGGCGCCGGCGATCTCCAGCTCCCGGGCGGCGGCCTCGGCGGTGCCACGCGCCCCGGCCGCCAGCGCCTGCTCCAGTGCCGCTTCAAGCGCTGCGCGCCCGTCGCGCCGGCGCCCAGCTCGCAGCTGCGCAATTCCGAGGTCGAGCCGCGCCCGCGCCTCCTCGGTTCGAAGGTCGGAGCCGGCCAGGGTCTCCACGGCCGCCGTCAGCCCCTCGACGCGACCGCCGCCGCGGTTCGTCAGGGCCGCCGCCCGCAGGGCGACGCCCAGCGCCCCGGATCGATCCCAGGCCCGCGCCCACTCGAGCTGCTCGGTGGCCAGCCCGCTGGCCTCGGCCCTCTCGTCGTCGTTCCCCTCGCCGCGGGAGAGCGCTCGCGCCAGCAGCGATTTCCAGGCCAGCGCCCGCATCGGCCGGCCTGCTTCGTCGTCCTCGCGCAGGCAGGCGACGTCGGCGCGGACTTCGGCCGGCCGCCCCTGCGCCTCGCGCAGCCGCGCCCGCGCCCAGGGGATCCAGCGCAGCACGGTTGGGCCGCCCGGGCCCTGGTCGATCCCGGCTGCGACCAGCGCCGCCTCCGCTTCCTGCAGCTGCCCCTGGTCGATCAGCGACAGGATCAGGTAGGCGGCGTTGACCGGGACCATGATCGGCGGCATCGGCCCCGCCGCGGCCTCGCGGGCGTCGGCCTCGGCGTCGCGCGGGCGCCCCTCGTTGAGGGCAAGGACGGCGCGCGTGCCGAGCGCGCCGGCGCGGGCGAAGGCGGAGCCGCGCCGCCGGCTGTCGGCGATCGCTTCGCCGATCGTGACCCGCGCCTCGTCGTGGGCCTCGCAGGTCAGGAGCGCGTAGGTGGCCATGTACCAGGAGAGGGCCTCCGAGGTGTCGGCGGCGATCAGGCGGCCGCCGCCGAGCGCGCGCAGCGCGAGCTCGACGACCTCCTGCGGCGGCGAGCCGGCCGCGTGCTCCTCCTGGGCGAGGAGGGCAAGGATCGTGCGCTCGGCGGCGGTCTCTCCTGCCAGCGCCTGGTGGCGGCGCAGGTCGAGCCCGTGCTCGCCCCCCGACAGCCAGGCGAGCAGCGCCAGCTCGGCCTCGAGCTGCAGCGCGTCGTCGCCCGCGGTCTGGCCGAGCTCGCCGAGCGCGCCGGCGACGGTTCGGCGCGCCTCGTCCATCCCGGCCGAAGCGAAGGCGGCGAAGGCGCGCTCGCGGTGGATGGCGGCGCGGGAACCGTTGTCGCCGCCGAGCGCCAGCGCCTGCTCGAGGTGGTCGAGACCCTCGCCGAAGCGGCCTGCCCGCACCTCGGCCCGCCCGAGCGCGGCCAGGGCGGCGGCGCGCTCGGGCGCGGGTGGCGGCTCCAGCAGCGCCCGCTCGAGATAGGTCGCCGCCGCTTCCGGGGTACCGGTGCGGAGTGCCCGCTCGGCGAGCCGTCCGAGCAGCGCCGCCAGTTCCGGGTCGCCGCTCGGCTCAGCCGCGAGCGCATGCGGCAGCAGTGCCTGGTCGACGGCACCGTCGGCGGCGAGGGCGGCGAAGGCGTGGCGGTGGCTGGCGGCGCGGTCGGAGGGCGGCGTGTCCTCGGCGACTGCGGCGCGGACCAGCGGGTGGACCATCCGCAGCGGCGGCATCTCCGCCTCGAGGATCCCAGCGGCGGCGAGGAGATCGGCGGCGGCGCGGGCGGGGTCGGGCTGCAGTCCGGCGATCGCGGCAGCGTGGCGAAGGTCGCCTTCTCCGCCGAGGACGGCGATCGCCCGCGCCAGTCGGTGGGCACCGTCGCCGAGGTTGCCAAGCCGCAGCAGCAGCGAGCGGCGCACGGCGACGGGACCGGCGCGGTCGACCGCGGCAATGGCGAGCTCGGCGGGGTCGGCGTGGCTTTGGGCCAGCTCCCCCGCGAGCTCGGTCAGCAGGAACGGGTTGCCGCCGGTGGCGCGCTCGCAGGCGGCGATGAGCGGCGCCGGTGGCGGCTGCTCGAAAGCCCCCTCGAGTACCTGCCCGATCGCGCCGGCGGCTAGCGGCGCCGGGCGCAGGAAGGTCGGCTCGGCAGCGGTAAAGAGCTCGGTCAACAGCTCCTGGTGCGACCCGGGCTCGTCGTCGCGCGCCGCCACCAGCATCGCCACCGCGAGGTCGTCGAGCCGCCGCGCCAGGTAGCCACCGGCCCGCAGCGAGGCGGCATCGCCCCAGTGGGCGTCGTCGAGCACGATCAGCAGCGGCGCCTCCTCGGCCAGGTTGGCGACGAGCCAGTGCAGCGCGTGCTGGATCTGCGGCGAGGGGTCGGTGCCGAGCGCCGGCTCCGCCGGCAGCTCGCCGAGCCCCAGGGCCGCGACGGATGCCGCTGCCGGTCCGGCCAGCAGCTGCGCCCGCCGCTCGGGGTCCGCCTGCAGAACGGGACGCTCGATCAGCTGTCGCGCGACCCCGTACTCGAGCTGCTGCTCGAGCACTCCGCCGCGCGCCGCAAAGACGGTCATCCCCGCCTCCCGCGCCATCTCCGTGGCCGCGCCCAGCAGTGACGTCTTGCCGATCCCCGCCGGACCCTCGACGACGACGGTCGAGCCGGCGCCCTCCCGCGCCTGCCCGAGCTGCGCCGCGATCGTCTCCAGCTCGCGCCCCCGTTCGAAGAGCGTTGCCCCCGGCGCCTGTGCCATGCGCCCGGATCCTAAGCCCAGGGCGCATGTTTGCTCCCAGATGCTCGCAAGACTGCGAATAACCGCATAGTCTTTGACAGCCTTGTCCCGGGAATGGCGAGCATGAGCATCCTCGACGACGCAATACGTGAACACCTCGAACTGAAGCGCGCCCATGGCGCGGATGAGACGGAGCTAAAAAAGCTCGAGGACGAGGCGTTCGGACCGCCCGGGCGACCGGACGAGGAAGCCAACCCGTTCGCCGAGGCGCCGACCGAGTTCCTCGGCACGCCGCCGTTCGACGCCGCCGAGGTGGGCGAGGAGCCGAGCGGGCGGCGGATGCCGAACATCACCGACCTGCAGGAGCCGCCCTCGTTCCCGGTCGAGGAGGCTGCGGCCGAGGAGGCGCCCGCCGGCGAAGCGGCTGCGGCCACCGAGGCCGAGGCCCCCGCAGAGCCCGACGAAGAGCAGCAGCCGGCGATGGAGCACCAGACGATCCCGGTCCCGCATCCCGAGCCACCGCCCGCGGAGCCCGAGTCTCCCGCCGAGCCAGTCGCCGACGCCGGCCCGACGACCGAGGAGCGCGAGGCGATCGCCGAGCAGCCGACCGAATTCTTCGACGTCGAGGCCGAGCTCGCCGCGCCGGCCGGGGAGGAGCCGGCCGCGGAGCAGAGCAGCCCGACCGACGAACAGCTGCTCGACTCGCAGCTGAACGAGCCCCGCCTTGCCCCGGTCGAGCCGGTCGCGCCCACGCCCGAGCCCGAGGAACTCGAGGTCGCCGACGAGCCGAGCGACGAATACGACGAGGACGACTTCTTCTCCGAACAGCGCCTCTCCGACGAGCTGAACCAGGCACTCGAGGCGCCGATCACCGACGAGCACGAGGCGCTGCCCACGCTCGAGCCCCTCGCCGAGCCGGAGCCGGAGCGCACCGAGCCCGACACGCCGCCTCCGCCGCCGCGCACCGAGGAAGCAACGGCGTTGTACGACATCGAGTCCGAGGAGTACGAGGACGAGGAGGACGAGAGCGGCGAGCTCAACGCTTACGAGCCGGACACCGCTTCCCACGACGACGTGCTCGAAGGCACGCCCGACTTCCTCGAGGACGCGCCCGACGACGACGACCTCTGGTTCGAGCAGCGCCCGCCCAAGGACTTCGACTTCGACGACTGATCGGGCCGGCACCTCGCCTGCGTTAGCTTTCGCGGGGTGGCCGGGGAGCTGGCAATCGAGGCCGAGGGCCTGCGCAAGTCCTATGGCGACGTGCGGGCGCTCGACGGGATCGACCTCGGCGTTCGGGCCGGGACGGTGCTCGGCCTGCTCGGGCCCAACGGCGCCGGCAAGACGACCGCCGTCCGCATCCTGACCACGCTGCTGCCGCCCGACGGCGGCAGCGCCCGGGTCGCCGGTCTCGACGTCGCCAGCCAGGCGGGCCAGCTGCGCAGCAAGATCGGCCTCGCCGGCCAGTACGCGGCGGTCGACGAGAACCTGACCGGCGCCGAGAACCTGGAGATGGTCGGCCGCCTCTACCACCTGCCCAAGGGCGAGCCGCGCGCCCGCGCCGCCGAGCTGCTGGAGAACTTCGACCTCACCGCCGCCGCCGACCGCCTCGTCCGCACCTACTCGGGCGGGATGCGACGCCGCCTCGACCTCGCCGCGGCACTGGTCGCGCGGCCGCCGGTCCTCTTCCTCGACGAGCCGACCACCGGCCTGGACCCGCGCAGCCGGATCTCCCTCTGGGAGACGATCGAAGGCCGGGTCGCCCGCGGCACCACTGTCCTGCTCACCACCCAGTACCTCGACGAGGCCGACCGGCTCGCCGACCGCATCGCGGTGATCGACCACGGCCGTGTGATCGCCGAAGGCACGCCGGACGAGCTCAAGGACGAGGTCGGCGGCGAGCGGCTCGACGTCACGCTCGAATCGGCGACCGACCTGGCGGCGGCGACGACGGTCCTGGAGCCGCTGGCGGCGGCAGCGCCGGAATCGGCGGCGGGCGTCCTGCGGGTTCCGCTCCGCCAGCGGCGCGGCGCGATCGCCGCGGCGGTGGGCCTGCTGAACGCCGCCGGCATCGGCCTCGACGACATCGTCCTGCACCGGCCGACGCTCGACGACGTCTTCCTCAGGCTGACCGGCCACGCCGCCGAGGCCGAGGCCGAGGAAGAGGAGGAGCAGTGAACCTGCGCCACTCGATCTCGGACACGCTCGTCCTCGCCAAGCGCAGCCTGCTGCGCATCCCCCGGGCGCCCGACCTGCTGCTCTCCTTCACCGTGCAGCCGATCATGTTCGTGCTGCTCTTCGCCTACGTCTTCGGCGGCGCGATCTCGACGCCGGGGTATGACTACATCGACTTCCTGATCCCCGGCATCCTCGTGCAGACGATGTCCTTCGGCGGCTTCGTCACCGCCCTCGGCCTCTCCGAGGACCTGCGCAAAGGCCTGGTCGACCGCTTCCGCTCGCTGCCGATGTCGCGCGCCGCGGTCCTCGCCGGCCGCACCCTGGCCGACATCGCCACCAACGCGATCTCGATCACGGTGATGCTCGTCGTCGGGGTCATCGTCGGCTTCGGCTTCAGCACCGCGCTGCCCGAAATCGTCGCCGGCATCCTCCTGCTGCTGCTCTTCGGCTACGCCTTCTCCTGGGTCTTCGCCTTCGTCGGCCTCACCTCGTCCTCGCCCGAGGCGGCGCAGTCGCTCGGCTTCATCGTCATCTTCCCGCTCACCTTCGTCTCCTCGGCCTTCGTCCCGGTCGAATCGATGCCGGCGGCGCTGCAGACCTTCGCCGAAGTCAACCCGTTCACGATCGTCGTCAACGCGATGCGGGCCCTCTTCCTCGGCGCCCCCGCCGGCAACGACGTCTGGGGCGCCGTCGCCTGGTCGCTCGGCATTACCGCCGTCTTCGCCTTCCTCTCCGTAGCCAAATACAAGCGCGCCGTCGTCCGCTGAGCCGGTGGCCATCGCGCCCGACAGCCCGGCGGTCGCGCTCGTCGCCGAGCTGCACCGGCGCCAGGCGGAGATGTACGCGGGCGGGCCGGTCGGGGCCGTCGCCGAGTTGCTCGCCCACGACGTCGTCTGGCACGTGCCAGGGGCCAGCCCGATCGCCGGGGAGCACCGCGGCCCGGCTCAGGTCCTCGCCTACTTCGAACACCGCCGCCGTCTCGCCGACGCGACGATGCGCATGCACCCCGGGCAGGTGATCGTCGAGGGCGACGCCGTCGCCCAGTTCGTCACCGGCACCGCCATGATCGGCGGCGAGGAGGTGAGCTGGCAGACGATCGGCGCCTACCGCGTCGATCCCGACCGCCGCCAGATCCTCGAGGTCTGGCTCGTCCCCCTCGACAGCGCCCTCTTCGACCGCATCTGGTCGAGTCCGGCCTAAACTGACTCAGACGGGGCCATAGCTCAGTTGGCAGAGCGCGGCGTTTGCAACGCCGAGGTCGCCGGTTCGATCCCGGCTGGCTCCACTTCCCTCAGCGCTTTCCGCGCGGCGGAGCGGAGATCCAGTAGGTCTCGACGCCGAGCCGCTTGCCGAGGTCTTCGAGATGGCGGTCGAAGTGGAGGATGCCCGCAGCGGCGTGTTGCGCGGCGACCGCGACGGTCAGGTCGGTGAGGGGGAAGCGGTGAGCGCCGTGCGAGCCGCTAGCGGCGAGGTCGCGCATCGCCGCCAGGACCGCGCGCTGCACGGCGCGGTCCACCGGCACCTCGCGCAACCCTTCGAAGGTTCGATCGACGGCAGCGATGCCGTCGGCCCCGTGGGCGTCGACGGTCAGCTCGTAGCGCACCGGCCAGCACCAGCAGACGTCGCCTCGCTCCACCGCGCTGAGGAGCAGCCGCCGTGCCCGCTCGTTGCGCCGTGCCTGCATCCAGGCTGAGGTGTCCGCCAGCACGGGGCCGACGCCGTCCCAGGTAGCTACCGACATCAGCCGGCCGGAGGCGCGTTGAGGCGATCGACCGCGGCGAGGTCGAGGTCGAACTGGTCTGATCCCATGGCCTCGAACATCGCCTCGGCGGCGAGGCGGCGGTCGCGGCCTGCCTTCAGCTCCGCCTTCGCGCCCTCGACGGCGAGGCGGCGCAGCAGCGTCGCATCGGCCTCTCTGGTGCCGGTGGCGGCGCGGACCTGCGCCAGCGCTTCACCCAGCTCGGGGTCGGCGGTTACGGCGATTCTCGGGTGCTTGGAAGGCATCGGCTCAGTGTAGCTCTTGAGAGTTACACCGATTTCCCAGTCTGCACTAAGCGCTGGTCAGGTCGCGCAGGCGCTCGCTCTTGGGGACGCGGGTGGGGGTGCGTTCGACGCGCGGCTCGCCGACGGGGGCGCCGGGGGCGACCGCGCCGGCGCCGGCGGCTTCGACCACGGCGAGCAGCGCCTCGACGACCATCGGGTCGAAGTGGGTGCCGGCGCAGCGTTCGAGCTCGGCGATAGCGGCGGGCAGGGGCATCGCCTTGCGGTAGGAGCGGGTGGTGGTCATCGCGTTGAAGGCGTCGCAGGTGGCGACGATGCGGGACTCGAGCGGGATCGCCTCGCCGGCGAGGCCGTCGGGGTAGCCGCTGCCGTCCCAGCGCTCGTGCGAGCCGCGGACGATCAGCCCGATCTCGCTCATGAAGCCACCGATCTTCTCCAGCATCCGCTGGCCCTCGATCGTGTGGGTCTTGATGATCGCCCACTCCTGCTCGTTCAGCTTGCCCGGCTTGTTGATGATCTCGTCGGGCACGGCGATCTTGCCGACGTCGTGGAGGAGGGCGCCGAATTCGACGTTGCGGCGGCGGTCGGGGTCGAGCCCGAGCTGGTCGCAGACGTCGAGGGAGAGGCGGACGACGCTCTTGGAGTGCTCGCCGGTGTAGGTGTCGTCGGCCTCGACCACTTCGCCGAGCAGCAGCGCCGTTCCCTGGTAGGCGTCGCCCAGCGCCGCCATCTGCTGCATCCGCTCGTGGCGCTCCTTCGAGAGGTAGCCGAGCACGCCGAACAGCGGCGCGACGAGGAGGATCGCAGCCAGCTGGCTGGCGAGCGCGTCGGCGGCAAAGGCGACGACGAGGCCGAGGGTCGAGAGGGCGACGTCGATCGCGTAGATCGGCCGCACCTCGGCGACCAGCTCGGCGATGCCGACGCCGCCGAAGATCCGCTCGCGGACGAGGCTGGCGCCGAAGTCGCAGGCAAACTGGGCGGCGAGCGCCGCCACCAGCACCGCCCAGGGGCCGGAGGGGGACGGGTTGCCGGCGAGGGCGAGGACCGCCGCCGGGCCGATCGCGAACCAGCTGTTGCCGAGCGCGGTCAGCAGCCAGCTCGGCGAGATCTCGCCGCGCAGGATTCGGGGAGCCATCCCGATCCCAAGCGCGAGCGGCACCAGCAGCGGCACCGTCGCCACCGGCAGGGCGAAGAGCATCGGCACGAACAGCACCTGGGTCGGCGGCGTGAAGCCCGCCCCGACGTCGATCCGAACGGCGCCCGCGAAGGCAATGCCGGCGACGTAGATCGCCGCCGTCGGCACTGAGAAGCCGCTGCGGTCGCCGAGGGCAAGCAGCGCCAGCGCAGCCAGCAGGTAGCAGCCGCCGATCAGCAGTTCCCCGTGCAGCAGTGCCCGGCCCATCGGCCGGCCCCGCTGTTCGTAGGAATCCCGCATGCGCTCGGCTTCTCTGATCGCGTGCACAGACATTTGCGTCCCTGCCTGTATCGCCAGCCAGGAGCCAAATGCTTAGCCCTGGGCGCGGCGGGCCACCGACGGGCCTGGCCGCTTGATCGAAGCCCCCTTTCCAACATGCGTCCGGCCCTCTTGCCCCGCCTTCATACGCAACTGATACTGCGCGCTGCAAATCCGCAAAGTCCAGTCATCCCAACACTGAAAAGGGCAAACCCGTCGCGAGGCGGGGACGCAAAGCCAGAGGTCTCGGTCCACCGGCCGAGATAGCTCGGTCGCCAGTGGAACGTCACGGAGGATCCAATGTCTCTGTTGCGCCCCACGGCAAACAGGTTCGCACTCAAGCTCGCCATCGTCGCGGGCGTTCTCGCTTCGTTCCTCGCTCTCGCCGCGCCGGCACTGGCGGCCAGCAGTGACGAAGGCTGCCCCGACGCCCCGCTCTCGAAGCCCTTCGCGCGCTTCGGCGACACCAACTCCTACAGCCTGCTGTCCGGCGGCTCCTTCGAGGAAGGCACCAAGGGCTGGATCCTCGCCAACGCCGGCATCGCCAACGGCAACGAGAGCTACTCGGTCGCCGGCGGCTCCCACTCGCTGGCGATCCAGCCCAACGGCCGGGCGATCTCGCCCGCCTTCTGCGTCAGCGTCGCCCACCCCTCGCTGCGCTTCTTCGCGCGGCAGACGAGCGGCAGCTGGGGCGTGCTCAACGTGGTCCTGCGCTGGACCGATCAGGGTGGCCGCAGCCACGACACGACGATCGGCTCGCTGCAGTCCGGCACCTCGTGGAAGCCGACCCCGTCGCTGGCACTCGCCACCACGCTGCCGCTCTGGCAGGAAGACGAAACGCTCTCGGTGCGCCTCGTCCTCGACCCCGAAAACTACGGCGGCGCCTGGGCGGTCGATGACATCTACATCGACCCGCGGATGCGGTAGCGCCTCGTCCTTCCAGGGAAGGCTGGGCCGGCTCCCTCCGTGGCCGGCCCGGCTTCTCCCCTCAGAGGCTCAGGCCAGCAGGCTCTCGGCCCGGTGTGACTCGGGCAGGTTCTGGTCCGCGTGGTAGCTGGAGCGGACCAGCGGCCCGGCGGCGACCGACTCGAAGCCGAGGTCGTAGGCGGCCTGCTCGAGGGCGGCGAACTCGTCGGGGTGCCAGTAGCGGACGACCGGCAGGTGGTTCTCGGTCGGGCGCAGGTACTGGCCGACGGTCAGCACCTGGACCTCGTGCTCGCGCAGCTGGCCGAAGGTGTCGACCATCTCCTCGAAGGACTCGCCGAGGCCGACCATCAGGCCGGACTTGGTGACGACCTCGGGGCCGCCCATTTCCTTCGCCATCTTCAGCACCCGGGCCGAGCGCAGGAACTGGGAGCCGCGGCGCGCCATTGGGTACAGGCGCGGCACCGTCTCGACGTTGTGGTTGAAGACGTCGGGGCGCTCGGCGATGACACGGGCCAGCGGCATCTCCTGGCCGCGGAAGTCGGGGGTGAGGATCTCGACCTTGCAGTCGGGCGCCAGCATCCGGGTCGAGCGGATCACGCCGACGAAGGCGCTGGCGCCGTAGTCGGGGAGGTCGTCGCGGTCGACAGAGGTGATCACCGCGTGGCGCAGGCCCATCGCTTTGATCTGGTTGGCGACGCGCAGCGGCTCCAGCGGGTCGTTCCAGGTCGGCTTGCCGGTCTGCACGTTGCAGAACCCGCAGCGGCGGGTGCAGACGTCGCCGAGGATCATGAAGGTCGCCGTGCCGCGCTCCCAGCACTCGCCGACGTTGGGGCAGTTGGCCTCCTCGCAGACGGTGTGGAGGTTGTCGGCGCCGATCTTCTCTTTCAGCCGCCGGTAGTTGGGGCCGCCCGGCGCGGGCACCTTCAGCCAGGAGGGCTTGCGGGCGCGCTTGAAGGGGACGGTGCCGTCGGTGGTGGCGGCGGTGCCGCCGGGCTTGGCGCGGGAACGGGTGACGTGGATGCGCTCGGCGGGGGCGCTCGGCGCGGAGGGCGTGGCGTCGGTCATGGGGCTGCTCGGAGCGTAGCGCTCGGGAGGTTTATGCCGAGCTCAGCGGGCCCGGTGTCCTTGGCGATGCGGTCGAAGACGGCGCAGTAGCGGGCGACGACGGTCGGCGCGAAGGACTCCACCGGCTGCTCGGCGCCGAGCTCGCGGCTGAGCGAGGTGACGTGGCCGCCGGCCATCTGGCAGGCGAGCACCCAGCCGAACGGCTGCAGGTCGTTGTTGACGTTGACGGCGAAGCCGTGGGTGGTGACGCCGCGGCTGACGTGGAGCCCGATCGCGCCGATCTTCAGCGGGCCGACCCAGACGCCGGTCTCGCCGGGGACGACGCCGGCCTGCACGCCGTGCTCGGCGAGCGCCTCGATCATCACCCGCTCGAGGTTACGGACGAACTCGTGGATGTCGTCGCCATAGGAGTCGAGGCTGACGATCGGGTAGACGACGAGCTGCCCGGGGCCGTGGTAGGTGACGTGGCCGCCGCGGTCGGTGTCGAGGACTTCGATCCCCTGCGCTTCGTACCAGTCCTCGCCCATCGGCAATTCCTCGGGGCTGACCCGGCGACCCTTGGTGTAGACGGGCGGGTGCTCGATCAGCAGCAGGACGTCGCCGATCTCGCCGGCCTGGCGGCGGGCGGCCAGCCCCTGCTGCAGCGCCAGCGCGTCCGCGTAGGGGACGAGGCCGCACTGGACGACGAGGATCTCGTTGCTCATCAACTCAATCTTGGCAGGCCGCCTCCGTATGCTTGAAAGCCTTCCCGATGCTCCAGTCGAAACCTCTGAGACCGGAGTGGCTGCCTGCCGTCGCGCTCAGCTCGGCGCTGGCGCTCGCGATCGCGCTCTGGAGCCCCCCGGTCGGCGACCTCGCCGCCCAGGTCTTCCGCACCGAGCTGTTCGAGCACGCCGGCCTCTCGATCTGGAACGGCAGCTGGTACGGCGGCCACTACACGCTGACCTACAGCGTCCTCTTCCCGCCGCTCGGGGCGCTGCTCGGGCCGCAGGTCGTCGGCGTCCTCTCGGTCGTCGCCTCCTCCTACCTCTTCGACCGGCTCGTCCGCGACCGCTGGGGAGCGGAGGCGCGCTGGGCGACGCTGTGGTTCGCGGCCGGCGTCGTCACCCTGCTCGCCGACGGCCAGCTCACCTTCGCCCTCGGCGTCGCCTTCGGGCTCGGCTCCCTGCGGCTGCTGCAGCTGCGCCGCCCCGTCTTCGGCAGCCTCGCCGCCGCGGGCTGCGCCCTCGCCAGCCCGGTCGCCGCCGCCTTCCTCGCCGGCGTCCTGATCGCCGGCTCCTGGCGCGGCGGCGTGCGCTTCCAGCGGGCCGGCCTCACCGCCGGCCTGATCGCCCTGCTGCTCACCCTGATCCCCAACCTCGCCTTCCCCGAAGCGGGGCACTTCCCCTTCGTCCTCTCCTCCTACGTGGCGATCCCGGTCTGGTGCCTGGGGGCGCTGATCCTCACCCAGGGCGTGCGCACGGAGGAGCGCCAGCTGCGGCTGGTCGTGCTCGGCTACGCGCTGGCGGCGACGGCGATCTACCTCGTCCCCAACGCGATGGGCGGCAACGCGGTCCGGCTCGGCGCGCTGTTCGGCGGCCCGGTCCTCGCCGCGGTGCTGCTGGCGCGGCGGCCGCGCCCGGCGGTGCCGACATGGTTCTTCGTCGTCGTCCTGGCGGTGACGATGGTCGGCAGCCTCTACTGGCAGTTCACCGCCAGCGTCACCCAGATCGCCCGCTCGGTCGGCGACCCCTCGACCACCGAGGCCTACTTCGCGCCGGTCGCCCACTGGCTGCGCGGGCACGGCGCGAAGGGGGCGCGGATCGAGGTGCCGCCGACCGCCAACCACTGGGAGGCCGCCTACCTGGCGCCGAGCTTCGACCTCGCCCGCGGCTGGCTGCGCCAGCTCGACACGACCCGCGACGACGTCTTCTACGACGAAGGCGAGCTCACCAACCGCGCCTACAGCGCCTGGCTGCGCGGCAACGCGATCTCCTACGTCGCCCTCCCCGACGCCCCGCTCGACTACTCCTCGACCGCCGAGCAGCGGCTGATCCTGCGCGAACCGCCCTACCTGAAGCTGCGCTGGACCTCCGAGCACTGGCGCATCTACCAGGTCGTCGACCCGCAGCCGCTGGTGGCGCCGATGGGCGCGGGGCGGGCGCAGACGCTGTGGGTCGGGCGCCAGGGCTTCGCCCTCGACGTCACCCGGCCTGGCCGCTTCCTGGTCCGCGTCAACTTCACTCCCTACTGGACGCTCTCCCGCGGCCGGGGATGCCTGCTGCGCAGCGGCGACTGGACCGTCGCCCGCACGATCCACACCGGCGTCCTCCGCGTCGACGCCGACTTCTCGCTCGGCGGCGCGCTGGGCGCGGTCACCGGGGCGCGGAAGACCTGCTGAGGCCTTACGCGTAGGTCGCGAGTCGCAGGTGCTCGAAGGCGAGCACCTCGTTCGAGGCTTTGCCTTCGGTTTCGGCGACGATCGTGGCTTTCGCTGCCTCGACGCCGCGGTCGAGCAGCGCTCGAACCGAGTCGGTGACGGTGAGGACTCGAGTAGCCGGCTCGAGTTGGTGCGGCGGGCGGATGTCGAACGGGTCCCGTTCGCGGGGTACGTCGCAGTGCCCGACGTCGCCGAAGCAACCGCCGTGGCCGAAGACGAAGAAGGTGCCGACGTGGGCGCGGTGGCCGGGCCCGGGGTCACCGCCGACGCCGCGCGCGTCGAGGTAGACGCGGGCGGAGAAGGACTCCCCCGAGTGGTCGATGCCGTAGAAGATCAGTTCCACGCGTTCGAACGCGTGGCCTGCCGGCGGCAGCTCGATC
>JBEHWY010000048.1:0-21507 GCA_048498975.1 Actinomycetota bacterium | reverse complement strand
GAAAGGAACCACGCGATGGAGATTCGGGCCGGTCCGCCATCCCGTGGTTCCTTTTGGAACCTGGAGGTCCGAAAGGAACCACGACTTTCGGGGGCGGGGCTCCGAGGCGGGCGGGCCCGGGCGGTTAGCGGACGAGTGCGAGGCGGCTGCGGTTTGGTTGGCCGGCGCCGGTTTGGACGGTCGCGGTGACGCTGAGGCGGTGCTGCTTGGCGAGGGCGCGGCGGGCGGCGGGGGCGAGGCGGAGGGCGACCGGGCGGCTGGCGCCGGCGGTGAGGCTGCCGCTCCAGCGCCCGAGCCGCTGGCCGCCGCGCAGCAGGGTGACGGTGGTCGCGCAGGGTGCGCCGGAGGGGGAGGTGCAGGTGAGCCGGGGGCGGACGACGCCGCCGGCGCTGGCCTTGAGCAGACCGCGGCTGGGGTCGAGGCGGGCGGAGGGTTCGGCCGGTGGCGGCGGTTCGGGTGCGGGGGCGGTCGCGGTGCCGCGCAGGGCGACGGCGGTTCCCACGTCTCCGGCCTGCACCCGCAGTTCGGCGTTGAAGCTGCCGGCGGCGGTGGGGGCGAAGACGACCTCGAGCGAGCATTCGGCCCCGGGAGCCAGGGGAGCGGCGGGGCAGGTGTCGAGGCTGCCGAGGCGGAACTGGCCGGCGCCGGGGCCGGAGAAGGTGGGCGTGGCGATGTCGGCCGCGGCGGTCCCTTCGTTGCGGACGACGACCAGCTGCGGTGCGCTGGGCCCGGCGGCGAGCGCGCGTGAGCCGAATTCGAGCAGCGTCGGAGTCGCGGTTAGCGCCGGTTCGATCCCGGTCCCTGCCAGGGCGACGTTGCCTTCCGCTTCGCCGGGGACGCGCAGGATCGCCTGCTGGACGCCGGTCGCCGCCGGGGAGAAGGCGACCGATATCGCGCAGCTTTCGCCCGCTTCGAGGGTGAGTGATTCGCAGCCTTCGGCGTCGAGCGTGAATTCGGCGGCGTCGGCGCCTTCGAGCGTCGGGACGCCGATCGCCAGCGGCGTGTTGCCGGTGTTCTCGACCTGCACGGTTTCGACGGCGCTCGCCGTCCCCGTGCGCTGGTCGCCGAACTCGATCGCGGTCGGGTCGAGGGTCAGCGCGGTTTCGGTCCCCTCGCCGGAGAGCGCGGCCTTGATCTGGCCGCCGTTGGTTTCGACGGCGAGTTCGACGCCGGCGGCGCCGCGGGTGGCGGGAGCGAAGCCGACTTCGATTTCGCAGCTTTCGCCCGGAGCGAGGAGACCGGCGAAGCAGTCGCTCGCGTCGAACGGGAACACGGCCGAGCCGCCGTCGGTGACGGCGAGCACGTTGAGGCCGGTGTTGCCTTCGTTCTTGACCTTCAGCGGCAGCCGCGGTGCGGGGCCGTCGCCGACCGGGCGGGCGCCGAAGTCGAGGGCGGTGACTTCGAAGACCGGGATCGGCATGTCGATCTTCAGCGGCTCCGATTCGGCCGTCACCGCCTCGACGCCGTTGTCGACGGTTGCTTCGCAGACGATTTCGTCGCCGACGTAGGCGGCTTCGATCGTGAGCGTCTGGCCGGTGCCCAGCGTTTCGGGCCCGGCGCGCCAGCTGTAGGTGATGGCGGGGTCGGTGACCGTGTCGGTGTCCCAGGTTCCGGGCAGGCATTCGAGCTCGTTGCCGACGATGACGCCGAGGCCGGGGGAGATCGACGGCGCAGTCTCCATGCTCGGCGCCTGCACCTCGACGGCACCGACATCGGTGTTGGCGGCGCCGCTTGGCACCGGCCGGGTGAGCCCGCGCTGGTCGGTCGCGCCGGGGTCTTCGCCGTGGTTGATCGCCGGGCTCGTGCGGCTCTGCGGCGGCATCGTCGCGGTCGGCCCGCCGTAGTCGCCGAGCGGCGCCAGCTCGGGGTCGGCGCCGACCTGGTCGCCGGTCGTGCCGGTCCAGCCGCACCCCGCTTCGGTGCCGAGGATGTTGTAGCCGTTGCTTTCGATCGGCCCGCTGCAGTCAGAGGGCGAGCCTTCGTGGGTGTTCGCGGCGAGGATCGAGGACTCGACCCGGATCGTCGCTTCGCCTTCGTCGTTGTAGACGCCGCCGGTGCCGTAAGCGGAGGAGTTGCCGGAGACGGTCGAGTTGCGCAGCGTCAGTTCGCCCGCCACCAGGATCGCCCCGCCATCGTTGTCGGCCACCGTCGAGGCCTCGACGGTCGTTTCCGACTCCCCGTCGACCGTCAGGCCGCCGCCGCTCGGGGTTTCCTCCGGTCCGTATCCCGCGTGGTTGCCGGCGATCGTGCTCTGCTCGATCGTGGTCTGGTTGGGTTCGTGTTCGATCGGGACCATGGGCACGTAGCCGACGACGGACACGCCGCCGCCGCTGCCCGCGGCTTCGTTGGAGGAGACGGTGCTGTGGCTCAGCAGCAGTTCGTTGCCTTCCGCGAAGAGGCCGCCCCCGGTGCGGCCGTGGTTGTGGACGATCCGGCTGTCGATCACCTCCGTCTCGGCGCTGGTGTTGATGCCGCCACCCGGCCCTTCGGCTTCGTTTTCGGTGATTTCGGAGCCTTCGACGACCAGCGTGCCGTGGCCGTACACGTCCATGCTGGCGTTGATCCCGCCGCCTTCATCGCCGGCTTCGTTGCCGCGCACGACCGAGTCGGTGACGGTGGCGGTCGCGTGGTAGGTGGAGATGCCGCCGCCGTCTTCACCGGCGACGTTGTCGGCGACGGTCGTATCGACGAGGCTCAGTTCGGTGCCGGGGTTGACGTAGATGCCACCCCCGCTGAAGCCGCTGGCCGTGTTGTGGTCGACTTCCGAGTTGCGCAGCGTCAGGCTGCCTTCGTCGCGGATCTCGATCCCGCCGCCCCAGCGCGCGTCGCTGACTTTGCTGCCGGTGACGCGGACGTCGCGCAGCTCGACTGAGGCTTCTTCGACCAGCAGCCCGCCACCGCCGGCACCGGCGTAGGGGAGGCCGGCCACGGTGCCGTGGGCGAGGGTCAGCCCCGAGATCACGACCTTGCCGGGTTCTTCGATGCGCAGGACGCGCGATTCGCCTTCGCCGTCGACGCTCAGCAGAGCGCTGCCGGGCCCTTCGATCAGGACTTCGCTGACTTCTTCGGGCACTTCGAGCTTCAGCTCGGCTTCTTCGGTTTCGATCGTGCCTTCGACCTCGACGTCGATCGTGACGACGCCGCTGGCTTCTTCGGCGGCTTCGAGCGCTTCGCGCAGCGAGCATTCGCTGCCGGCTTCGCATTCTTCTCCTTCGCCCCAGTTGGCGAGCGTGTTGACGACGAGGGTCGTGTCGGCGTGCGCCAGCGGTGCCGTGAAGGCGAGGGTGAGCAGCGCGGCCAGCGCGGCGAGCGAAACGCGGGCAATCACACCCCCCTGATCGGCAAACAGCCGATTACGCCTTTAAAGAGCCTGCAAATCGACGGGTTTCGGACTACATAATTGCGTCTTGGAATCGATTGCGGTAACGTAACCGAAATCGCTTCCAGGATGAAGCGGATCGTCTCAAACAAGGCTCTGGGAATCGAGGAGGAGAAGGTGTCGAGCGAAGACGCGGTTGGTCCGGCGCGCGAGCTAGCTGCCGGGTTTGGAGTCGGGGAGATCGGGTCCTTCGTGCGGGCTCACCGCTCGAAGTTCGCGCTGCTGGCGGTGATCGGGCTGATCATCGTGATCGCCGCGTCCGGCTCGGACGTGTTCTTCACCTGGCAGAACTTCGAGAACATCCTCGTCCAGGTCTCGATCGTCGGCATCCTCGCCTGCGGGACGACGATGCTGATGGTCTCGGGCGGGATCGACCTCTCGATCGGCTCAGCCGTCTCGCTGACCGGCGTTGCCACCGGCTACCTGATGACCCACGGCTGGTCGGTCGTCGCCGCGATCGGCGCCGGCGTGCTGCTGGCGATCGTCGTCGGGCTGGTGATCGGCACCCTGGTCTCCTTCTCGACCTCGCACCCCTTCATCCTCACCCTGGGGATGTTGACCCTGCTGCAGGGGGTCGCTCTGCTGATCTCCAACGTGCCGATCAGCGAACTCCCCGAGTCCTACCTCGAATGGGTCGACGGGCACGTCTTCGGCCTGCCGCTGCTGGTCGTCGCCTTCATCGTCTGCGCGATCGCCGTCCACCTGGTCCTCAGCATGACCAGCTTCGGCCGCTGGCTCTACGCGATCGGCGGCTCCGAAAGCGCCTCGCAGCTGGCCGGCATCCGCGTGCGCTGGGTGAAGATCGCCCTCTACGGGCTGAACGGTCTGTTCGTCGGCATCGCCGCCGCGCTGATGGTCGGTCAGCTCTCGGCGGCCTCGCCCGACATGGGGTCGGGCCTCGAACTCTCGGCGATCGCCGCCGTCGCGGTCGGCGGCACGCCGCTCGCGGGTGGCCGCGGGGGTGTGTTCGGGACGATCCTCGGCGTGCTCCTCCTGGGGCTCATCGCCAACGCACTGAACCTTCTGTCGATCACCGGAAACCTGCAGTACGTCATCCAGGGCATGGTGATCATCGTCGCAGTAATGGCACAGCGAGGCTCTCGCTAGAGAGGCTGGCACTAGTCGCTAGGTCCGGACCGAGTCAGGTCCTTTTCGGAAGAACTAAGAGGAGGAGAGAAGTTGCATAGCAAGCTCAAAGAGAGCGCACGCTGGGTGTTCGTCCTGGCGGCGGTAGTGGCGCTCGCGATCGGTCTCGCTGCCTGTGGGTCGTCTTCTGACTCATCGAGCTCGGCGTCGTCCGAAGCGAGTAACACCAGTGAAGAAGAATCGAGCTCGGCCTCGTCCGACAAACCGCTGGAAGGCAAGACCATCGCCTACATCCAGACCGGTTCGCTCGAATACTACGAGTACTCCGCCGAAGGCGCGAAGATGGCCATTGAAGTACTCGGTGGCACGCCCGAGGTGCTGAACTCCGAACTCGACCCGAGCAAGGAGCTCGCCAACGTCCAGGACGCGGTCACCAAGCAGGTCGACGGCATCGTCCTCTTCCCGCTCAGCGACGCCAGCGAGAAGGCCGCCGTCAAGGAGGCCAACGACGCGGGCATCCCGATCAGCATCGTCGGCATCATCCCGCTCGAGGAAGTGCAGCCGATGATCGCCGGTGACGCCGCCGTCCACTTCATGGACTACGCGAAAGTGCTCGGCGAAGCGTTCGCCGAAATCGTCCCCAGCGGCCCGGTCGCAATGATCACCGGCCTCGAGGGTCGTCAGGAGGTCGTCGAATTCAAACAGGCCTTCGCCGAAGGCTTCGGCGACCCGTCGCGGATCGTCGAGGAGGTCGACGGTGAATATCTCCGTCCCAAGGCCTTCTCCCTGACCCAGGACATCATGGCCAAGCACCCCGACCTGAAAGGTCTGATCGTCCAGAACGAGGACATGGCCGTCGGTGCCGTCCAGGCGCTGGGCTCGAAGATCAACCAGGTCGCCGTCACCTCGCAGAACGGCTCGCCAGTCGGCAACGATCTGCTTGAAGAAGAAAAACTGAAGGTGACCATCGGTGCGTCCCCGACCCAGGAGGCGACCCTCTCGGTCCGCCTGCTGGCGGAAGACATCGCCGGCGAACCGGCCGCGGAAAAGCTCTGCGCGACCCCGTTCGCACTCAACTACCCTGGCGAAATCAAATCCGAACCGTATGAAGCCACCCCGGCGCTGGTCGAAGAATGGATCAAGACCACGAAGTGCGCGGGTCCCGACGGTAAGTAGTCAGCAGTAACACACCATCGCACTGCCCGCGGCGAGTTCGGTCGCCGTGGGCAGGCGCGATGGGATGGCAGGGCGCACGTGACGGACCCAACACTTGAAAGGCGAGCATGGAGAGGAAAACCGAAGGCACCGACACGGCGTACCCGGGGGAGGGATTGACCGGACTCACCATTCGTGACGTCGAGGTGATCGCCCTGCGCGCCCCCCTCGCCCGTGAATACCGCGGCAGTCACTACCGGATGACCCACCGGGCCACGGTCGTCACCCGCGTCATCACCGAGGAGGGACTCGTCGGCGAGGCCTACACCGGCGACGAGGACGACGGCCTCGCGGCGATCGTCCAGATCGCCCGCGAGGAGATCGCTCCCGCCGTGCGCGGCCTCGACGCCTTCGCCACCGAGCGCTGCTGGGAGGCCGCGTTCCCCGTCACCTTCGACATCCTGCGCGACCGCCGCCTCGGCCTGGTCGCGCTCGCCGGCCTCGACGCCGCGATCTGGGACCTGGTCGGCAAGGCGCTCGGCCAGCCGCTCTGGCGGCTCTTCGGCGGCTACCGCCAGAGCCTGCCGATGATCGTGATCGGCGGCTACTACCCGGCTTCGCTCGCCGAGCTGGGGGAGGAGATGCACCGCCACCGCGAGAGCGGCATGGCGGGGATCAAGTTCAAGGTCGGCGGCCTCTCCCCGGAGGAGGACGCGAAACGGGTGATCGCCGCCCGCGAGGCCGCCGGCGATGACTTCGTGATCGCGATCGACGCCAACCAGGGCTACACGGTCAGCGAGGCGCTGCACCTCTGCCGCCTGCTGGACGGCGTCAACATCCGCTGGTTCGAGGAGCCGGTCGGCTGGCAGAACGACCGCCGCGGCATGCGCGACGTGCGCATGCAGGGCGGGATCCCGGTCTGCGCCGGCCAGAGCGAGTACTCGCCGAGTGGCTGCCGTGACCTGATCGAGGCCGGCGCGATCGACGTCTGCAACTTCGATTCCTCCTGGTCGGGCGGGCCGACGGTCTGGCGGCGCGCCGCCGCCATCGCCCACGCCGCCGAAGTCCAGATGGGCCACCACGAGGAGCCGCACATCGCCGGCCACCTGCTCGCCAGCCAGCCGCACGGGACCTACGTCGAGTGCTTCGAGCCCGACCGCGACCCCTTCTGGTGGAACCTGGTCGCCAACCGGCCCGAGCTGGTCGACGGCGAGCTGACGCTGCCCTCGGCGCCCGGCCTGGGCTGGGAGCTCGACTGGGAATACGCCGACCAGTACCGGGTCGAGGGGCTGTAGGCGATGGCCGGGACGGTGCTCAGCGCCACCGGGGTCGTCAAGCGCTTCGGCGCGACGGTCGCCCTGGACGGCGCCGACTTCGAGGTCGGCAAGGGTGAGATCGTCGGCCTGGTCGGTGCCAACGGCGCCGGCAAGTCGACGCTGATCAAGATCCTCTCCGGCGCGCTGCAGCCCGACGAGGGCGAGATCCGGATCGGCGACGAGGTGCGGCACGGGCTGACGCCGCGCATCGCGCAGCGCCTCGGCGTCGCCACGATCTACCAGGAACCGAGCCTGGTGCCGACCCTCGGCCTGGCCGAGAACATCGTTCTCGGCCGCGAGCCGACTCACGGCCACGCGCTGCTGGCCCGCCGCCGCGAGCGGCTCTCGGCCCGCGAGTGCCTGGAGCGGGTCGGCCTCACCGACCGGATCGGGATGACCGCCGGCGACCTCAGCCCGGCCGGCCAGCAGATGCTGGAGATCGCCAAGGCCCTGCACCGCGACAGCCGCGTCGTGCTGATGGACGAGCCGACCGCGGCGCTGGGCGAAACCGAGAGCCTGCGCCTGTTCGAGGTGATCCACTCGCTGACCGAGGCCGGCGTCGCGGTGATCTACATCTCCCACCGCCTCGACGAGGTGCTCGATCTCTCCAACCGCGTCTTCGTCATGCGCGACGGCAAGACCGTGTTCGCCGGGCAGGCCGAGGGCCAGAGCGAGACGACGCTGGTGCGCCACATGATCGGCCACGACGTGACCAAGATCGAGGCGCAGGCGCGGACCCGCGGCGAGGTCGTGCTCTCCGTCCGCGGTCTCGGCCAGGGCACCCGGATCCACGACATCGACTTCGAGATCCACCGCGGCGAGGTGCTCGGGATCACCGGCCTGGTCGGCTCCGGCCGCTCGCGGCTGGGGCGCCTGATCTTCGGCGCCGAGCGCGCCGACCGCGGCGAGATGCAGCTGCTCGGCAAGCCCTACAGCCCGCACTCGCCGCACGCGGCGATCCGCCGCGGCGTCGGCTTCGTGCCCGAGGACCGCAAGCGCGACGCGCTGCTGCTCGACCTCGGCGCGGCGAAGAACGTGACCCTGGCGAAGGCGGTCTCGCGGTTCGGGCTGCTGCGCCCCCGGGTCGAGCGCCGCACGGCGATGAAATGGATCGAGCGCCTCGCGGTCAAGCCGCGCTCGGCGGTGGCGCTGCCGCGCTTCCTCTCCGGCGGCAACCAGCAGAAGCTGGTGATCGCGCGCTGGCTGCACACCGACGCGCAGCTGCTGATCCTCGACGAGCCCGGCCAGGGCGTCGACATCGATGCCCGCGCCCAGATCCTGATCGCGCTGCGCGAGCTCGCCGCCAAAGGGCGGGCGGTGATCGTGATCTCGCAGGAACTCGACGAGCTCGAAGAGGTCGCCGACCGCGTCCTGGTCATGCGCCGCGGCGCGATCGCCGGCGAGCTGTCGGTCGACGAACTCGACGAGGAGAAGGTCCTGTCGCTGGCGATGGTGACCGGGGAGAAGGGCGAGCAAACGAAAGGAGAGACTGTCAATGGGTAGCGCAGGAGAGGTCAAGCTGAGGGTCATCCAGGTCGGCGTCAACGGCTGGGGAGCGACCTGGGTGCCGCGCATCGTCGCCTCGCCGCTGTGGGAGATGGTCGCGATCGTCGACCTCGACCCCGAGGCGCTGGCCGAACAGGGCGAGATGCACGCGATCGCCCCGGAGCGCCGTTTCGCCAGCCTCGCCGAGGCCGCCGCGGCGGTCGAGGCCGACGCCGCCCTGATCGTCACGCCGGTCGCCAGCCACCTGGCGGTCGCCGGCGAAGCCTTCGACGCCGGCCTGCACGTGCTGATCGAGAAGCCGCTGGCCGACACGATGGCCAACTCGCTGGAGCTCGTCAGCCGCGCCGAGGCCGCCGGCAAGACGCTGATGGTGAGCCAGAACTACCGCTTCCGGCGCGCCGCCCAGGTCGTCGCGCGGATCATGAAGGAAGGCTGGCTCGGCCCGCTCGGCTTCGCCAACATCACGTACCGCAAGGAGCTCCACTTCGTCACCCCCGACGAGGTCCACGGCTTCGCCGCCTACGAGTACATCCGCGACATGGCGATCCACCACCTCGATCAGATCCGCGGCCTGCTCCACTGCGAGCCCGCCGTCGTCTACGGCCACAGCTACAACCCGAACTGGAGCTGGTTCCGCCACGCGCCGATGCTGAACGCGGTGCTGCAGCTCGAGGGCGGCGGCGTGGTCGAGTACTTCGGCTCCTGGGGCGCCCGCGGCCGCCAGACCACCTTCGACGGCGACTGGTACATCGAGTGCGAGGAAGGCCAGATCGAATTCGTCAACAACCGCGTCCTCGTCCGCCCCGAGCTGCCCTGGCTCGCGGTCCAGATGGACGGCTTCATCGAGCGCAACGGCTGGCTGGAAGCCGAGATCCCGATGGATTCCCCCGAGGACCGCAGCTACGTCCTCGAGGCCTTCCACCGCAGCCTCCTCACCGGCAAGGCCCCCGAGACCAACGGCCGCGACAACCTGCGCTCGATCGCCCTCACCTTCGCCCTCGCCGACTCCGCCCGCCTCGACGAACCCCGGGCGATCGCCGACTACCTCACCCCCGCCAACGGCTGACGGCGGCGGCCGGCCGCGGCGCCTCTCGGGGGCGCCGCGGCCGCCGAAGTCCCGCCATAAGCCACGCTGTGCCGGGCCGCAACCCGGTCTAGGAACTCCAAACGATCGTTTAGACTTGGCTCATGGCAATCGCGGTCAGGAAGCTGGACCTTGCGGTTGGCGAGCAGATCGAAGTTGCGGGTCGCCGTTATGAGGTCGTGCCCGATCGCGAAGGCAGCTTGATCCTCGAGCCGGCCATCACCCCCGTGGCTGAACTCGACGCCAAGCGCGGGACCAAGCCGGCATCCGCCGAGGATTTCGAGCGGTTCGCGGCCGGTATCCCCTACGACGACGAGGGTTAGCTCGACTTTCGCCGGGTGGTGCCCGGCGGGTCATTGAGGTTTTCTGTCAGCGTGTCGTCCATGGTGAGTCGTGAGCAGGGGAGACGCCACGTCGCGATTGAGTTCGGCGCGGAGGAGTGGGAGGAGGAGGTCGGCCGATTTGGTACTTCTTCTGCCCCGCGCGCCCTGGCGTTAAGCGCGCGACGGGCGATTGAATCGGGCAACGCTCGTCTGACCTGGAAGCGGTGTCGGTCTGAGGATGCCCCCGACGGTACGAGTCTGCCCGGCTGCGTGAAGCTGTATGTGCCACTCGACAAGACTGCCTCCGACGCGCCGTACGGGTTTGTGTTCCGCCTCCAACAGGCACTGAACGGGAGCCTGTCCCTCAGTCTCCTCGCCTTCGGCGAGAGGCACCCACGCAACCGGAACACGCGAACCGTCTACGAGCGTGCCCACAAGCGCCTCCACGGGCACTATCCGCTACAGCGCTAGGGAGACCGGCTCCTCCAGCAGCTCCCGCACACGCGCCAGGAACTGGGCGCCGTCGGCGCCGTAGAGGATGCGGTGATCGCAGGATAGGGTGACGTTCATCAGGTGGGCGGGGACGATGGCTCCGTTGCGCACGGCGGGACGCTCGGCGATCCGTCCCACGGCGAGGATTCCCGCCTGCGGTGAGTTGACGATCGCGCTGAAGGCGTCGATTCCGAACATGCCGAGGTTGGACACCGTGAACGTGCCGCCGGAGAGCTCCGGCGGGGTGATCGTCCCCTCACGGACCTTGCCGGCAAGGGCTCGGGCCTCTGCGGCGATTTGGCGCAGGCCCTTGGTGTCGGCGTCGAAGACGGTCGGAACCACCAGGGCGTCCTGGGCGGCGACGGCGATGCCGACGTTGACCCGGGAGTAGAGCTCGAAGCGGCCGTCCTTGTAAGCGCCGTTGGCGCGGGGGAACTCCTTGAGAGCTAGAGCACAGGCCTTGACCACCATGTCGTTGAAGGAGGGGACGACGTCGCCTTCCTTGACAGCGGCTTTCAAACGGCTCCGGGCTTCGACCGCCCGGCCCATGTCGATCTCCGCTTCCAGGTAGAAGTGAGGCGCCGTCGCCTTGGACTCGGCCATGCGGCGGGCCACCACCTGCTGCAGCTTCGTCAGCTCCTGGACCCCCACCGATCCCTTCGCAGTCTCGGCCGAATCGGCGAGCGGCTGAGGGGACGCGGGTCTCCCACCCTCTTCCTGCTGGGTGGAGGGTGGGAGACCCGCGTCCCCCGAACCCGCCGCCGCAGCCTTCACGTCCGCCTTCACGATCCGACCTCCCGGGCCGCTGCCAGCTATCGAAGTGAGGTCGACGCCCCGCTCCTTTGCCAGCCTCCGAGCGACGGGAGAAGCCTTGACCCGCTCGCCGTCCTTCGGCGCGCTCTGGGCCTCAGTCACAGGAGAGGTCGTCTCAACCACTGCCGCCGGCGCCGGCGCAGCGGCCGGCGCCTCCGACGGATCGCCAATCACCGCAATAGGACTGCCAACAGCAGCACTCTCGCCGTCCGCGACGACGATCGCGGCCAGGGTGCCCGCAACGTCGGCCTCGTAGACCATGTTGGCCTTGTCGGTCTCGATTTCGACCAGGGGCTCGCCGAGGGCGACCTCGTCGCCGACCTGCTTCAGCCACTGCAGGACGACGCCCTCCTCCATCGAGTCGGAGAGGCGGGGCATGGGGACGTCGGGCATTCGAACTCCTCCTAGAAGCTGACGGTCGACTTGACGGCGCCCACGATCCGCTCCGCGTCCGGCATCCAGGCGGCTTCCAGCGCGCCGGAATAGGGGACGGGGGTGGGATCGGCGGCGAGCAGCTGGGGCGGCGCGTCGAGCGACTCGAAGCGCTCCTGCATCACCCGGGCGACCAGGGTCGCCCCCCAGCTGCCGGCGGGGCTCGCCTCCTGGACGACCAGCAGGCGGTTGGTCCGGTCGACGCTGTCGAAGACGGCGTCGTAGTCGAAGGGCTCGACCGTGCGCGGGTCGATCAGCTCGACCTCGATCCCCTCGCCGGCGAGGCTCTCGGCCGCCTCCAGCGCCCGGTGGCGCATCGCCTGGGTGGCGACGACGGTGACGTCGGCGCCGCGGCGGACGATCTCCGCCTGTCCCAGGACCAGCGGCTCGATGTGGTCGGGCAGCTCTTCCTTGAGGTTGAACAGGCCCTTGTGCTCGAAGTAGAGCACCGGGTCGGGGTCGCGGACGGCCGCGCGCAGCAGCGCGTAGGCATCGGCGCAGGTGCCGGGGACGACGAGCTTGAGGCCGGGGACGTTGAGGAACCAGTTCTCGCAGGTCTGCGAGTGCTGGGCGCCGAAGCCGGCGCCGGCGCCGCTCGCCATCCGGATCGTGACCGGCGCCGCGACCTGGCCGGCGGTCATGTAGCGGTACTTGGCGAGCTCGTTGGCGATCTGGTCGAAGCAGACCGCGGCGAAGTCGGCGAACATCACCTCGGCGATCGGGCGCAGCCCCTGGGTGGCGGCGCCGATCGCGGCGCCGACGATCGCCTGCTCGGAGATCGGCGTGTCGAGGACGCGCTCGGGGCCGAAGCGCTCGAACAGCCCTTCGGTGGTCTTGAAGGCGCCGCCGGCGGCTCCCACGTCCTCGCCGATGACGAAGACGTCAGGGTCGGCGGCCAGCTCGTCGGCCATCGCCATCGTGACGGCCTGTTTGTAGGTGACGGTCGAGGTCATGCGTAGACGTGCTCCAGTCGGGACTCGGGGGCGGGGTCGGGCCAGTTGGTGGCGCGCTCCAGGGCGGCGGCGACGGCGGCCTCGGCGGCGGCCTTGACCTCGTCGATCTCGGCCTGCTCGACGCCGGCGGCGAGCAGGGCGCGCTCGTGGACGAGGATCGGGTCGCGCTCCAGCCAGGCCTCGAGCTCGCCCTCGGGGCGGTAGCTGGCCGGGTCCGAGCGCGAGTGGCCCTTCTGGCGGTAGGTGAGCGCCTCGATCAGGGTCGGGCCCTCGCCGGCGCGCGCCCGCGCCACCGCCGCCGCGGTCACCTCGCCCATGGCGAGGACGTCGTTGCCGTCGACGACCGCCTTCGCCATCCCGTAGGCGTCGGCGCGGTCGGCGATGCTGGCGACCGGCGTCGTCGTCGCGATCGGCGAGTACTCGCCGTAGAGGTTGTTCTCGCAGATGAAGATCGCCGGCAGCTTCCAGATCGAGGCCAGGTTGAGCGCCTCGTGGAAGGCGCCGATGTTGGTCGAGCCGTCGCCGAAGAAGCAGACGCTGACCTCGCCGCTCTTGCGGTAGCGGGAGGCGAAGGCGAGGCCGGTGGCGATCGGCAGGTGGGCGCCGACGATCGCGAAGGAGCCCATCGCGCCGACGCTGACGTCGGTCAGGTGCATCGAGCCGCCCTTGCCGCCGCAGAGCCCCTCGGCCTTGCCGAGGATCTCGCCGAAGGAGCGGTCCAGCGGCGCCCCCATCGCCAGGGTCGCGGCGTGGCCGCGGTAGGTGCAGGTCATCGTGTCGCCCTCGCCGAGCGCCCAGCAGGCGCCGACCGAGACGGCCTCCTGGCCCTGGCCGAGGTGGGTGGAGCCACGCACCAGGCCCTGGGCGAAGAGGCGGTGGCAGGCGTCCTCGAAATGGCGGATCTCGACCATCGACCGCAGCAGGTCGAGCTGGACCTCCTTCGACGGGGCGGCGGGCGGCGCTTCCTTAGTGCTGGTCATCGGCGGCTTCCTCTGAGTGCTGGACGTGGGCGTTGACGGCTTCGGTGGCGGCGCCTTCGACGGCGCCGAGCAGGACCGCGCGGCGGCGGTCGAAGTGGTGGGCGGGGACCGAGACCGTGTAGGCGGCGACGACGACCTCGTTGACGACCGCCGGGGCGGAGATGCAGCAGACGCCCTCGGTGTACTCCTCGGCGTCGACCGACCAGCCGCGCTCGCCGATCTGCTCGAGCTCGGCGGCGAGCGCCGCGCGGTCGGTGATCGTCTTCGCCGTGCAGGCCTGCAGCTCGCCCTCGCCGAGGATGGCGGCGCGCTGCTGGGGGTCGGCCAGGGCGAGCAGCAGCTTGCCGGTGGCACGGGCGTGGGGAGAGCGGTAGGGACCGCGTTCGGCGCCGGCGACGCGGACCGCGGCGCCGCTTTCGAGCGAGGCGAGGACGCGGATTTCGTCGCCGCGCCAGGCGCTCAGGTAGGCGGTCTCCTGCTGCTCGCGGACCAGCCGGCGCAGCGGCTCGAGCAGCCAGCTCGGCACCGCCTCGGCCTGGGTGTAGGCGGCGGCGAGGGCGGCGACGCCGGGGCCGAGGACGAAGCGGCGCCCCTCGCCGCGGGCCAGCAGGCCCTCTTCGCAAAGCGTCGAGAGCAGGTGGTGGGCGGTGGGGACGGGGAGGCCGGCGGCCGCGGCGGCGTCGGTGGTGGTGGCGCCGTCGGGCCGGCCGGCCACGTGCATCAGCAGCCGGGAGGCGCGGGAGACGGACTGGATACGGGAGGAGGAGGGAGAAGCAGACTTTTCAGATTGTGAAATCTCACTCATATAGTGAAATCACACTATCAAGCGTCGGCCTCCCAGGTCGGCCTCTCGGCGCCCTGCACCTGTCGCGCCTGGCCCTGCTCGACGAGGTCGTCGAGGTGGGCGCCGACGCTGCGCCCGAGCTCGATCCCCATCTCCGGGAAGGGGCCGAGCTCGGCGGCGGCGACGTCGGTGATCTCGACCACCGTGCAGGGGCCCTGGGCGAGCTGTTCGGTGACGATCCGGTCGAGGTCGGCGACGAAGGCGGCGCTGAGGTCGAGGAACTCCTCGACGTCCTCGCCGGTGACGTCCGGGTAGTGGGCGGTCTCCAGCCGCGCCGGGGCAAGCGCCTTTACCTTCTCGATCGAGTTGCGGTAGCCGCCGGCGGTGACGTAGATCGGCGGGCTGATCCGCTCGTCGTCGACGTTGTAGAGGCCACTCTCCAGCAGCGCGTCGACGACGATCACGGTGTCCTCGACGGCGAAGCCGAGGTGGCCCGGGGTGTGGCCGGGAAGCTCGAGCACGCGCAGCGTCGCGCCGCCGGCGCTGAGCTCCTCGCCCTCGCGCAGGACCCCGTCGAGCTCGGTGTCGGGGCCGGCGGCGTCCTGCAGCCACTGCATCGTCGCCTCGTCGTAGGCGAGGCCGTGCTGGGGGTACCAGCCGTAGCGCTCGGAGCCGATCCGCTGCCAGGACTCGATCAGCGGCCGGTCGGCGGCACCGGAGCGGATCCGCGCCTGCGGCGCCAGCTCGCGCAGTTCGGCGTTGCCGCCGTAGTGGTCGACGTCGGCGTGGGAGATCGCGACCTCGACGATCTCCTCGGGGCTGCGCCCGAGAGCCGCCAGCGCCGGCACGATCTGCTCGCGGATCGTGCCGGCGATGCCGCTGTCGATCAGGATGACTCCATCCTCGCCGAGGACCAGCCACTGGGCGATGCGGCGGACGCCGAGCTGGGAGGGGACGCGGTAGACGCCGGCGGCGATCTCGACCGGGGCGGAGGTGCTGGTCATCGGGGCTCCTGTGCTTGTCTGTTGGTGTCGGTATGGAAGTGCGCTCGCGCCTCGACCTGCTCCCAGTCGAGCTCGACGCCGAGGCCGGGCCCGGCCGGGGCGCGGACGCGGCCGCGCTCGATCGTCGGCAGCGTGCTCAGCAGCCGTTCGACCGGGTCGAGGGCCAGGTCCTCGCCGACGAAGGCCTCGACGCAGTTGATCGCCGGGTGGGCCGCCGCCAGGTGCAGGTGGATCGGCAGCCCGACGTGCAGCGAGGCGGGCACGCCGGCCAGCCAGCAGGAGTCGAGCACGCGCAGGACGCCGGTGATGCCGCCGGCCACGGTCGCGTCGAGGCGCAGCACGTCGGCGAGCCCCTCGCGGGCGAGGCGGTCGAGCAGGTTGAGGTCGGAGACCTCGTCGCCGATCCCGAGCGGCTGCGGGCAGCGCTCGCGCAGTTGCAGGTAGGCGTCGGTGCGGGAGGCGGCGATCGGATCCTCGAGCCAGGCCAGCTCGACCTCGCCCCAGCGGCGCAGCTCGGCGAGGGCGGCGAAGGCGTCGTCCCAGGCCCAGGCGGCATCGACGACGAGCGTCCCCGGCGGCGCCTGCGCGCGGGCGATCACCCGGGCGGTGTCGGCCGGGTCGGGCCAGCGCGCCGCCTTGACCAGGTCATGACCGGCGCGGCGCAGCTCCGCCAGCCGCTCGCCGGCGGCGTCGGGGAGGAGGCCGACGACGGGGTAGGCGCTGACCGCCATCACCGGGACCTCCTCGCGCAGGCCGCCGAGCAGGCGGTGCAGAGGCAGCCCGGCAAGCCGCGCCTTCAGGTCCCAGAGGCAGACGTCGAGCAGGCTCAGCGCCCGCATCGCGGTGCCGCTCTGGCCCGCCGGGCCGGCGACGTTCAGCGCCTCGTGCCAGAAGCGGGCGGTGTCGGCGGCCGGCGCCCCGACCGCCCGCGCGGCGAGCTGGCGGTCGAGCGACTCGGCGATCGGCAGGCCCCGGGTCAGGCTCCAGGCCGCGCCCGCGGCGCCGCTGGCCTCGTCGTCCACGCGAACGACGACGTACTCGCGCTCGCTGACCGCCATCCGGCCGAGCGCCAGGGGGGTCGGCAGCGGCAGGCGCAGGGTCCAGCTGCGGACACGGGTGACGGTGGGGGTGGCCATATCCTGTCTGGTAACGATTCCAGAGGCTTTGTAGCTTGTCAAGAAGCGGCTTTGGAGAGGTCGCTTGACATTCCATCCAAGATCTGGGATACGTTCCCGGTAACGATTCCAAGCCCACCGGATTGCAAGTCCTTGGGCCGTCCCTGAGGAGAGATAGACCGCATGTCACGAACTGCCAAGATCAGCCGTGGAACCTGGTGCGTCGCCTTCGGCTTCGACCCCGTTCCCTCCCTCGACCAGGCGCTCAAGGTCCTGTCGGCCTTCGACTACGACGGCGTCGAACTGGGCGGCTTCCTCGACCACGCGACGATCGAGCGCTTCCCCGACAGCGCCTCGCGGCAGCAGCTGGTCGAGCAGGTGAAGTCCCTCGACCTCGAGATCTGCGGCTACGCCCCCGGCCCCTACGGCGACTTCGGCCGCCTGCCCTGGGCGACCGGCGACGAGGACGTGGTCAAGGCCTACGACCAGTTCTTCGAGGACCACCTGCGCTTCACGGTCGACATCGGCAGCCCGGCGATGCGCGTCGATCCGGGCGACTTCGGCCCGCTGCCCCGCGACGCCGACTACGACAAGGCCTGGGATCGTGTCGTCGAGACCTTCCGCAAGCACGCCCAGCGCGGCCGCGAAGAGGGCGTCCTGATGCTCTGGGAGTACGAGACCGGCCAGATCTTCGTCAAGCCATCGGAGGTCGTGAAGCTGCTCGAGGACGTCGGCGACGACAACCTCAAGCTGCTCTACGACGTCGGCCACGTCGAGGCCGGCGCCGTCCTTGCCCACAACCAGGTGCAGCCGTTCGAGAAACTCGAGGGCGGCCAGGTCGAGTTCGTCGAGATGGTCGCCGGCCACATCGGCCACGTCCACCTCTGCGACACCGACTCCAACACCTGGGGCAACGCCTTCGGCACCCACCTCGGCTTCGGCAAAGGCGTGATCGACTTCGACGCGCTGATCCCGGCGATCCTCAGGTCCGGCTACGACGGCGAGTGGTGGGCGGTCGACGCGATCCCGATGACGAGCGAGTCCTGGGCCGACACCTGGGACGGCCGCATCTGGCTCGACGAGGCGCTCGACAAGCACGTCCGCGGCGCCTAGGGCCCCGGGAACGGAAAAGGAGAGAACGATGAAGGCAGCAGTTTTCTACGAGGCCGAGGACGTCCGCATCGAGGACATCCCCGAGCCCGAGCTCGGTCCCGAGGACGTCATCGTCGACATCAACACGGTCGGCATCTGCGGCTCGGACATCGAGTACTACTACGGGCGCAGCCCGGTCGGGACGGCGACGGGCAAGGGCCCGCTCGTCCTCGGCCACGAGTTCATGGGCCGCGTCTCGGCGATCGGCTCGGCCGTCCCCGAGGGGGCGCTGGAGATCGGCGACCGCGTCGCCGTCAACCCGATCCAGAGCTGCGGCCGCTGCGACGGCTGCCGTTCGGGCCGGCCGCAGTTCTGCACCAACCTCAGCGTCCTCGGCGTCACCACCAATGGCGGCTTCGCCGAGAAGGCGCGGACCAACGTCGCCCACGCCTACAAGCTGCCGGACTCGATCAGCGACGACGAAGGCGCCTTCGTCGAGATGCTGGCGGCGGCGGTCAACGCGGTCGACAAGGCCGCGATCGACCCCGGTGACGTGGTCCTGATCAGCGGCCCCGGCCCGGTCGGCCTGGCGATGGTCCAGCTGGCCAAGGGCAAGGGCGCCAGCGTCGTCCTCGCCGGCACCCGCGCCGACCGCCTCGCGGTCGGCGCCAGCCTCGGCGCCGACCTCACGGTCAACGTCGGCGGCGGCGCCAGCCTCGCCGAGGCGATCGAAGCGCAGTACGGGCAGCTGGCCGACCGCGTGATCGTCTCGACCAGCTCGCTGGCCGCCAACGAGGAGGCCTTCGGCCTCTGCGCGCCCGGCGCGACGATCGTCTTCATGGCCGTCACCGGCCCCGACGACACCGTCGCCGTGCCGATGCTCGACAGCCTGATCGCCGACCGCACGATCCGGTTCTCGCTGTGGTACCCGAACCAGTGGCCGCGTACGATCAAGCTCTTGGAGCAGAAGATCGTCGACACGGGTCCGATCATCACCACCCACGCCTCGCTCGACGACCTCACCGGCGCGATCGGCCGTCAGGTCGCCCGCGAGGACGGCGCGATCAAGACGATCGTCAACGTCGGGTAATGCGTCTCGCAGGGAAAGTTGCCGTCGTCACCGGTGCCGCGCGCGAGCGCGGCATCGGTCGCGGCATCGCCACCTGTCTCGCGGAGGAAGGTTGCGACGTCGTCGTCAACGACTACTCCGCCGAAGGCGAAGGCCTGGAGCTGGTCGAGGAGCTGCGCGCGAGCGGGCGCCGCGCGATCTGGCACCAGGCCGACATCGGCAAACGCGAGGAGGTGGAATCCCTGTTCGAGCACGCAGTCGCGGAGCTGGGGCTGCCGACCATCATCTGCGCCAACGCGGGCGTCGCCGGCTGGCAGCCGGTCGTCGAGATCGACGAGGCGCAGTGGCGGCGGCTGATCGACACCAACGTGATCGGCACCTTCAACGTCTGCCAGGTCGCCGCCCGGCGCCTGGTCGACGCCGGCAGCGAGGGCCGCATCATCGTCACCTCTTCGGTCCACGTGCAGATGCCGTTCCCGGAAATGGCGATCTACGGCGCGACCAAGGCGGGCATGCGGGCGATGGTCGACGCCGCCGCCGTCGAGCTCGCCCCGCACGGGATCACGGTCAACCACATCGGCCCCGGCTGGGTGAAGTCGGCGATCAACGATCCCTCGCCCTCGCTGCAGACCGAGGAAGACGTCGAGGCGACGCTGGCGATGATCCCGGCCGGCCGCGCGGCGGACCCGCGCGAGCTGGGCATGGCCGCCGCCTACCTCGCCTCCGAGGACGCCGCATACGTGACCGGCGAGTACCTCCGCGTCGACGGCGGGCTCGTGGTGGGGAAGCACTGATGGCGGGCCAGCTGGAGAACCGGGTCGCGGTCATCAGCGGCGGCAGCGGGCCGATCGGCCGCGCCGTGGTCGCGGCACTGGCCGCGGAGGGGGCGCGGGTCGCCGTCCTGCACGACGGGGCGGCGGGCGAGCCCGAGGGCCCGGGCGCCCTCGTCCTGCGCGCCGACGTCAGCGACCCCGCCCAGGTCGAGCAGGCCTTCGCCACGGTCGCCGCCGAGCTGGGGGAGGTCGACGTGCTCGTCGCCGGCGCCGCCCACCACGTGCTCGGCTCCTTCCTCGAGACCCGCGAGGCCGAGCTGCGGCGCTGCATCGAGGTCGACGTGCGCGGCGCGCTGCTCTGCATGCAGCAGGTCGCCCGCCGGCTGATCGAGCGCGGCGCGCCCGGTCGCCTGATCCTGCTCAGCACCGTCGCCGGCCTGCGCACGGTGCCGGGCAGCTGCGCGCACGGCATCGCCAAGGCGATGGAGGGCACGCTCGCCCAGGTGGCGGCGATGGAGCTGGCCCCGCACGGCGTCACCTGCAACGTCGTCGCCGCCGGCTGGACGCCCTCGGAGTTCCTCGAGGAGAACGTCGACCGCGAGCTCGCGGTGGCGGCGACGCCGACCGCGCGGCTGACCGAGCCGGCCGAGGTGGCGGCGATGTGCGCCTTCCTCGCCGGCGACGCCGCGGCCGCGGTCAACGGCGCCGTGATCCCGGTCGACGGCGGTTACTCGATCGCCAAGTCTCCCGGCGGGTCGCCCGTCCGCACGCATCCATGACCCCCCGTCCGCGCGTTAGTTGACGCGGAAGCGGTCGGTAGGCTAGGCCAATGGCGGAGCCAGGCGGAACGGGGCAAGGGAACTCGAGTGATGGCGCCTCCGATCGCCGCCGCGCGCGGGCGGTCGAACGGCCGGGGATGCGCGAGGTCGCCGAACACGCCGGCGTCGCGATGTCCTCGGTCTCGCGGGTCCTCTCCCACCACCCCGACGTCAGCAAAGAGATGCGCGAGCGGGTCGAGCGCGCGGTCGACGAGCTCGGCTACCAGCCCGACATGCTCGCCCAGAGCCTGCGGCGGCGGGCGACCTTCACCGTCGGCTTCGTCGTCAGCGACATCTCCAACCCGCTGCTCTCGACGATCGCGCTCGGCGCCGAGACCACCCTGCGCGAGGCCGGCTACAGCATGCTGCTGATGAACTCCGAAAACAAGCCGAGCCTCGACGCCGCCCACCTGCGGCTGCTGACCCGGCGCCGGGTCGACGGCCTGCTGCTCTCGCTGGCCGCCGAAGACGACCCGGAGACGGTCGACCTGCTGGAGAAGACCGAGATCCCGATCGTCCTGATCGACCGCGAGCTGCCGCCCGCGGTCGAGGCCGGCTCGGTGATCTCCGAACACCGCGACGGGATGCGCAACGCGGTCGGCACCCTGCTCGACCTCGGCCACCGCCGCATCGGCCTGATCCTCGGCCCCAGCCTGCGCTTCTCGCGCGAGCGCCTGCTCGGCCTGCGCGAGGCCTACGCCGAACGCGGCCTCGCCGACGAGTCGCTGGTGCTGGAGGGGAGCCTGACCGAGGAGTTCGGCCGCGACGCGACGGCACGGATGCTCGACGACCGCTCGCCGGCGACGGCGATCGTCGCCGGCGGCAACCAGCTCGTCAGCGGCGCCCTCGCCGAGCTGCGCGCCCGCGGGCTCAAGGTCGGCGACGACATCTCGCTGGTCAGCTGCGACGCGATCTCGGTCACCGAGTTCTTCGAGCCGCCGATCGCCGTCGTCCGCCGCGACAACCGCGAACTCGGCCGCAAGGCCGCCCAGCTCCTGCTCGAGCAGATCCGCGACGACCGCCCCCCGCGCCAGATCGTCCTGCCGACCGAATTCGTCAACCGCGCCAGCTGCGCGGCGCCACCGGCCGCGCGCTAGCTCGGCCGCGCTTGCGGTGCGCGGCGGGCGGCCCGACGCACCCACAGGGCAGGTAGGTGCGCCGGCCCGCCCGCCTCGGAGCGCTCGCGATATTGACCAGCCCCTGGTGTGGTCAATATCGCGAACGCGTGAGAGAAAGCGAGTGTGGTTGAGCTTTCCCGGACTATTTGCGGAAAAGCTCAACCACACGACCCGCGCGCCCCGCCTTCGGGGAGGGGAGGGTGCTCGCCGCCCTA
>JBEHWY010000047.1:0-21702 GCA_048498975.1 Actinomycetota bacterium | reverse complement strand
GCTGGGGCCCCGCCGGCGGGACTGGGGCTGGCAGCTCGGCGTCCTGTTCGGCGGGGTGGAGCCGCCGCCCTTCGCCGGCGCGTCGCTCTGAGCGGTCATTCGGCCCGCGCCGGCCGTCGCCCGAGCCCGGCGCCGGCACGGCGCGGGAACCACCAGTTGGCCCGGCCCATGATCGCCACGGTGGCGGGCACCAGCAGGCAGCGGACGACGGTGGCGTCGAGGGCGATCGCGATCGTCATGCCGATCCCGAACTGGCGGAAGGGCTCCAGGTGCGAGGCGGCGCCGGCGAGGAAGACGACGATCATCGCCAGGGCCGCGAGCGTGATCGCCCGGCCGCTGCCGACGAGGCCGTCGCGCACGGCGCGGTCGTTGTCGCGGTGGGCGAGATAGGACTGGCGCATGCGGCTGAGGAGGAAGATCTCGTAGTCCATCGAGAGGCCGAAGAGGAGGGCGAAGAGGAACAGCGGGACGAAGTAGGCGATCTCGCCGTTGGCGCCCCATTCCTGCATCGTCAGGACCAGGGCGCCGAGGCTGGCGGCGGTCGCGAGGACGTTGGTCAGGACCGCCTTCAGCGGCACCAGCAGCGAGCGGAAGGCGAGCGTCAGCAGCACGAAGGTGAGGCAGCAGGCGACGAGGACGACGAGCGGGAAACGGGCCTCGATGCGGTCGGTGAGGTCGAGCCCCATCGCGCTGGGGCCGCCGACGTAGGTCTCGGGGAAGCGTTGCAGCCGCCGGCGAAGGCGGGCGACGTCGGCGCGGGCCTCGCTGCCGTTCGCCTCGTAGCGGCCGATCCCGGTCAGCTCCGCCCAGCCCTGGCGCGGCGGCGCGGCGAGCGCGGCGCGCACGGTGCCGGGGTCGGAGCGGACGACGGCCAGCACCCGGGCCGGGTCGGCGCGGGTGAGGACCGAGAAGGGGCCGAGCGTGCCGGGGCCGAAGTCGCGCTCGACCTGCTCGGTCGCCAGCTGCAGCCGGGTCGACCCCTCGAGCGAGGTGCTGGCGTCGGGGAAGCCGAGGCGCAGCCCGCTGAGTGGCACCGTCAGCAGCAGCAGGAAGCCCAGCGAGACCGCGAAGACCGCCGCCCGCCGGCGCAGGATGACGCCGGCCAGCCACCGCCAGAAGCGCTGGGAGCGCGCCATCTGCTCGGCGCGGCGGATCCTGCCTCGGTCGAGCCGGGCGCCGAGCAGGTCGATCAGCGCCGGGGCCAGAGTGGTGGCGACGGCGACGGCGACCAGAGCGGCGACGGTGGCGCCGATCGCCATCGAGGAGAAGAGCTCGACGCCGACGACGAAGAGGCTGGAGAGCGAGACCGCGATCGTCGCCCCGGAGGCGACGACGGCCCGCCCGATCAGCTTCCTGGTCGCCGCCAGCGCCGCCTCGCGTGAGTCGCCGGCGGCGAGCGCTTCGCGATAGCGGGTGACGTAGAAGAGCGAATAGTCGATGCTGAGCCCGAGGCCGAGCAGGATCGCGATGTTGGCGACGTAGACGCTCATGTCGACCAGCTCGGCGACGAGCGCGAGGACGGCGAAGGTGGCGGTGATCGCGCAGATCGCGAGCACGATCGGGATCGTCGCCGCGACGATCGAGAGGAAGGCGATCGCGAGGATCGCGAGGGCGACCGGCAGGGCGATCCGCTCGGCCCTCGCCAGGTCTTCCTTGGCGACTTCGGTCGAGGCTTTGTAGACCGCCGCCTCGCCGCCGAGGACGGCGTTGCCCCGCCTTGCCGCCGCGTCGATCGCATCCTGCAGGTCGGGGACGATTTCCTGCGCTTCGCCGAGGTCGGCGGCGACGACGAAGGGGAGGAGCGCGGTCCTCCCCGAGGCGGCGAGCGCCGACCGCCGGACCGCCAGCACCTGGGGCTGGCGGCGCAGGCTCGCCGCGACCCGCGCGGCTTCGGCGCGAAAGGAGCGGGGCGCGCCGGGGTCGGTGAAGATGACCGCGAGCTGCTGGCGGTGGCCGCGGTCGAAGACGCTGCGCTGGATCGATTCCGCCCGTGCCGAGTCGGAGCCGCCGGGCTCGTAGCCGCTGTTGGAGACGCGGTCTGAGAGCTTGCCGGCGAGCGGCAGGGACAGGACCAGGAGGACCACCCAGACGAGGACGACGCGCAGCGAGCGGCGCCGCCACCAGGGTCCGGCCGCGCCGCTCAAGCCGCCACCCCCTGCAGCCAGGCGCGCCTCATCGCGGCGAACTCGCCGGCGTCGACGATCGCGGCGACGCCGGCGCGGTCGTGCTCGATCAGCCAGGCGGCGAGGACGACGCGGTCCCAGGCGGCGGTCGCGTCCTCCGGCTCGCCGAACGCCTCGCGCACCTGCGCCAGCGAGCGCCGCTCGCCGGCGCGGACGGCCGCCGCCAGCTCGGCGCGCTGCGGTGCGCTCGACGCCGACTGGCGCGCGAGCACCTCCTCGCGGTCGATGCCGTGGCGGGGCAGGTCGCGGTCGAAGGCGGCGAGCGCAGCGACCGCCTCTCCGGGCCGCTCGCGGTCGAGGCCGTCGGCGACCTCGCGCAGCCAGTCCCGGCGCGCGCCGGGCTCGACCAGGATCCCCTGCTCGCGGACGATGTCGAGCGGCTCGTCCGGAGTGTGGACGAAGCCGAGCATCCGGTTCTGCATCCCGATCGCCGAGCGCAGCTGGCCGGGGTCGCGCAGGCGCTCGTCGGTCTGGCCCTTCAGCCCCCAGAGGCGGACCGAGGCCGGCAGGCCCGGGACCGGCTCCTCGTCGCGGAAGACGATCATGAACCAGGGGCTGAGCGAGGCGACCTCGAGGTGAAGGTCGACGCGATCGGCGCTGGCCTTGTTCCACTGGTAGCGCCAGAGCGTCCGGCAGCGCTCGGGGCCGAGCTCGAGCGGGCGCCAGGCGACCGGTGCGAAGCCGTGAGCGGCGAGGTACCCGACCACGGTCGGCCCGGCGCGGCGGACGACCGCCTCGGGCTTCAGCACGACCACGGCCAACCGCGCGACCGCCGACTCGGCGTCCTCGCCCCACCGGGCCCGGAAGTCCGCCCAGGCGGCGGCGACCCGCGGCTCGCCGGCATACAGCTCCGCCTTGCGCTGGTGGCGCGAGAGCCGATCCCAGGGCACGCTCATGCCGCGGTCTCGCCGACCAGCTCGGCCAGCGGGCTGATCATCGCCTGGTCGGGGTCGCAGACCACCTCGACCAGCCCCGGGCCCGGGGTCGCCAGGATCTCGCCGATCAGCTTCGACATCGTCGCGCTGTGCTCGATCCGGCTGTACGGCAGGCCGAAGGCGGCGGCGACGCGGGCGAAGTCGAGGATCGGGAAGGTGTCGGTGTAGAGGCCGCCGCACATCGCGTCCTGGGAGTCGCGGATCGAGGCGTAGCCGCCGTTGTTGAGGACGAAGACCTTGATCTCCAGCTCGTACTGGGAGATCGTCCGCAGCTCCTGGACGTCGGTTTCGATCGAGCCGTCGCCGGTGACGACCAGGACCTGGGCGGCGGGGTCGGCGACGGCGGCGCCGACGGCGAGGGGGAGGGCGACGCCCATGCTGGCGAAGGCGGCGGAGGTGACCTCGCGCTGGCCGCGTTCGAAGCGCAGCGCCTGCCCGGTCGCGTAGTAGGCACCGCCGGCGTCGCTGACGAAGACGTGGTGGCGGTCGGTCCAGCTCTCCAGCACCTCGGCGAAGTGATAGGAGTCGATCGGGTCGCCGCGCCGCTCCGGGGGCACCGTCGGCAGCAGTCGCTTGCCGCGCGCGCAGACTTCCCTCCAGGTGGACCAGTCCGGCTGTGGCTGCTGCGACCAGCGTTGCCGCAGCCCGGCGATCGCGACGCCGACGTCGGCCTCGATCGGCAGCTGCACCCGCTCACCGAGCTTGGCGATCTCGGCCGGGTCGAAGTCGACCATCGCGAGCGTCGCCGTCGTCGCCAGGCCCTGCTCGCCCTCGCCGAGCAGCGACTGGGCGAGGCTGCAGCCGAGGCTGAGGACGAAGTCGGCCTCGCGCATCGCCTGCGCCGCCGGCCGCCGGCCGCGCGCCCCGCCCTGGCCGAGGAACAGGGGGTGGCCGAAGGGCAGCAGGTCCTGGGCGATGCGGGAGGCGACCACCGGCGCGCCGATTTCCTCGACCAGGCGGGCGAAGGACTCGGCGGCGCCAGCCTGGCGCACGCCCTGGCCGACGATCAGCAGCGGTCGCGCCGCCGCCCGCAGCAGCTGCACCGCCTCGTCTAGCCGGCGCTCGAGCTCGGCTGCCGGCGGGGCGTTCGGCGCCCGGCTGCCGGCGGGCGCCGCCGGCGCCTCGAGCGCGACCTCCGCCGCCTGCACGTCGGCCGGGACGTCGAGCCAGGTCGGCCCCGGCCGGCCCTCGCCGGCGAGGGTGATCGCCCGCTCGAGGTGCTCGCCGATGCTGCTCGGGTCCTCGACGCGGTGGGCGTACTTGGTGAAGGTGGCGACCGCCGGCACGATGTCGAAGCCCTGCACGCCGAAGCTGCGGGTCGGCGCCAGGCAGCTGCTCTCGACCTGGCCGGAGAGGACGAGGATCGGCACTGAGTCGACCCAGCTCTCGACCACGCCGGAGATCGCGTTGGTCCCGCCCGGGCCGGTGGTGACGACGACGACGCCGAGCCGCTCGGAGAGCTTGGCGCTGCCGACCGCCATCATCGTCGCCGCTCCCTCGTGGCGGGCGCAGTAGAACTCGATTCCGGGGTGGCGGGCGAAGGCGTCGTCGAGGTGGATCGAGCCGGTGCCGGAGAGCATGAAGATCTCGCGCACGCCGTGCGCGTGGAGGCGGTCGGCGATGAAGTCGGCGACCCTCACGCCGCGGAGCGCTCCGCCTGGCCGAAGTGGCGGGCGTGGAAGCGGCCGAGGCGCTCCAGCGCGGCCTCGATCCTCGCCAGCGGCGCGGCCGAGTAGGAGAGGCGGACGAAGCCGCGGCCACCAGGGCCGAAATGGCTGCCGGGGACGACGCAGACCGCCTCCTCGTGCAGCAGCAGGCTGGCGTAGGCGGCGTCGTCGAGGCTCGGGTGGTCGATCTGCGGGAAGGCGTAGAAGCCGCCCTCGGGCGTGCGGCATTCGATCCCGGCGAGGGCGCGCAGGCCGTGAACGAGACGGTCGCGGCGGCGGCGCAGCTCGGGCAGGATCGAGCCCCTCACCGCGCCGCTCTGGGCGAGGGCGGCGACGCCGCCGCGCTGGGCGAAGGGGGGCAGGCAGGAGAGGATCGTCTCCACCATCAGGCTGACCTTCTCGATCAGCGGCTCCGGCCCGACCAGGTAGCCCAGCCGCCAGCCGGCCATCGCGTGGGACTTGGAGAGGCTGCCGAGCAGCACCGTGCGCTCACGGCAGCGGTCGAAGACGGCGGGCGAGTGGTGGTCGCGGTCGTAGGTGAGCGAGGCGTAGACCTCGTCGCTGAGCAGCAGGCAGTCGTGCGCCTCGGCGAGGTCGGCGATCGCCCGCACCGAGCCGGCGCCGAGGCAGCCGCCGGTCGGGTTGCTCGGCGAGTTGACGACGATCAGCCGCGTCGCCGGCGTGATCGCCGCCGCCACCCGCTCGGCGCTCTGCTCGAAGCCGGTCGCCGGGTCGAGCTGCGCCGTTCTGCCGCGGACGCCGGTGTAGGAGAGGACGGCGCGGTAGGTGGGGAAGCACGGGTCGGGGATCACCACCTCCTCGCCGGGGTTGGCGGCGCAGCGGATGACGAAGTCGATCGCCGCGTTGGCGGGGCAGACCACGATCTGGGAGAGCGACGGCCGGAAGCCGAGCGTCCGCTCGGTGTGGGCGGCCACCGCGGCGCGCATCTCGCGCAGGCCGCGCGAGTCGGCGTAGCCGGTCTCGCCGGCGTCGAGGGCGCGCTTGGCGGCGTCGACAGCGCCGGCCGGCGAGGCGAAGTCGAGGTCGCCGATCTCGAAGTGGAGCACGTCGCGCCCCTCGCGTGCGAGGGCGTCGGCGTCGCTCATCAGCTGGAACATCGGCTGCCCCAGCAGCCCCTCGGTGATCGTCGCCATTGTCACTCGGCGTCACCGTTCGCGCCACTGTGCACGTGGTCGAGCCGCTGGCCGTGGGGGTCGTAGTAGAAGAGCATCGTGCGGCCGGGCAGCCCGGCGTAGGTCTCCTCGAGGCCCATGGTCGCCGCGATCCGCGCCTTCTCCGCCCGCTTGATCGCTTCCAGGTCGGCGAGCGTGCGCTCGACCTCGTGATTGACGACCAGGTACTCGTGCTCGTCGATGAAGGCGAGGTCCTGCAGCGCCATCCGCTCCTTGAGGTCGATCTGCGCTTCCCCCTCGCCGCGCGCCAGCAGGCGGTTGCGCAGCTCGGCGAGGCTGGGCGGGACCATGAAGATGCCGACCACGTGCGACCGGAACCGCTGGCGCAGGTTGAGGAAGAGCTGCGGGGTGTAGTCGAAGACGAGGTCCCTGCCCTCGCTGAGGGCCGCTTCCAGTGGCGCCAGCGGGGTGCCGCTGGCGTAGCCCTTGGCCGCGTTCGCCCACTGCGCGAAGAAGCCCGCTTCGATCAGGCGGCGGAACTCGGCGGGGCTGACGAAGTTGAACCAGTCGCCGTCGTCGATGCCGCTGGCGGGGTCGGGCGGGCGCCGTTCGCGGGTCGTGTAGTTGCGGACGTAGCCGAGCTCGGGGTCGGCCTCCAGCCAGCGCCGGATCACGGTGCTCTTGCCGGTCCCGCCCGGGCCGGAGACGACGAAGAAGCGCGGCTTCGCGCGGCCGCCGAGCGGCCGCTGGTCGAAGCTCATCCCAGCCACCTGGAGATCCGCTCGGCGAGGCGCTCCGCGGTGAGGCCGAAGTGCTCGTGCAGCCACTCGGCGGGGCCGATCGGGGCGAAGACGTCGGGTACGCCGAGCAGCAGCACCGGCACCGGGTGGCTGCCCACCACCGCCTCGCTGACGGCGCCGCCGAGGCCGCCGGAGACGACGTGGTCCTCGGCCACCACCAGCCTGCCGGTCTCCGCCGCCGCCCGGGCGATCGCCTCGGCGTCCAGCGGCGAGACCGTGCCCATGTGCAGGACGCGGGCCTCGATTCCGGCGCCGGCGAGGATCGTGGCGGCGTCGAGCAGGCGGGTCGTGCTCAGGCCGGTGCCGACCAGGGTCACGTCGGCCCCCTCGCGCACCGTCGTCGCCCGGTCGATCGCGAAGCGGTGGCCGGCGTCGAAGATCTCCGGCGTCTCGGTCTTGCTGACCAGCCGCACGAAGACCGGCCCGTCGAGCTCGGCGCAGGCCTCGACCGCGGCCGCCGAGTCGATCGGGGTGGCGGGGGCGAGGACGCGGAGGTTGGGGATCGCCCGCATCCAGGCGAGGTCTTCGGTCGAGTGATGGGTGCCGCCGAGCGCCCCGTAGGCGAGCCCGCTGACGAAGCCGCAGAGCTTGACGTTGGCGCCGGGGTAGGCGACGTCGGCCTTGATCTGCTCCATCGCCCGCGCGGTGAGGAAGCAGGAGGCGGAGTGGACGAACGGGACGCGGCCGCCGTTGGCCAGCCCGGCGGCGACGCCGACCATGTTCTGCTCGGCGATCCCGACGTCGAAGAGGCGCTCCGGGAAGCGGGCCTCGAACTCGGTCGCGTGGTGGGTCTCGGCGGAGTCGTTGATCACGATCACGATCCGCTCGTCGGCTTCGGCGCGCGCCAGCAGCGCCGCCGAGAAGGCGACGGCGCACTCGCCGGGCGGGCCGGTGACGGCGCTCATCCGGCCAGCTCCGCGAGCGCTTGCGCGAACTGCTCGTCGGTCATGCGGCCGCTGTGCCAGGAGAGGTCGTTCTCCATGAAGCTGACGCCCTTGCCCTTCACCGTCCGCGCGATCAGGCAGGAAGGCCGCGCGGCCGCCAGCGGCGTCGCCGCCAGCGCCTCGGCCAGCGACACCGTGTCGTGGCCGTCGACCTCACGCACCTCCCAGCCGAAGGCGCGCAGCTTCTCCTCGAGCGGCTCCAGCGCGTTGATCTCCTCGGTGGAGGCTCCCTTTTGGACCCGGTTGCGGTCCACCACCAGGGTGAGGCCTTCGAGGCCGCGGGCCGCCGCGAACATCATCGCCTCCCAGTTGCTGCCCTCCTGCAGCTCGCCATCGCCGGTGAGGACGACGGTGCGGCGCGGCGAGCGGTCGAGGCGGGCGGCGAGCGCGGCGCCGACTGCGAACGGCAGACCGTGACCGAGCGCGCCGGTGCTCATCTCGACGCCCGGTAGGCGGCTGGAGACGGCGAGGCAGAGGCGCGAGTTGGGCTGGCCGAAGGTGGCCAGCTCCTCCTCGGGCAGGAAGCCACGGGTCGCGAGGACGCTGTAGAGAGCGGCGGAGGCGTGCGACTTGCTGCAGATGAAGCGGTCCCGTTCGGGGTCGTCGGGAGCCTTTGGGTCGACCCGGAGGAAGTCCCAGTAGAGGACGGTGAGGATGTCGGCCGCCGACATGTCGGCGGCGGCGTGACCGGCGCCGGCATGGTGCACGGTGCTCAACGCCAGGCGGCGAACTTCGTGCGCGCGATCGACTAGCTGGACCTGACTCATTGACCGAGTGGGGGAGGGGCCTGCATCGAGTCGGATATCTGCGTCAGCTGGTTGATTCCCGAGAAGTCGAGGACCTCCGCGACCCGGGGCAGGTCCGCCTCGAGGGCGGCGGTGCCGTTGCTGCCGTGAATCGAGGCGAAGGCCTGGTTGACCGCAGCCCAGGCAGCACGCATCGCGTGGTTTGCATAGATGACCATTGCGAATCCTGCCCCCTCCAGTTCGTCGCTGGTGACCCCGTAATAAGTGGTTGGAACGGCGACGAGGGGGACGGGGTCGGATTGTGTGTGCCATTGCCTGGCGAAGGTGAGCACCTCGTCCGGGCTCGACGACTTGGAGTGAATCAGGATCGCGTCGGCCCCTGCCTGCTGGTAGAGCTCAGCGCGATACAGGGCGTCGTCCAGTGAATGTCCAGTTATGAGGGACTCGGTGCGGGCGATCACGACGAACTCGGAGTCGGATTGTGCGTACTTGGCGGCACGCACCTTGGCGGCGAACTCGTCAGCTGACAGTAACTTATTGTCTGCGGTGAAGCTATTGCGCTTGGGGAAGACCTTGTCCTCCATGCAGACCGCGGCGATGCCGGCGCGCTCGTACTCGCGGACCATCCGCATCACGTTTGCGATGTCGCCGAACCCGGTGTCGCAGTCGGCCACGACCGGCAGGTTGGTGCTGCTGTTCATCACGTGCGCCGCGGCCAGGTACTCGGTCATGGTGAGGATGCTGGCGTCGGGGACGCCGTGTGCGGTCGAGATCGCGAAGCCGCTCGCCCAGAGGGCGTCGAAGTCGTGTTTCTCCCCGAGTTTCGCCGAGAGCCCGTCGCCGACGCCGACGACGCGGACGATCCCCGGCGCGGCGAGCATCTGCCGCAGCCGGGTCGTCTTCGGCGGGCCCTGGGGCGGGCGCTCCGGCAGTGGCTGGCTCACGCTTCGCACCTCACCACGGTGCCGAGGTCACCGTCGATCCTCACCGTCTCCCCGTCGTCGAGCACCTGCGTCGCGCCGGCGACGCCGACGATCGTCGGGATCCCGAACTCGCGGGCGACGACAGCCGAGTGCGAGAGCTGCGAGCCGCGCTCGACGATGATCCCGCTAGCGGTCGGGAACAGCGGCGTCCAGCCCGGGTCGGTGCGGACCGTGCAGAGGATCCGGCCGCTGACCGAGAGCTCGTCGCCGCGATCGAGGATCACCCGGACCGGCGCTTCGGCGACGCCGCCGCAGCAGCCCATGCCGCGCAGGGTGCCGTCGGCGGGCGGGGGCTCCTCGGCGTCCGCGGCGTCGTTGACGTAGCCGAGGTAGGGAGCGCCGACGGTCCGGATCCGGTTGGGCGGTGGGGGCTGGCGCCGGTAGCGCTCGTACTCGGCGCGGCGGGCGGCGACGATCGGCCGCAGCTCAGTCGAGACCGCCCTCCCGTCCATGTAGGCGTCGACCTCGTCGACGCTGAGGTAGAGGATGTCGCCCGGCTCGGCGAGCACCCCGGCCTCGCAGAGGCGGGCGCCGAGCGCGCGGTAGGCGTCGCGGGCGACGCCGAAGGCCAGGGTGCGCAGCAGCCGCAGCCGCTCGCGCTGCTTGACCGCGTGGCGCGAGGCGCGCAGCAGGCGCCGCAGCCGCAGGCGCCGGGCCGGGCCGAGCCGAGCCAGCGCCTCGGCGCGGGCCTCGCGGTAGCGGCGGCGCTCCGTCGCGGTGAGCGAGTCCGGGGTCAACTCGGGCCGGGTCAGGTAGTTGCGCAGGACGTCGACGACGAAGCCCGGGTCCTCGCGCAGCGAGGTGCTCTCCAGCTTCAGCTCGCCGATGCTGCGGTCGCCGTAGCGGTCGACGTAGGCGTCGATCCGCGCGGCCAGGTCGGGAGCGGCGTCGCGCAGCGCCGCAAGCGCCTCGGCGGGAGTGCCGCTCTCGAGCGCCGCGGCGATCGCCGGGTCGCGCCGCGCGTCGGTCGCGATCGCGACCAGGATCCGCGTCGGCTCCACCGACTCGATGCCCTCGATCCCGCCGAGCAGGTCGGCGAAGCGGACGTCGACCTGGTCGGGCTCGTAGATCCTCACCAGCAGGCGGCGCAGGCGGCCGCAGCTTGCCATCACCCGCCAGTCGTTGATGTTCGGCGCCTCCCAGCGTTCCAGCAGTTCGGAGTAGAGGCGAACCGAGAGCTGCTGCAGCTCGCTGAGGGTGGCGTCCGGCAGCGCTTTGCGGTCGACGCTCTCGTAGACGCGGTCGAAGTTGGCGAGGAAGCGCTCGATCTCGCGGTCGAGCGTGGCGAAGCGGCGCAGCAGGCGCCCCCCGACCCGCGCGGTTCGGATCAGCTTCCCGAGCCGCTCGCGCAGCGAACCCTGCGACCTTTCGACGGGGTCGATGGCGGTGTGCCACATCACCTTTTCGAGGTCTTCCCGTTTGCCGTCGCTGTTGGGGAAGAGGGAGATCAGGTCGAGCCAGCTGCCGAGGTTGTAGTAGATGCGGCCGTGCTGAATCCCGATCAGGGTTCGCGCCGAGGGCTCAAACGCGGTCATGTCCTCGCGTGAGACGCCCAGGGTCTCGGCGAACTGCCGGAAGACAGTGGTGTAAGCGCGTGAAGCGAACGAGAAGGTGAGAGGGGTGGTGACACCGTTGTAGCTCTCCTGCACGTTCGAGTTGTCGAATACCCGCACCGGGCCGTCCGTTTCGGGGGCCGGGCTCAGCGTGGTGATCGGGCGTGCCTGGAGCAGCAGCAGGTCACCGTCGGCGTAGGACCACTCGACGTCGACCGGGTGCCCTCGCTCGGCGGCGACCGTCATTCCGGCCCGGCAGATCTGCTCGATCTGCGCGTCGGAGAGGGCTGCCCGCCCGCGCGCGTCCGCCTCGACCGCGACCAGCTCGGTGCCGCGCCCGGAAGCCGCCCGTGCCACCTTCTCCCGCTTGTCCGCGAGTCGCCTGCCCCGCTCCCCGCCTGACTCCGACCACACGTATTCGTCGCTGTCACAGAGGCCGGAGACGACACCCTCTCCGAGGCCGTAGGCGGCGGTGAGCAGCATCTCGTCGTGCTTGCCGGAGACCGGGTTGGCGGTGAAGAGCACGCCCGAGACCTCGGGCTCGACCATCTGCTGTACGACGACCGCAAGCCGGATCTCGCCCGGATGCATGCCCGCCCGCGTCGCGTAGGCGAGCGCGTGGGGGCTGAACACGGACCCCCAGCAGCGGGCGACGCTCTCACATACCTCGTCGAGATCGCGCTGGTAGAGGTAAGAGTCGAGCTGGCCGGCGAACGAGTGAGAGTCGGAATCCTCACCCGCCATCGAGCTGCGGACGGCGAACGGCCCGGGGCCGAGAGATCGCAGCCGGCGGTCGATCCGCTCGCTCAACCCGCGATCGAGCCGAGCGCCCTCGATGGCCGCACGGGTCCGCTCGGCGACGTCGTCGGGGATCGCACCCTGTGCCTCTCCCAACGCCAGCGTCACCTCGCCGATCGCCGCCGCGACATCCGCTCCCCGCAGATGCTCGCGAAACGCGCCCGCGCCGACCACGAAGAACTCCGGTACCGGCAGCCCGGATCGAAACAGGCGGGTCAACCCCAACGCCTTACCGCCGATCTCGCTCAAGGCGTCGGCCTCGGCGCCGAATAGGAACCCATCAGTGCGTTCCCCGTATGAGTGAACCAAGAGATCGGTGTCGCCACCGGTCACAGACAAAACCCCCTCTGCCTGACCTGACCCTGCAGTACCTGGAAAACAAGTGCGCGTACCCGAGAAAATTACCGAAGAATTTTCATAGTATGCTGATCTAGCTTGATTAGTCAATGGTTGTACTTAAAGTCAGTAACAGGAATGGTGTAGATGCGGTTCCGGGGGTGGGCAGGGAGGGGTCACGTCGGTGAGGAGGCGGTCGGTTGACCGGTTCCTCTCCCACCGTGCCGAGCGCCGTATCCACCGTGGCCGGCGAGACCGGCAGGGCGCGGGTGCTCGTCGTCGACCCGATCGACCCCGGCGCGCTCGATGAGCTGCGGCGGCGGTTCGACTTGGCGGTGGAGCTGGCCCCGGACGTGGGCCGGCTGCGCCTGTCGATCGCCGAGGCCGACGCGCTCGTGATGCGCAGCGGCATCGAGCTCGACGCCGAGACGATCGCCGCCGCAGGGCGGCTGAAGGTGGTGGCACGAGCCGGCGTCGGCACCGACAACATCGACTTCGAGGCGGCTCGCGCGGCTTCGATCCAGGTCTTCAACGTCCCCGACCGGTCCTCCAACGCGGTCGCCGAGTTCGCCCTCGGCATGATCCTGGCCGTCGGCCGCAAGCTGGCGCTGGCCGATTCTCAGGTGCGGCGGGACGAATGGCGCAAGGCCGAGCTCGCCGGGCTCGAACTGCGGGGGGCGACGATCGGGATCGTCGGGTTGGGGCGGATCGGCTCGCGCCTGGCCGAGCTGGCGCTCGCTCTCGGCATGCGGGTCCTGGCGACGGTCGCGCGCCCCGGTCCCGATCGCCGGCGCGAGCTCGGCGGCCGCGGCATCGAGCTCGTCGAGCTGGGGGACCTGCTGGCGCGGTCCGACGTCGTCTGCCTGACGCTGCCGCTGACGCCGCGCAACGTCGGGATGATCGGCGCCGCCGAGCTGCGGGCGATGCGGCCGGGCGCCTACCTGGTCAACGTCTCCCGTGCCGAGCTCGTCGAGGCGCCGGCGCTGATCGCCGCCCTGCGCCAGGGCCGGCTCGGCGGCGGTGCCTTCGACGTCCTCGACCGCGCGGACTGTCGCGAGCTCGCGGCAATGGACGACGTCGTCTTGACGCCTCACATCGGGGCGATGACGGCATCCGCCCAGGCGGAGATCGGGCGCCTGGTGGTCGCCGGCCTCGGTGCCGGTCTCAACGGGGAAGAGGTCCCGGGCCGCCTCTGTTAGGGGCGGGCCAGTCGACCATGCGAGGCCAGTCGAAGACCATGGAAGTCGGCGTGCTGACCGCGCCGGGGAAGATCGAGATGCGCCGCGCGAACGTCCCCGAGCTGGCTGCCGGTGAGCTGCTCGTGCGGGTCGAGGTCACCTGCCTGTGCGGCTCGGACCTCGCCGTCTTCCGCGGTGCGCACCCGTACAAGCGCTGGCCGGCGGTGCTCGGCCACGAGCTCGCCGGGGTCGTTTGCGAGGTCGGCGCCGGGGTCGGCGACTTCCGTCCCGGCGACCGGGTTTGCGCCGCCTCGTTCGCCGCCTGCGGCGAGTGCGATGCGTGTCTGGGCGGACGGCCCAACCTGTGCCGGAGCAAGGCCGCGCTCGGCAGCGAGGTCTGGGACGGCTCGTTCGCCGAGTACGTGGTGCTGAAGCGGCAGGCGGCCTTCCGGCTCGGGGCGGCGGTCGACCCGCTGGCCGGCGCCCTGGTCGAGCCGCTGGCGATCGCCCTGCACGCGCTGCGGCTGGCGGCGCTCAGCGCCGGCGACCGGATCGCGATCCTCGGCAGCGGCAACATCGGCCTGATGGCGCTGCTGGCGGCGCGCCGGCTCGGCCTGGCCGCCGCCTGCATCGACGTCCGCGAGGACGCCGGCCGCCTCGCCCTCGAGTTGGGCGCGGAGGCCTACGTCGACGCCGCCGCCGGGCGCCTGCCCGAGCGGGTGCGCGAGGCGCTGGGCGCGCCGCCACCGGCGGTCCTGGTCGCGTCCGGGCACCCCGGGGCCCTCGACGAGGCGGCGGCGATCGTCGCGCCCGGCGGTGAGGTGGTCGTCGTCAGCTACTTCGAGGGGCGCCACGAGATCGATCCGGGCCGGTTCCTGGCCGGCGAGCTGCGGCTGCTCTTCTCGACGCTGTGCCTGCCGGCCGACGTCCGCGAGGCGATCGGCTGGATCGAAGCCGGCGCGGTCGATCCGCGTCCGGTCGTCGCCCAGATGCTGCCGCTGGGGTCGGTGGCGCGGGCGATGGAGATCATGGACGGCGGCACCGAGCGCGGCGGCAAGCTGGCGCTGACCGTTGCGGCCGAGCCGGGGGCGGCGGACTGATGGGCGCGACGGCGAACGGGCTCGCGGTCGGGGTCGTCGGCGCCAGCGGCTACGCCGGCGGCGAGCTCTGCCGACTGCTGCTTGGCCACCCCGACGTCGCCCGTCTGGTGCCCGCCTCGCGCGGGGACGCCGAGCTGGAGTTGGAGCGGGTACACCCGAACCTGCGCGGTTGCGGCCTGACCCTGCGCCCGGTCGAGCGCCTGCTGGCGGAGGCCGGCGAGCTCGACCTCGTCTTCCTCAGCGCTCCCGCCGGCGAGGCGATGCAGCTGGCGCCGGCGCTGCTCGAGCGCGGCGTCCGCGTCGTCGACCTCAGCGCCGACTTCCGCTTCGCCGATGCCGCCGCCTACGAGCGGACCTACGGGCGCCCCCATGCCAGCCCGGGGCTGCTGGCCGAGGCGGTGCAGGGGGTCACCGAGCTGAATCGCGAGCGGATCGGGAGCGCTCGCCTCGTCGCCAACCCCGGTTGCTATGTGATCGGCATCCTGCTCGCCCTGGCGCCGCTGGTCGCGGCCAGGATGGTCGACCTCGGTGCGCCTCTGCACGTCAACGCGCTGAACGGCTCGACCGGCGCCGGCCGCACCCCGCGCGGGGCGGTGATGCACGCCGAGATGTTCGGCTCGGTCCTGCCCTACAGCATGGAGGGCCACCGCCACGGCCCCGAGATCGAGGCGCGGTTGGAGGAGCTGGGCGCGGCCGGGGCGCGGGTCAGCCTGGCGACGGCGCACGGCAGCTTCGCCCGCGGCATCTACGTCAACGCGGCGCTGCCGCTGGTCGCACCGGCCGGCGAGGGCTTCGATCGCGCCGCCCTGATCGACCTCTACGCCGCCTACTACGGCAGCGGCCACGAGGGCGAGCACTTCGTCCTCGTCAACGACCGCGAGGCGAGCGGCGACCTCAACGCGAAGGACTACGAGATCTACCCGACCGTGGCCGGCGTCACCGGCTCCAACTTCTGCCACATCGGCCTCGATCGCGATCGCCGCACGGGGATGGCGAAGGTGATGGCGGCGATCGACAACCTCGGCAAGGGGGCGGCCGGGTCGGCGGTCCAGAACATGAACGTGATGCTGGGGCTGGAGGAGACGGCCGGGATCGGCCAGTACGGAATATGAGCGCGCTGGCACAAAGCGAGTCGCGTCGCGGTGGCGTCCCGGCGTCGGTGCCGCTGCTGCGCGAGCAGGAGCTGCGGCGGGGCGAGCGCTGGGTCTTCTCGGCCGGCTTCAACACCGCCGACCCCGAACGCAACCCGCAGCGCGTCGACGCCGAGCTCGCCGACCTCGAGCGGCTCGCCGCGAGCGGTGCCCGGGTGGCGATCCTCTCCCACCAGGGTCGCTTTGCGGACGGCACGGCGCGGTCGCTGCAGCGGGTCGCCTCGCGCCTGCGCGAGCGCCTCGGCCGGCCGGTCGCCTACTGGCCCGACCCGACCTCCGAGCAGGCGCGGCGGGCGGCGCGGGAGCTGGGCGAGGGCGAGCTGGCGCTGTTCGGCAACACCCGCCTACACGCCGGCGAGGAAGCGAACGACCGCTGGCTCGCCCGTCGCTTCGCGGCGCTCGGCGACCGGGTCGCGATCGGCGGCTTCTCGAAGGCGCACCGCCGCCATGCCTCCAACGTCGGGATCCTCGAGTTCCTCCCGGGCTGCCTCGCCGACAGCGTCGTCCGCGAACTCGAGCTGCTCGGGCCCTGGCGGGGGCCGGCGGGGCGGCTCTCGATCGCCGTCGTCGGCGGTCTCAAGCGCGAGAAGCTGGCGGCGCTGGCCGGCCTGGCCGACGACTACGACGTCCTCGTCCCGGGCGGGGCGGCGCTGAACCTGCTGCTGCGCGCCGCGGGTGCCGAGATCGGCGACTCGGACCTGGGCGAGGTCGGCGCCGAGCTCGCCGCCGCCGAGGCGCTGCTCGCCGCCGCCGGCCCCCGCCTGCACCTGCCGGGGCAGTTCGTGGTCGCGCCCGCGGGCCGGGCCGGGGCGGGCGCGGGCCGCCTCGTCGAGGTCGCGGCCGGGGTGCCGCGTGGGGAGGCGATCGTCGACTTCGTGCTCGAGCCGTGGCTGTGCGAGCAGCTCGGCGACGCGGTCGCCGGCGGCGGCCGGATGCTGATCGCGGGGACGCCGGCGCTCTGCGACCGCGGTCACCTGCGGGCGGTCGCGCCGCTGCTGCGGGCCGCTGCGGCACCGCGGGTGGACGCGATCCTGCTCGGCGGCGACACCGTCGCCGAGCTGCCCTGGTGCGGCCCGAGCTCGACCGGCGGCGGCTCGGCGCTGCGCTTCGTCGCCGGCGGCGAGTGGCCGGTCCTGGATGCTCTGGCGGCCGGCGGGACGGGCGGGCGATGAGCTTCGAAAGCTTCAACCCGACCCGCGTGGTCTTCGGCAGCGGCAGCCTGCAGCTTGCCGGCGCCCGGACCGGCGAGCTGGGCACCGCCGCGCTCGTCGTCTGCGGCCGCCGGGCGATGCGCCGCCACGGCGTCCTCGACCGCCTGCTCGCCAGCCTGCGCGCCGCCGGCCTCGCGGTCGAGGTCTTCGACGGCGTCTCGCCGGACCCGAAGGTCGCGGAGGTCGACGAGGCGATCGCCCTCGCCCGCCGCAGCCGCAGCGACGTCGTCGTCGGCCTCGGCGGCGGCAGCGCCCTCGACGCCGCCAAGGCGACCGGCGTTGGCGCCGGTCGCGAATCGATCGCCGACCTGGTCGGGAGCACGCTCGACGCGCTGCCTGGCAGCCTGCCGGTGGTCGCGGTGCCGACCACGACCGGCAGCGGCGCCGAGGTGACCAAGGGCGCGATCCTCAGCGACCCGCAGCGAGGCGTGAAGGCGGGCATCCGCGGCGAGGCCGTCTTTCCCCGGCTCGCCCTGGTCGACCCCGAGCTGGCCGCGACCCAGCCGAGCGAGGTCTTCGCCGAGACCGGCTTCGACGCCCTCACCCACGCGCTCGAGGGCTACGTCGCGCGCCGCGCCACCCCGGTCAGCGAGCCGCTGGCCGAGCGGGCGCTGTCGATCCTCGGCGCCAGCCTGCCGCGCCTTGCCCGCGGCGAGCGCAGCACCGGGCTTTGCGAGGAGCTGGCCCTGGCGGCGCTGCTCGGCGGGTTCAACGTCGCCGCCGCCAGCACCTGCCTGCCGCACCGCCTGCAGCAGGCGATGGGCGCCGTGCCGAGCGTCGCCGTCTCACACGGCCGCGGCCTCGCGGCCCTCTACCCGGCCTGGCTCGAGCGGGCCTATCCCCACGCGCCGGAGCGCTTCGACCGGGCCGCTCGCCTGCTCGGCGAAGACGACGTGAGAGCCGTGGTGGGTGGGCTGCTCGACTCGCTCGAGGTGTCGCGGTCGCTGCGGGGCTGGGGTTTTGCCGGCGAGGACATCGAGACTCTGGTCGGCGCCGTCCAGGGCAACGTCGACAACGACCCGATCGACGGTGCCGATCGCGAGCTGATCGGGGAGATCTATGCCGCCGCTCTCTGAGGAGCAGGCAGCCACGGTGCGCGAGCGGGTCGACGCGCTGGTCCTCGAGATGGCGCCGATCGCGGTGGCCGAGGCCGACCCCACCGCCTCGTTGGTGGTCGACCTCGGGTTCGACTCGCTGCGGCTGGTCGAGCTGGCCGGCGTGCTCGAGGACGAGTTCGGGCTGGCCGAAGCGGGCGAGGATGAGCTCGGCGAGGTCGAGACCGTCGGCGACGCCCGGGAGCTGGTCCTGCGGCTGCTCGCCGACGGCCGGGCGACGCCGGAGGCGGGTGGGGCGTGATGAGCAGCGTCCTCGTCACCGGCGCCACCGGCCTGGTCGGCTACGAGGTCTGCGAGCAGCTGCGGGCCGCCGGCCACGAGGTGGTCGGGGTAAGCCGCCGCCGCTCGGCCGGCGAGGGGGTCCTGGCCTGGGACATGGCGGCCGAACCGCCGCCTCGGTCGCTGCTGCGCAGCTGGGACGCGATCGTCCATGCGGCGGCCGACACGCGCTGGACGATGAGCGCCGAGGAGGCGAGCAACGCCAACGTCGCCACGGTGGGGGCGCTGGCGCCGCTGGTCGCCCCGCGAACTCACGTCGTCCACGTCTCAACCGCCTTCGCGACCGGGCTGCGGGGCAGCGTCGAGTCCGCCGAGCTCGAGGATTTCCGCAACACCTACGAGTGGTCGAAGGCGCACGCCGAGCGGCTCGCGCGCGAGTCCTTCGCGCGGCTGACGATCGTCCGCCCGCCGCTGATCGTCGGTCGCCGCGCCGATGGCCGCGCCGCTCGCTTCACCGGCATGTACACGATCCTGCGCGGGATCGCCGCCAGCATGGTGCCGGTGGTCGTCGGCTCCGAGGAGGCCTGGTTCGACGTGATCCCGGTCGACGAGCTGGCGGCGCTGATCGCGAGCTCCCTCGCCAGGCCCGGCGAGGGAGAGGTGCTGACGATCGCCGCCGGCGACCGGGCGCCGCGGGTCGAGGAGGCGGTCGGCCTGATGACCGCCGGCCTCAACGACTGGCGCGTCGAGCGCGGCTGCGAGCCGTTCGAGCTGCCACGGCTGGTCTCGGAGGACAGCTGGAACCGCTTCTTCCTGCCCTTCGTCCGCTCCGAGCTCTCGCCGCGGCAGCTGCGGATCCTCGACCTGCTCTCCAACTTCCAGCCGTACATGGTCCTCGAGCAGCCGCTCGAGCCGACCCACCGGGTCGACGACGCCGGCGCCGCGATCGGGCCCTCGGTCCGCTACTGGGCGGACAGCGAGCCGCGGCTCGCGGCAGCGGCGCTGCGGCCGTGGAAGGCGGCGGCGTCGTGAGATCGGCAACCAGGCCCGGGGCCTCCCCGGGCGCAAAAAGGAGGGTTAGATGAGCGTCGCGCAGCAAGCTGACCGGGTCGAGGAGCTCGACCGCCGAATACAGGAGTTCCACGGAGTCGACCTGGCCCAGGTCCTGGAGGTGATCGCCTACCTGCGCGACGAGGGCGACTCGGCGCTGGTCGGCGGCTCGCTCGCCTACGGGCTGGGCAACGCCACCAGCGACCTCGACATCGTCGTCGCCGGCCCGCAGACGATCGAATCGTCCTCGCGAATGCCGCTCGAGCACTTCATCGAGACCCTGCGGGTCGACGTCTGGCGGATGATGCAGGGGGAGATCGACGAGCTCTTCGTCCGCGCCGAGGCGGCGCTGGCCAGCGAGGACCCGTTCGCCGGCGCCTTCGGCGACGTCGTCGAGCAGGCCGACCTGAAGCTGCTGCACCGGCTCGCCTACGGGTTCGTCATCGACGGCGAGCCGCTGCAGCCGCAGGGGGTGCGCAACTACGACGAGATCGCCCGCGACATCCTCGTCCGCGAGTACGCCGAGCGACTGCGCGAGTCGGCGCTGATCGCGCGCCTGGCGGAGCGCGCCGGCCAGGGGCTGGCGGCGGCGATGAACTCGCGCTTCGCGCTGGAGCAGGCGCTGATGGCGACCAGCGCCGCCCGCGGCGTTCCCTTCAGCGACAACAAGTGGCTGCAGGTCCACCTCGACCAGGACGTGCCCGACCTGCGCTCGGTCTATGAGCCGTTCCGGGTGCTGCCCGCCGGCGCCGACGAGAGCCGCGCCTACGTCGAGGCTGCGCTGGCGGCCTCTGCTGAGCTGGTGGCGCTCGACCTTGCGCCGGAGGCGCTCGCGGCGCAGGCGCGCTGGGAGCCCGGCGACCTCGAGCTGCTGCCGCTCGGGGTGCTGACGATCCTGCTCTCGAAGCGGCACGGGGCGGTCTGGGAGCTGGAGCCGGAGGACACCAGGGCCTGGGAGGGTCTGGCTGAGCGCGAGGAATGGAACCTGGCCGATTGCGACCGGGCGCAGAACGACCTCTGCTTCGAGTTGTTCGGCGTCGGCGCCGTCGGCCTCAGTTGGCGCCGCGGCTTGCCGATCGGAGAGGTCCGGGTCGGGGAGGTGCGGCGATGAAGCGGGTCGACGCGGACGCGCGACGCTACGTCTGGTGCCGCAGCCAGGCGGCCTGGCTGATGGGCCCGCCGGCCTCGCAGTGGCTGGAGGATCTGCGCGGGGCGGTGGCAATCGACCAGCAGGGTCTGATCCGGTACGTGGTCCGTCAGCTGGCCGAGGACTGCGCGGTGATGCTGACCCTGGCGCTGACCTTCGAGCGGCCGGCGCCGCCGCCGAGCATGCGCGGCAGCTGGGCGCTGGAGCGGTTGCAGGGCCACCCGCTACGCGAGGAGTGCTGGAGCCTGATGCGCGGCTTCGAGGATCTGCCGCCCGGGGAGGAGTTGATCGAGCGCTGCGCGAGCCTGCAGCGGGAGGTGCGCAAGGTGGTCGGCGACGTGCCGAACCCGATCAGCCCCGAGGGCTATTTCCCGGCGATGTCGCTGGCTCGCAAATGGATGGAACTGGTGCAGGACCTCGACGAGGAGGGCTTCCTCCCGCGCGACTGGACGCGAGGCTAGCGATGCCGAACGTCAACCTCGCAATCGACGTCCGCGCTCCGCTCGAGCGGGTCTGGGAGACGGTGCTCGACGTCGAGAGCTACCCCGCTTCGATGGAGAACGTGCGCTGGGTCGAGATTCGCGACCGCAAGGGGCCGCAGCTGCGCCACACCGCCTGGTCGATCGTCCTCAAGGGGTCGATCCTCGAGTGGGAAGAGGAGGAGGACATCGACTTCGAGCAGCACGTGATGAGCTTCCACCAGCTCAGCGGCGACCTCTCGGTCTTCGAGGGGAGGTGGCTGCTGCGCGAGGCGGAGCCGGGCCTGACCACCGTCACCTTCGACGTCGAGTTCGAGATCGGGGTGCCGCTGCTGGCGGAAATGCTCAACCCCGTGGCGAAACGCTCGCTGCACGAGAACTGCAGCGAGATGCTGCGCGGCGTCGAGCGCCAGGCGGTGGGGCCGTGACCGTCGCCGCCGACCCGGCGCTGGCGACGGAGGCGTTCGAGCGGCTGCGCCGGCATGCCTCGCCGGGCGTCGCCCTGGGGGCGAAGCTGGCCGGGCGGGACGCGGTCGAGGTCGGCGCCGAGGGCGCGGCGGTGCGGCTCTCCGACGGCCGCGAGGTGATCGACTTCGGCTCCTATGGGGTCACCCTGCTCGGCCATCGCCACCCGCTCGTCCTCGACGCCGTGCGGGCGGAGCTGGACCGCGTCCCGACCGCGACCCGGGTTCTGGCCAGCCCGGCGACGGCGCGCTTCGTCGCCGAGCTGTCGGCCGCCTGCGACCCGCGGCTGAGCCGTGTCTGGCTCGGCTCCGACGGCGCCGACGCGGTCGAGGTCGCGCTCAAGCTGGCGCGGCGGGCGAGCGGCCGGCCGCGGGTGCTGGCGGTCGAGGGCGGCTTCCACGGCAAGACCCTGGGAGCGCTGGCGCTGACCTGGAACCCGGCCTTCCGCGTCGGCGTCGACGAGCTGCTGACGGCGATGCCTTCGGGTGAGGCCCAGGTCAGGCTTTCCA
>JBEHWY010000046.1:0-22070 GCA_048498975.1 Actinomycetota bacterium | reverse complement strand
CGGCGGGGGCGCTCGCCGTCGCGGCGGGGGCCGCGACCGTTTCCTGCGCAGCGGGGGCGAGCCCCGACTGCAGGGCGACGGCTCCCTCCTCGCGCTCGGCCGCGGCGGCGCCGCCGCGCTCGCGGGCGGCGGCGACCAGCTCGCGCGTCGCCGGCATCACCTCGGCGGCGAAGCGCTCCAGCGCGCTGGGGTCCTCGCCCATCAGATAGAAGCCTGAGATCCCCTCCTCGACCGCCAGCCGCGCCAGCTCCTCGGCCTGCTCGCGCGACGAGCCGGCGAGCGGTCCGAGGGCGCCGTCGGAGTAGGCGCCGGCGACGTTGAGCAGGCGGCGCACCTCGCGCGGGTCGCGGCCGGCCGCTTCGGCGGCGGCGTCGATCGCCGCGTTGCCGCTGGCCAGCTCGGCCCGCTCCAGGTAGGGCGTGCTGGGCAGCCAGCCGTCGCCGAGCCGCCCGGTCAGCGCCAGCATGCGCGGCTTGTAGGAACCGATCCAGAGCCCGATCCGGTGCGCCGGCTCCGGCCCCCGCGCGGCGCCGCGCAGGCGGTAGTGCTCGCCCTCGAAGCGGGCGCCGCCACGCTGGCCGGTGTCCCACAGCGCCCGCATCACCGCGATCGCCTCCTCCAGGGCACCGACCGACTCACCCGGCGTGCGCCGCTCGCCCCCCATCGCCTCGATCCCGTCCCAGAAGGCGCCGGCGCCGAGGCCGATCTCGACCCGGCCGCCGCTCAGCAGGTCGAGGCTGGCCGCCGCCCGCGCCAGCACCGCCGGCGGGCGCAGCGGCAGGTTGACGACGTTGGGCGCCAGCCTCACCCGGTTGGTGCGGGCGGCGACGTAGGAGAGCAGCGTCCAGGTGTCGAGGAAGCGCGCCTGGTAGGGGTGGTCCTGGTAGCTGACGACGTCGAGCCCGAGCTCCTCGGCGAGTTCGGCCAGCCGCACGATCCCCTCCGGCGCCGCGGCCGCGGGGGTGACGAAGGTGCCGAACTCGAGCTCGTGGCCGTAGTCCACGGCCCCAACCTACTGAGGCCGTGGCGCCGGCAATTCAGCCGAGCAGCTTGGCCTTCGCCCGCTCGTACTCCTCGTCGGTCAGCGCGCCCTTTTCCTTCAGGTCGTGCAGCTTGTGGAGTTCGTCGGCCGGCGTCGTCTGCGCCTCGTGGCGGATATATGAGTCGAATTCGTGCTTGGCCTCCGCCTGCGCCTTGATCGCCCGTTCGCGCATGCCGCTGCCGCGCACGATCAGGTAGACGAGCATCGTCAGGAAGGGGATGAAGATCAGGAACAGGATCCACGCTGCCTTCTCCCAGCCTGAGACGTCGTGGTCGCGGAAGAGGTCGGTGATCACCGCGAACAGGATCCAGATCCAGATCACGAACAGGGCGATCCAGACGACGAAGAGGACCAGTTCGCCGAAGCTGATGTCTGCGAGGAGCAAGTGGAGTCCTTTCAAGACGGAAGGGTGGCCGCGAGCCTACCCCGATCAGGGCTTGGCCGCGCGATTCGCCAGCGGTTCATAGGTGCGGCAGGGCTCACCGCGCAGGCCCGGGCAGGGCGGCAGGCCGGTCGGCACGGCGACGCCGGGGACGACGGGGAGCAGCAGCTTCGAGGGCATCTTCTTGCCGAAGCCGATCGCCACCTTGGCGGTGCCCTTGGGCAGCGTCTGGGCGAAGCTCCAGACCGGCTGGGTGCCGTTCGGCGCGGCGATCGTGACGCGGATGCGCGAGCCCGCGCGGTAGGCGTGACCCTCGTAGTAGAGCGGGATCGTCACCGGCACGAAGCGGTTCGCCGGCAGCGGTGAGACGTCACGCTGGCGCAGGCTCAGCACCGGCTCCAGCGGCGTGCTCTTGGCCTTGTCGAGCTGGCGCCCCTCACCGCGGACCCAGCCGTTCTGGACGAAGGTCTCCTTGCCGTCGGGGCGGACCTCGCTGATCGTCGCCTGCAGGTCGACGCTCGGCGCCGAGGAGCGGACCCAGACCTTGACCGCGCCGGCGCCGACAACGGTCGTGTCTTCGCCGAGCGGCGCGGTCAGGTAGGAGACGGCGCTGCCGGGCGGGCTCTGCGCCCATTCGTAGTTGGGGGCCGCGGTCCAGAGGCCGCCCGCGCCGGCGGCGGTGTCGCCGTGGAAGTCGGTCAACGGCAGCGCCCGCGCGTTCCACTTGAACCAGTCGGCGTGGCGGCCGCCGGGCGGGCGGGCGGCGAGGGTGCCGCCGGGGGCGAGGTGCCAGGCGCGCGCCTGGGTCCCCGGGATCGGGAAGCTGGAGAAGTCCGCTTCGAAGCCGGCGTAGGGCTTGCCCGGCGAGCTGCCGCCGGCGCCGTTGTCGAAGAGGACGCGAACCGGCGGCTGCGCTTCGAAGGCGGCGAGGGCGCCGTCGTAGGTGGGCTGCTGCTGGACCGGATCGGGCGGCAGGGTGACGCCCGAGATCCCCATCGCCTCGGCGTAGACCAGCGGTGCGCCGGCCTGCATCGCGGCCGAGAGCAGGATCGGCGGCCGGTGGGCGACGAAGAGCTGGAGGAAGTCGTACCAGCGGTTGAAGGTCGCCGGGTCGAGGGCGTCGATGTGCGTGCCGTTGGTGAAGGTGAACCACTTCTTCGTGGTGCCGGTCATGTGCTCGGCCAGGGTCGGGCAATGGCCGCCGGTCTGCTCGTCGGTCCACTGGCAGGCGATGAAGGTCGGCACGTCGATCTTGTCGACGAAGGTGACGGGCGACAGCGGGTCGGCGACCTTCGGCACGTAGTGGCTGTTGGCCTTCACCTTGGCCAGCAGGTCGACCGCTTCGGGATGCAGCGCCTGGTTTTCCCTGCAGGTCGCGTCGCCTTCCTGGATCCGCTTGTAGGCCCAGGCCTGGCCGCTCGAGGGCCCGGCGGCTTCGGCGTCGTGGACCCGCTCTTCGGCCCAGGGCACGGCGAAGCCGGTGTTGAGGATGCCGCCGGGGTAGAGCGTCGTCTGGGTGCTGTCGAGGACCGAAAGCGGCGCGATCGCCGCCAGGCTCGGCGGCCGCGTGGCGGCGGTGAAGAGCTGGCTGATGCCGCCGTAGGAGATCCCCATCATCCCCACCTGGTGGTTCGCCACCCACGGCTGGCGGGCGATCGTCTCGATCACGTCGTAGCCGTCGAGGCTCTGCAGCGGTTCGAAGAAGTCGAAGGCGCCGCCCGAGCAGCCGGTGCCGCGCATGTTGACGTCGACCACCGTGAAGCCCATCAGGTTGGCGATCAGCGCCAGGCCGCTTTCGGGCCCGGCCGGGTTGGCGTACCCGTAGCCGGAGTACTCGATCAGGGTCGGAGTCTGGTCCGTCGGCAGCGCCGGCGCCTGCGCCCCCGGGATCACTTTCGAGACGTCCTGGGGCGGGTGGACGTCGATCGCCAGCTTGGTCCCGTCGCGAGTGGTCAGGTAGCCGTAGCCGCTGGCCGGGATCGACTGTTCGTAGATCGCGTTGCTGGGCGGCGCCGAACGCGTGGTCAGCACCCGCAGCGGCCCAGAGCGCGGGCCCGTGGAGCCGACCCGCAGCCGGTACCCCTTGCCCGGCTTCACCTTGCGGAAGAGCACGCCGCCGAGCCCGTCGACCCGCTTCGCCGCGACCGTGCGGTGCCTGCGGTCGAGCAGCGTCACCTTCGCCCCGGGGTGCAGGCCGGTGGCGTAGACCTGCTCGACGCTGCCGTGCGCGTCGACGGCCGCCCCCGCCGCGGCGGGAACGACGGCCGCCAGAACCACGAGCAGCGCGCAAACGAACGCCGAGCGCCACAGCAGCGAGCGCCGCTTCCAGTCCCCGAGAGCTCCTCCGCTGCTCAAGATGGACTTGTTTCTAGCAGGCGCGCAGGGGCCCAGCTAGCCGTTGTTCGACGACTCGAGTTCTTCCTTGGTCTGCTCGGTCACGTCGAACACTTCGCTCGAGTCGGGCACTTCGATCTTCGGTTCGGCGCCGAAGTCGTAGAAGTCCATCGTCATGTCGGTGCTGGTTTCACCGCCCTCGCCGTGGGGCTGCAGGTTGACGATCCGCATCCGTCGCACCAGCCCTTCGGCGTCGATCCACACCTCGAAGTGAATCGGCACCCCATATTTCTCGACGATCGCGGCGTTGCCGTCTTCTCCCGCTTCCCGCAGGCGCTGCAGGGTGTCGGAGACGCCGATCGTGCCCCGGTAGTGCGTCATGGGTTCCCCGCGCACGTCCTCGGTGCCGAGCTTCTGCACGTCTTCAGATGCTTCGAGCCGCGCCAATTCATCCGTCGGATCGCTGGTGGGGGCAGGAACTTCGAGGCCCTCCGCGGCTTCGAGGTCGAGCTTCATCCACTTGGCCCCGCCGGGCAGCGTGCCGAATTTGGGCGAGCTCATGTACATGACGGCCCCGTCGGCGACCATGTCCATCCGCATCCCGCCCTTCACCGAAGGCGGCATTCTCAGCACGGCCCTGGCGCGACCTTCGGCGTCGTAGACCATCCGAGCCGCGATCGGCAACGACTCCCCGTTCGCCTTCGTGACGACCACATGGGCGACGGCGCGCCCGCCCGGCTCTTCCTGCGTCCTCGCCGCCGCCGCGGCGACAGCGTTCAGCGGCCCGCCATCACCGCCGCCGCCCTGCAACAGGAGGAAGAGGGCGATGCCGACGACCAGGACCGAGAGGCCGGCAATCGCCCGCCACCGACGGCGCGGCTTGGCTGTCGTCGCGTCTTCCAGAGTGTTCGAAAACTATCGCTTCGATTCGGAGACGTTGCGGTTTTTTCTAGCGCTCGGTCGGTGGAATCGGGGCGAGTACAGCCGCGAAGCGGGCATGGGCCTGCGGGTCGACCGGGCGATGCCGCTCGACGACGCTGGCCGGGTAGCGGCCGAGGTAGTTGTCGCCGGCCCTCGCGCGGTCCTCAGGCGGCGGCCTCGGCCACCGGGTCGGGACGGATCACGACCAGGTCGGCGACGTCCAGCACCTCGTCGGCGGGCATCCCGACCCGCTGCGCGTGGGTGCGGATCGCCTCCGGGCTGCTCGCCTGGTAGATGCAGATGCTCCCCAGCGAGCCGTCCTCTTCGGCGATCACGTAGCTGCGGATCCAGCAGATGTCGTCGGCGAACTCGGCGTCGGCGACCTGCTTGGAGCGGGCGGCGATCGTCTCCAACTCGGCGGGCGAACCCCAGGCGTGGAGACGGCGAATGGCGTAGGTCTTCATGTCCTTCCTTTCACTCTGTTTCCGGACGTCTACGGAGCGAGGCTGGCTCAGGTTCGGTCTGCTCGGCACCGCCGCGACGATGCCGAGCGCCTTCGGCCGCCGGGTCGGGGTGGCGCCATCGGCGATAGGCTGCCGATCTCGATGAGACCGAGGCTGACCTACGCCAACGTCGTCGCGTCGCTCGCGCTCTTCCTCGCCCTCGGCGGCGCCGCCTACGCCGCGACGCAGCTGCCGAAGAACAGCGTCGGCAGCACGCAGATCCGCAACGGCTCCGTGACCTCGGCCGACGTCAAGAACGACTCCCTCACCGCCGGCGACCTCAAGGCGGGCGCCGGCGCCGAATGCCCCGCGGGGACGAAGCTCGCCGCCGGCGCCTGCATCGAAACCTCCGCCCACCCGGCGGCCAGCTACGGCTTCGCTCTCATCGCCTGCGCCGGCGAAGGCCGGCGCCTGCCCAGCCAGGGCGAGCTCGCCGCCTACGACAGCTTCCAGTACTCCGGCAACCAGACCACCCCGCGCGAATGGGTCGAACCGAGCTGGACCGACGGCGGCGAACGCGCGAACTACGTGATCGCGCTGAAGAACGGCGCCCTCGGCTTCGGCAGCGAAGACGTCAACACCCAGTACCAGTTCCGCTGCGCGACGTAGCTGCCGCGCCGCGGCTCAACCCCGGTTCGGCGAGCCGGTGACCTTCGAGCCGTCCGGCGGCCAGGTGTCGACGTCCCAGTGCTGCTCGACCTGGGGCTTGGAGAAGAAGGCGATGATCCGCAGGTCCTCCGAGCCGGTGTTGCGGAGGTCGTGCGAGGTGCCTTCGGGGAGCACGAACACGTCACCGGGCCGGATCGGCTTGGCGCCGTCGTCGAGCAGCAGCTCCCCCTCGCCCGAGACGACGAACTGCGTCTCCTCGGCGGTGTCGACGTGCTTGCCGAGCCGCTCGCCGGGTGGCACCGCGAAGTAGATCGTCGCCGACTGCTCGGCGTCCTTGCCGCCGTAGGCGAAGAAGCCGCCGACCCATGCCACCTCGTCGCTGGCGCCGGACCGCAGTTCGGTCGTCTCCAGGTCGGAGAGGTTGGTTACGTTCATCGTGCCTCCTGGTTCGTTCGTCGTGGGGGTCGGCGACGATGGCGGCTGCCACTCGACCTGTCAAGAAAGCCTGGACATAGGAACGAGCGGCGGATCCCGGCAACGCCTCTGTGACATCCGCTCGACGCGGCCCTGGGATACTCGGCGCGTGGACTTCGACCGCCAGCCGACCCTGCAGGGCCCCAAATTCCAGATGCGCCCGCTGCAGGCGTCCGACCGCGAGGCGTTCCTCGCCGTCGCGAGCGACCCGCTGATCTGGGAGGAGCACCCCGAGCCCGATCGGGCGACGCCCGAGAAGCTCGAGCGCTTCTTCGCCGACGCGCTCGCCTCCGGTGGCGCGCTGGCGGTCACCACCGCGGACGGCGAGCTGGTCGGCGGCAGCCGCTTCGAGCCGCCCGACGAGGCCGGCAGCCGCATCCTGATCGACAACACCTTTCTCGCCCGGGCCTACTGGGCGCCCGAGGACTACATCGAGGTCAAGGGCCTCCTCTTCGACCACGCCTTCACGACGTTCGAGGCGGTCGAGCTGCGCATCGGCGCCGACAACGCCCGCACCCGCGGTGCCGTCGAGGACTTCCTCGGCGCGGTCTACGTCGACACGGTGCAGACGCCCCTGGGCGACCACGCCGTGTACGAGGTTTCGCGGGACGCCTGGGCCCAGCGCGCCTGACCGGGCTCGAGCCTGGGTCCCGCTAGGGTGGCGACCATGTCACGCCGAGTTTCTCGATGGAGATCGACCGCGGCGGTCGTCGGCCTCGCGCTCGTCGGCCTCCTGGCGAGTGCCAGCCCCGCCGCCGCCGACGTCGTCCCCTTCGTCGATTGCGTCACCCCCGGCCCCGGCACCGTCTACGTGTACTTCGGCTACACGGCCGACTCCCAGCAGAGCATCACGTTCGGCGAGGAAAACCAGATCGTCCCCGGGCTCGGCTACCAAGGACAGCCCGAAGTCTTCAACCGGGGCACATACCAACGGGTCTTCCGCGCCGTCTGGAATCAGGAAGCGTTCACCGCCATCACCTGGCTCCTCAACGGGCACGAAGCCGTCGCCACCCACAGCGGCCCATCTCCGTCGCCAACCTGCATCGCCGGCGCAACCGGCCCGGCCTCCGACCTGACGCCCACCACCGCGACGCTCAGCGCCGTAGTCGGAGTCGCCGGCCAACAGACCTCCTACAACTTCGAATACGGCACCACCGCGTCCCTCGGCACGAGCACGCCACCGGCCATAGTGGGCGCAGGTCAGCACACTTTCGTCGAGGAAAAGCTCACCGGACTGAAGCCGGGAACCGCCTACAGCTACCGCGTCGTCGCGACGAACGAAGACGGCACGACCCAAGGGGAGCTGCGCACGTTCACCACCCCGGTCCTCCCCACGCCGACGCCGCCGACGCCGCCCGAAGAAGGACCTTTCACCATCGCCGTCCGCGCAGCCTCAGCCCACTCGATCGCCACCCTGCGCCGGGCCTGCGCCCAGCGCCCGGCCAGCGGCATCGTGATCACGACCGACCGCGCCGCCACGGCCTCGATCAACGCCAAGGTCGGAAAGCTCACCGTGGCAACCCGCCACGTCTCCCTCACGAGCGGCCGCAACATCGTCGCCCTCTGCCTCAACAAAGCCGGCCGCAAACGCCTCAGCACCACCGGCAACCGCACCCGCCCCCTGCGAGCACTCGCAGCGGTAACCGCCCAAGCGGGCACCGAAACAGCGCGCGCCTCAGTCCACCTGAGCTTCACCCGCCCCGGCGGCTGATCCGCAAACCGGCTTCCGGGGCGAGCTTGTACTTACGCGCCTGACAGATTCGAACCTGTGACCTTCGGTTTCGTAGACCTACCTGGACTGAAGAAGCAGACACGTGCTACGAAAGCTACATCTCCGCATCGCCTGCGAGGCGGGCTTCAGTGCCGTCCGGCCTGAGACTCCACGCGGCCACGCTCACGGGCCACACCTTGAGCATTGAGTATCGCGTCAAAGGCCTCCGGCCAGGACACCATAGATGGCTGCGGTTGATGCTCTCGGTGGATGCCAAGAACGACCACCTGGCGCCGAGGGCGATCTTGGTCAAGCATGTCCGCCCTCGCGGCGTGGTGCGGTTCCCGTTCAGGCTTGCACCGCGAAAGCACCTGCGCCTGAGTGCCAGCCTGGCTGACCGGCACGGACGGTCGCAGCCCGTTACGAAGAGGGTCGTCAAAAGACCTTGAGATGGTCCCACCCGTGGACCACGGCGTCGTTGAGCACGCCCCAGGTCAGGTAGCAGAGAGCGGTAACGATCAGCAAGACGGCGGCGACCCACCATCGTTCGGTGAGCGCCGCCCAGAAAAGCCCACCCGCGGGGATTAGGCCGGCGATCGCCACCACGATCTGGGTGGTCACCAGACCTTCGTGGCAACTGTTTCCGTAGCCGTCGCCGCAATCGAGTTCGATCGCTAGGAGCGCAACTACCGCCGCGGCGAAACCCCCGAACGCGACGACCAAGGCGCCCAGCAGGGCGAATGCGTATAGACCCCGATGGACCCGCATGGAATCAGCCTAGACAGTCAACGACGGTGGACGCACTCAGCCCGTGTTGTCCCGGGTGAGATGCGCCAATGCCTGCTGCGACTCGGCAAAGCGCCGTCGCTTAAATCCCAATGCCTTGGAACCGCGGGGAGTTGACGCACCGGTTACCCGCAGCGAGCATCGGCTTCGTAGGCTGGCCGTGGGGCGCTTGCCAGAGCGGTTTGCGGCGGTCTTGTGACGGATTTGCGACTTGGCCATTCCGGCCAGCACCGGGGCGCGCGACTGCCACGGCGAGACGAGCTGCTATTCAGGCGGTGGTTGGGTCTGCAATGCCTTTTCGCTTCAGCATCTCAAGAGCTATCGCAAATCTCGGCTTGTCCTCCCACCCATCAGGCAGCACAAACTCCGGAAGGCCAAGGGCCTCATCTCCTAGCTCAGGCGCGAAGCAATGCACTGCCATCCGTGCATGGAGAACAATCAACGCAGCGAGATCCCCATCATCGTTCTTCTCTGCTCTCTGATGGGCAACTCGATAGCGATCGATTGCTCGATGCGTCTCCCCCAACCGCAACGCCACCAACCCAGCGGTCGTCAAGGCCTGTGGCGACGAATCCTCAGGGAGTACGGTGCGCGCCTCCTCTGCCCGCCCGACCAGAGCTAGAGAGTAAGCGACGTTGTTTGCAAGCGATTTGGCGCTCGGCATTCGATTGAGAGCGGGCAAGCCGATTTCCACCGCTTGTCCCGGATCGTCGGCAAGGTCTGCGAGCAGAAACGTGGCTGCGGTAGCAGCAACCGGGCTGAGGGGCGCCGTCCCTGCCCACCGAACGCTGATCTCGACCGCCTCATCAAATCGATGATCGAGCAGGGCGGCATGGGCCTCCAAGCAGAACAGTTGACGGTCAGGGTTAGCCTGCTGGGTTCGCGTTAGCACCCTATTAAGGACGCGCGAGTCCGAGAATCGGTCAAGAAGGGCGGGGAGCATCTCGGCCACACGAACAGCAGCGAAATCCACCCCTTCCAAATCGCGGACTATTTCTTTGGCCGCCTCCGTATTCGTGCGTTTCTGAAGCCGCCACAGAACAAAGGTCAGATTCGCGGATAGTTCCGCCTGTTGCACCTCCGAGAGGTGAGCCCAGAGGGTGGTTCGAGCTCGCTGCAAAACCTGCCGCGAACGCTCGGGCTTCTCGGCAATGAAGTGGAGATGTGCCTCAGCGAAGCGAAGGTCGAGATCTCTCGGAGCGTCCGCCTGAAGCGCGCGCAGCAATTCCATGGCCTTCTTAAAGCGGCCTTCCGAGACGTAGTATGCGACGAGGTTGAGCCCCACGCGACTTCGCTCGGCGGGGGCGAGAGATAGCGCATACTGCGTGTCCCGAATTGCCCGCTCTCGCTGGCCAAGAGCCGCGTGAGCGTAGCCAATATTCGTCAGGGTGGCAGGATCTGGAGGACCATCTCGAAGGGCATGGCGGTAGAACTTGATCGCCTTCCGGTAGTTCCCGCGCTGAAGCTCAACCCAGCCGCGCATGGCGTCGGCTTCCGCACTCTTGACCCCGGAGAGGATCTCCAAGGCATGATCGAAATCGTGCCGGGCGGCCGCAAGCCCCGCCCAGAAAGCGAGCAGCGGCGGGCTCAACTCCTTTTTCCCTGAGCTTCCGACACTACTGAGCCGTCGGAGGGCCTCCTCCGCGTCATCGAGATGGTCACAAGCTACGAGAACAACGGCCGCCGCGAGAGCGGGGCCGCTTTCGGAACGCTCCATCCTCCCTAGTGCAGCAAGCGCCGCAGCCGCAGCGGCCGACCTGTTGCCCACGGCAAGCTCAGCCTGGGAAAGACGGGCCCAGGCTGCCGGAGAGGAAGGCTGGCGCTCGATGAGATCACGCGCTTGCACAACGTTGGTTTCATCTTGTTCTGCCGGAGCCTCTACCGGAACGGCCAATCTCAGTACTGGCTCGCGTCGGCTTAGGACGCTTGGCGGGAGGAATTCGAGCCCGCTCGGAGCGGCGAGATTCTGCTCCCTGTCATCGAGGACAATGCTCACGATCGTGCTCCCGTCGTCGAAGTTTGTTCCTTCTTCGCCCTGCGTGCGGACCGCTCTTCCTTACGCTTGGCATCGCGTTTACTGACCTCCAAAAGGCGGCGCATAGTGTCGATTTTCCTCAAGATCCACTGAAGATCCCAAGCCTGAACGATGGTTCGACCGCTAATGGATCTCGGCTCTCTTGCCTTGGGGTTCACATCGGTCAAACGGCGTAGAAGCTGGCTCGCCGGCTCCCGAATTGCAGGGGGGAGTTCAGCTTCGAACTGCCCATATCCGACCTCCATTGCCACACGGAGCTGTGTCAAGTTTGCTTCGTACTCAAGCTGGCGGTCAGCAGCGCTTAGCGCAGCGGCGCTGTTCATAACTTGCAGCGGCTGAGGAATCGCGAGCGCGGTCAGCGCCACTCCTACAGCGAACTCAAAGAACACGGAGCCCAGTAGGTACAAGTCGACGAGCCTCGCGGTATCAGGATGAGCGTTCCCGAGGCCCCAGACCAACTCGGGCGCACTGAAAGCAGGGTCACCGCGCATGAAATCGTAAATCTGGGGGGCTACCCGGGGAGGCGCGGTCGTGTCGCTGCTCCGACCGAGATCGGCGACTTTTGCCTCCGTTGTGCGAGCCGAAGACTGGATCACCAGCGCGTTGTTTGATTTCAGATCCCTATTAACGATGCGCCGATCATGCATTTGATGCACGCCTTTAGCGACATCTCTGAACAATCCCAGTCGATCCTCCCACGGCAGGAGATGTCGGTGCGCGATCAGATCAGCAAGGCTTGCGTCAGCCAGCTCTAGAACGATGTAGGGGACTTCGAGCTTAAATTCGGCGCCCGCTTCCGCTGCGCCAGGTGCCGAAATCGTGACCTGAAGGCCGTGGATGCCGCGATCTAGCATCGTGATGATGTTGCTGGACCCGGCTAGGAGTTCGAGGAGGTCTCCCTCCGTCTGAAAGTCTGCGAGATGACCAGGATTCGCCATGCCGGTGCGAAGCGCCTTAATCGCACAAGCACCGTCGCCAGCCAGCGTACGTCCCTCATAGACATCGCCAAAATTGCTGCTATCAATGATGTCCAGCACCTGCCAGCGTTCAGCTAGCACCTGGCCGGTCAAGGGGCCCGTCTTAGCCATAACGCCTCCGCAGCTCCGCCATTGCCTCTGGATGCTCGGCGAGGATCCTCGCAACGTCGGCAGGAACCCCTCCCTCGGCGACAATCAACTCGTCTGGATCTGCGTGGTAGTAGTCCGTCAGCCTCTCCCTAAGGGTTTGAGGAAGCGGCTTCTGGCCGCGCTCGACCTTAGACAGATAGGAGGGGTCTACTCCGAGATCCTGAGCTGCACCACGCAAGGATTGCCCTTGGCTCGTCCTGAGACGACGCAGCAGGTCTCCTACAGCACGACTCGTCTCCGCCATAAGCGCGACTGTAGCAGAGCGTGGACCTCAACGGTCCACATTCGATCAAGGACGGACGGATGGACCGGGGCGCTCGCGGCCGCCTCGTTGCGGAGGACCCACGATCGCGAGACGCACCGCATGGAAACTCGCTCCTACCGAGTGCGTGTATCGGGCCAACATCGTCTCGACACGGTGACCGACGATCTCGGCTAGGTCGGCGTCGTTGACGCCGACGGCGCGTAGGTAGGTGACATAGCTGTGGCGGCACTCGTGGGGGCGGATGTCTAGGCCGGAGGCCTGTTGGGTCGGCCTCCAGACGTCGCGGTAGAAGTTGCGCTCGCGCCACATGCGGCCGCTGGGGGTCGTGAAGATGAGGTCGGTGTCTTCGGGGTTGAGGTTGATCTGGGCTCCGAGGAGCCAGGCGAGGGTCGCGGGGACCGGGACGGTGCGGCCGGCGTCGGTCTCGCCGTGGTCGGTCTTGGTGCCTTCGAGGACGATGCCCTCATGGGCCGTGCGCCTAACCCTCAGCGTCTCGCCGTCCTTCGAAAGGTGACCCCTACTTGCCCTCGGCCTCGAGTTCCTTGATCAAGGCAGCAATCCGATCGCGGGTACGCGGCAACTCCGAGGCGACCACATCCCAGACTAGGTTGAGATCGACGCCGAGGTAGTCGTGGATGAGCTTGTCGCGCATACCGGCCATCTCGCGCCACGACAGCTCCGGTGCCCGCTGCCGCAACGAGTCCGGCACCTGCTTGGTCGCCTCGCCGACGACCTCCAGGTTGCGGACGACCGCGTCCTGAATCATTGGGCTCTTGAAGAACGCGAGCCGGCCAGACTCGGTGTAGGCGAACACCTTGTCGATGGCATCGCGGATATGCAGCAGGTAGACGCTCTCGTCCTTCAGAGTGCAACCGCCTCATCGAGAACGCGGTCTCGTATGTACGGCGACAGGCTCGCCTCGGTGAGAACGTCTACCTCGACTCCAAGGCTCTCCTCCAAATCGTTGGACAGGGCGATCAGGTCGAACAGGCTGCGACCTTCCGCCATATCGACGAGAAGGTCGAGGTCACTGGACGCACCCTGTTCGCCGCGTCCGACCGAGCCGAACACGCGCACATTGCCGGCTCCATGGGCCGTTGCTATGCGCCGCACGTCCTCCCGGATCTCTGAGAGGGCGACAGATCGGCGGCTTTTTTCTCGCCTGGCCATTGGGCAGATCGTACGCCCATCTCCGGTTTTCGCCCCTCTCGAGGTGTCCCTGGATACCAGACCCAGCCGACTCTCTAGCAGCTTGTATCCACCGATCGGTTTCGCAGCATCTCCAAGAGAAGGTCTCCGGCAACCTGCCGGACCCGAGCATCTCCGACCCTCAAGCTATCGAGCAAAGCGAGTACTTCCCCGAGCTCCAGCCAACTCTCAGACGCCACTGGTGCCGCAGAGTGCAGCGGCTCGATCGCTTGCCCCCGGATTCGGCCGTGGGCGTAGGGCCAGACGGGAGGCGGCTCCTCTTCCGAGGAGCGGATCGCATTGGCCATCGGCTTGGCCACCCACGCCGCAGGCACGCCTCGCACAAGCGCACCGAGACGGCCGGGGGCAACGAAGCGCAGTGCGTGAAGCGAGAACTCCTCGAAATGCGGGCGATGGACTTCGCGGCGGTCCGCGGAGTAGAGATCGACAGCCTTCGCTCGCTCCAGCGCTCGCTGAACGGCCGGGTGTGGAACACGCAGGCGCTCAGCAAGCAACCTGTAGCTCCATCCCTCCCCGTGGACGAGCAATCCGCCGAGGACATAGACGTCGCCGGCCCTGATCATGCGGAGAAGCCCCGTATCACGTGTCGATACACGATACGGCCGCGCAAGAATTGCGGCAGGCTCGCAAGCGACTCTTGCCAACGCGCCTGACAGGATTCGAACCTGTGACCTTCGGTTTCGTAGGCTGGCCGTGCGGCGCTTGCTAGAGCGATTTGCGACGGTCTTGAGACGGGGATGCGACTTGACAGTCTCGATCGTTTCACCGAAGGCCGACGGCTTGCGGGAAAAGCCCAGACCGCATACGCCGCTCGTACTCCCGTGTAGGCACAGACTTCCTCAATGTCTCGTGGCTGCCTAGTAGATCCCGCTGGTCTTCCTAGCTGCTAACCGCATGGCGGGAGCCCGCCGCCGAGGACCGCACATCGCTTGTTCGGAGGGTCGTGGAGACCTATCCCCGCGGTAGCGATCTGACTAGCTTCAGCTCCTTTCACTCGTCAGACAACCTGGCTAGCCCGATGCGGAAGACGCTATGTCGTCCAAGATGTTGAGGAATCGATTGAAGGAGTAGGAGCGGGTCCGCGCGAGGTCGAAATCGATCCGTTCGGTCAGGCCGGGCTGAGAGATCGGTTTGTTGTAGGCGCGCGGCTTCAGGAAATCCTTGACCGCGCGGATTGCACCTGCTCCCTCTGGATCATCAAGGGGGGCGCCACCATCCAGCGTAGTCTCAGCCGACGCGACGATCCAATTCTCGATGTTCCGAACGGCAGCGCAGATCTTCACAGGCAAATTGGTCCGATTCTCCACGCGAGACAAGGCCGAAGGTCCCAGCTCACACGCGGGATCCCTGTCAGCATCGAAGAGGACGACCACTGCGACTGCGCCCTCCTCCGTCGCCGCGAAGCGCACGAACTTCTCTAGTTCCCCCTCTTTCAAGAGCTTTCCGCGATCCTTGGCGCAAATCGGCCTCCCTACGCCAAGGCCGGTATAGCAGCGCTCGGCCAGATACCGACGGACGAGCCCAGTAATCGTCCTATCGGCTCGCCCCTCAACGACTAACCCAATGTGCTTCACGATTCGGGCGGAAGTGACGCTGGCTCATCATCTGCTCGAAGTCCCCCGGTGCGGTGCAGCTCGCCCAAGGTGAACAGCTCCTCTCGAACCATCTCTTTTGAGTGCTTCGACACCTCCGAGACCACCGTGTTTCCCCTGTGGCGGCGGACTATCCGTAGCTCCTTTGGGGAGATGAAGTCGATGAGGTCCGGGCTATGCGTGGTCAGAATGATCTCGCCGGGGCCGACGCGAGACCGTACGAGTTCGATCAGTGCCTCTAAAGCCGCCACGTGCAGACTCGCCTCAGGCTCCTCAATGGCAACAACACTGGAGCTGCGGGGCTGAAGCAGACCCAGAATAATTCCGAAGAGTCTCAGAGTCCCGTCGGACATCTGATGGCCCTCGAAGCTGATTCTCTTGGATCCCCCCACGGCCTGAAGAAACTCGAAACCACGCTTACGTCCATATCTAAGCGTCCTGACATCCTCTATCCCCGGGACTGCATGGCCAAGCATTGCCACGAGTTCATTTTTTTCCGCCGATCCAAGTTCCTGCCAGACACTTGAGGCATTACGCCCATCGGCGTGGAGGACAAATCCCTCATCCGGATCCTGAGGCTCACGGAGAAGGTCGGGAACAATGGCATACGAACGCATCTGTCGAAGGGTCTGGAGGACGTCCGTGAAGCCGGGGACGCCGCCCACGAACGGCAGCGCAAGGGCCTCCTTGCCAAATTTCCCGAACCTAGGCCCGAATAACTCTCCCCACGCTTCCCCGCGCTCATACGCTTCTCTCGTGACGAGCAATGGCTTCCGGCGATTTTCCCCATTCTGAAGGTGCACAAGGCCAAATTGGTGACCATTTGGAGTCCAAAGCTCAATCCTCTCCTCTCCCACGCGATAGCTCCCCCTCGCGCCTGAGATGATGCGAAAGTGGTACTCAGCTGAAGTTCCCCCTGCGAAATCGAGGGAAAGCTTGATCTCGACGGTGCGCTGACGGCCGCCTCCACTGGGCACCTTGTGCCTTACGGCCTGTATTCCACCTCGGCGCTCCAGGGCCGGGTACAAACCAAGGCTGAGAGCCTCTGACACAAACCGAAAGACGTCCACCACGTTGCTCTTGCCGGCGCCGTTTGCTCCCGCAAGCACGGTGAAGGGCTGGAGGCTCAAGCTCGTCGCTTTGATGCTCCGGTAGTTGACAATCTCGACACGTCGAACTCGGCCGGACTCAAGTTCCCATAGCTCGTTAAGCGTCGGATAGTCAATGGCAGCTGACGTCATCGAGCCTCTAGTTTCGTAGATTGCCCAGACGGGTGGACGCGGTCCTTCCAATTGCAGCAAATACGCTTCCGAAGCTGGCACCTGGAGCGTGGGTGTACCGCGCCAGCATCGTCTCGACGCGGTGCCCGACTATCTCGGCTAAGTCGGCATCGTTGACACCAGCCGCGCGAAGAAACGTGACGTAGGAGTGGCGGCACTCGTGGGGGCGGATGTTTAGGCCGGAGGCTTGCTGGTCGGCTTCCAGACGTCGCGGTAGAAGTTGCGCTCGCGCCAGATGCGGCCGGTGGGGGTCGTGAAGATGAAGTCGCAGTCGGCGGGGTTGAGGTTGACTGGGCTTCGATCATGCGGCGGGGAACTGCGCCGGACCTAGGCCGCGAGCGTGCGGAAGCGCGGAAGGACGACCCCGTCGACTCGCTCCTCATGGCCGGATGCTCCACGACCGAATCCGAGGACGGTTCCGTCGATCGCGTCGAGGAAGCGGGGCTCGTTCAGCAGGGCCCCGACCTCGTGGGAAAGAAACGAGCGGAGATCGGGGGGAGCGGTCGCGACTTCGTCGATCAGCTCTGGGCGTCCGTCGACCAGAGTGATGACGTCCTCCAGGTCGTGGCTGCGGAGGTGGTCGCCGCCGCCACGGCCGCTCCATGCCTCCAGCTTCGTCGCGACGAGATAGGGCGGCGAGATTGCCCGAAGCCGTTGGCCTGACGGCAACTGCACCGCCTGCGCATGATCCAGCGCCGGGCGCTGCCACCGGTTCTCGAAGCCCAGGATCGAGGCCTTTCCGGGCATTACGTCGACCACGAGCTCGTCGCCGGGCTCCCCGGAGAGCCAGCGGCAAATCACAGGACTCGAGGAATCGTTGCGCAGCCCATGCGCGCGAAGCCGCTCCTCGAATCGGTACCAGGCAGCCCGCGACGCGACCTCGGCCACGAGGTCGACGTCCTTCGTCACTCGCGGATCAGGTGCCGCCGGGTCGGTGATCCAGAGCGCCACGGTGGCGCCGCCGACAAAGGCGATTTCATCGAGGAACGGGCTCAACTCCCGTGCGGCCCGCTCGAGCATCGCGATGTTCATGGGCCTATCCGGTCCCTCAGCAGTTCCGTCGCAAGCTCTCTGACGCGGACGCTGTCATCGCTGCGGATGGCGTCGACCAGCGCCAGCAGCTGCCACAACCCTGGATCCTCGAGCGCGGCCTTGGGAACGATCGGGTGCAGCGGTTCGAGGCCGAGACCCCGCACCTTCCCCTGGGGGAAGGGCCAAACCGGAGGCAGACCCCCGGGCTCCGCAAGCGAGCCGACCAATGGCTTCGCAGCCCATGAGGTTGGGATCCCCCTGACTTCGGAGCTCCAGCGGGCCGGGAAGCTGAACTTCACCGCGTGAATCAGAAACTCTTCAGCTGCACCCCGGTAAACGCGCCGGCGCCCCGCCGAGTAGAGGCCCGCCTCATCAAGGCGCCGCAACGCACGGTGCGTGCCGGCGGCGTCGAAGCCGAGCTGATCCGCGAGCTCGCGCACGGGCGGCGAGTCCGAAAACCCCAACAGCTTCAGCAGCACCACTACGTCCTGTCCCTTCAACATCGGCCTAGTGTTTCATGTTTCGATACATGAAACAAGTAGCGGGGCAAGAACGCAGAAAGCCGCTCAGGGAGCGGCTTTCTTCAACGCGCCTGACAGGATTCGAACCTGTGACCTTCGGTTTCGTAGACCGACGCTCTATCCAACTGAGCTACAGGCGCGTGCCCGCGGGTCGCGGAGGTCCGGCTTAAGGGACCGCGACTGCGGGAAGCGGGATTCTAGAGGGATTGCGGTTAGAGGCCCATGCGCTTGGAGAGAATCTCCAACTGGACCTCGTCGGTGCCGCCGCCGATGCGGAGGATGCGGGCGTCGCGGTAGTGCATCGCGACCGGGGTCTCCTCGATGAAGCCGTAGCCGCCGAAGACCTGGAGGGCCTCGTCGACGACGCGGGACGCGGTCTGGGGGGCGACGAGCTTGGCCATCGCGGTGGAGCTGGCGGCTTCGGGGTGGCCCGAGTCCCAGCGGGCCGCAGCCTGGTAGGTGAGGGCGCGGGCGGCTTCGAGCTCGGCGTCGGCCGCGGCGAGGCGGTGGCGGATCGTCTGGTGACGACTCAGCGTCTCGCCGAAGGTCTTGCGCTCCTTGGCGTGGGCGACGGCTTCGTCGAGCGCCGCCTGGCCGAGGCCGAGGGCCATGCCGGCGAGGGAGATCCGCTCGACTTGGAACGCCTCCATGATCTGGTGAAAGCCGCGGCCGGGCTCGCCGAGGATGCGCTCCTCCGCGACGAAACAGTCGTCGAAGACGACCTCCCGGGTGTCGGAAGCGTGCCAGCCGAGCTTCTCCAGGGGCTCGCTGAGGCTCATCCCCTCCGCCCCGCGCTCGACGACGAAGGTGGTTATGCCGCGATGGCCGGCCTCGGGGTCGGTCTTGGCGGCGACGACGATCACGTCGGCGAGGCCGGCGTTGGTGATGAACATCTTCGTCCCGCGCAGGGAGAAGCCGCCCTCGACCGCCTTCGCCGTGGTCGCGATCCCGGCCACGTCGGACCCCGCGCCCGGCTCGGTCACGGCGATCGCCGCCACGCTCTCGCCCGCCAGCAGCGGCGCCAGCCAGCGCTCCTTCTGCTCCTCGCTGCCGTAGCGCGCCAGATGCGGGCCGGCCATGTAGGAGCTGACCAGCGGCGTGATCGCGAGGCCGCCGCTGGCGTGCGCCAGCTCCTCGGAGAGGATCGCCAGCGCCAGCACGCCGCCGCCGCTGCCGCCGTACTCCTCCGGGTGGTTGATCCCCAGCAGGCCCGCCGCGGCCATCGCCGGCCAGAGGTCGGCCGGGAAGGTCCCCGCCGCCTCCGCCTCGCGCACGCGCGGCGCGAACTCGCGGGTGACGAAGTTGCGGCAGACCTCCTGGAAGTCGCGGTGGTCGTCGTCCAGCTCAAAGCTCATCCGGGTCTCCTCCCCCTCGTGCGATCGTGTCCCGCGCCATCCGCAGCGCCGGGCCGTCGACCATCTCTCCTTCGAAGTCCACCGCGGCGACGCCGCGCGCGGCGCCCTCCTCCCAGGCCGCCAGCAGCGCCCGCGCCCGCGCCACCTCCTCCTCGCTCGCGCCGAAGACGTCGTTCGCGACCTCGACCTGCGAGGGATGGATGCAGAGCTTGCCGCGGTAGCCGATCGCCCGCCCCGCCTCGGCGTCGCGCCGGAAGCCCTCGGCGTCGCGGAAATCGACGACGACCTGGTCGATCGCCGCGACGCCCGCGATCCGCGCCGCCAGCGCCACCCGCGAGCGCGCGAAGAGCACCTCGGCACCGCCGGCCGTGCGCCGGCCGCCGAGGTCGGCGATGTAGTCCTCGGCGCCGAAGTAGGCGACCTCGGGCGCCGCCTCGCCGAGGATCCGCTCGCACTCGGCGACGCCGCGCGCCGACTCCAGCCCGGCGAACACGACGGAGCCCTCGGGCAACTCGCCACGCACCAGCTTCAGGTCCTCGGGCCCCTCGGCCTTCGGCACGACCACGCCGGCGATGCCGTCCAGCGCCGCAGCCGCGGCGAGGTCGTCGGCGAACCACTCGCTGCGCGGCGCGTTGACGCGGACGAATACCTGTGGCCCGTCGCCGACCGAGTCGACCAGCTCGGGCAGCGCCTCGCGCGCCGCCGGCTTCGAGTCGGCCGGGACCGCGTCCTCGAGGTCGATCGCCACCGCATCGGGACCGCTTCGTGCCATCTTGGCGACGAGATCTGGCCGAGTCGCCCCGGCGAACAGCAGGCTTCGCATCGATTCCCCCTCAGAAAGCTGGACAGTCCGTCACATCTTGCTGGAGACGGTCAGCCGCGGGGCTCCTCGAGCCCGAGCGAGCGGCCGATCACCTCTTTCATGATCTCGTTCGTGCCCGCCCAGATCTTGGTGATGCGGGCGTCGACGAAGGAGCGCGCGACCTCGTACTCCTCGACGTAGCCGTAGCCGCCGTGCAGCTGCAGGCAGGTGTCGATCACCCGGTTCTGGATCTCCGAGCTGAGCAGCTTCGCCTTCGCCGCCTCGACCGCGGTCAGCTCGCCGGCGACGTGCGCCTCGACGCAGCGGTCGACGTAGACGCGCGCCATGTCGAGCTCGGCGTCGGCCTCCGCCAGCGCGAAGCGGCTGTTCTGGAAGCTGCCGATCGGGCGGCCGAAGGCGCGCCGCTCGCCGACGTACTCGAGGGTCAGCGCCAGCGCCACCGCGGCGTGGGCGACGTTGACGACCGAGGTGCTGATCCGCTCCTGGGTGAGGTGCCCCATCATGTGCCGCATCCCCTGGCCCGGCTCGCCGACGACGTTCTCGGCCGGGACCGCGACCTCGTCGAAGAAGAGCTCGGCGGTGTCGGCTTCGTGCTGGCCGAGCTTGTCGAGCTTGTTGCCGCGGCTGAACCCGTCCATCCCCGCTTCGACCGCGAAGAGGGTGATCCCGCCCTCCTCCGGCGTCTGCGCCGCGACGACGACGAGGTCGGCGTTGTAGCCGTTGGTGATGAAGGTCTTGCTGCCGGTCAGGCGCCAGCCCTCGCCCTCGCGCCGCGCCGTCGACTGGATCCCGCGCAGGTCCGAACCGGCCGCCGGCTCGGTCATCCCGATCGCGGTGATCATCTCGCCGCTGACGAAGCCGGGCAGCCAGCGCGCCTTCTGCTCTTCGCTCGTCAGCCGCAGCAGGTAGGGCGCGACGATGTCGGTCTGGATCCCGAAGCTGGAGGCGTAGGCGAAGCCGGCCCGCGCCAGCTCCTCGCCGAACACCGCGTTGAAGCGGAAGTCCTCGACGCCGCTGCCGCCGTACTCGGCCGGCACGCCGAGCCCGAGGAACCCCGCCTCGCCCGCCGCCAGCCAGGCCTCGCGGTCGATGAAGCGCTGCTCGCGAAAGCGCGCGCGCTGCGGCATCAGCTCGCGGTCGACGAAGGCCGCGACCGACTCGCGGAACCATTCGTGCTCGTCTTCGAAGAGGAGTCGCTTCATTGCGCGCGACCCGACGGTAAGGCCCGCGCCGCCGCCCATCCCCACGCCGGCGCCGCCGCTTTGGAGGAACTCAAAGGCCGGCGTCCGGCCCCCGCTCCCGGCCCCCGACCCGGATCTATGTTCGAACGGGGAGGCGGAGAGGCCGAGGCCGGGCGGCCGCGCGAGAGACGGAGGATCGATGAGCACCGGATTTCACTGGAACGAGCTGTACGCCTGGCACGACACCGGCACCGGGTCGGGCTTCCTCAGCACCGGCGGGCTGGTCGAGCCCGAGCAGCACGGCGAGAGCCCGGCGACCAAGCGCCGCCTGCGCAACCTGCTCGACGTCACCGGCCTGCTCGACCAGATGGTCGACGTCCCCGGCCGCAAGGCGACCGAGGAGGAGCTGCTGCGAGTCCACACCGAGGAGTACGTCGCCCGGGTCAAGCGCGAAAGCGAAGAGGGCGGTGGCGACGGCGGCGAACTGGCCCCGTTCGGCCCCGGCGGCTACGAGATCGCCGCGCTCTCGGCCGGCGGCGTGATCGCCACCGTCGAGGCTGTCTGGAGCGGCGAGGTCGACAACGCCTACTCGCTGAACCGCCCGCCCGGCCACCACGCCGAGCGCGACGAAGGCCGCGGCTTCTGCGTCTTCGCCAACATCGCCGTCGCCGTCGAGCACATGCGCGCGGCCCACGGGGTCGAGCGGATCGCGATCGTCGACTGGGACGTCCACCACGGCAACGGCACCGAGCACGCCTTCTACGAGGACCCCGACGTGCTGGCGATCTCCCTCCATCAGGACGGCCTCTACCCGGCCGAATCGGGCCTGGTCGAGCACACCGGGGCCTGCGCCGGCGAGGGTGTGACCGTCAACATGCCGCTCCCCCC